>CAZBOB010000059.1:0-21775 GCA_964492995.1 uncultured Desulfobacteraceae bacterium | reverse complement strand
GAGTCATAAGACCTCTCCCTGATTTAATATGATAGAGTTCCTCACTTGTTTTATGCTTGTGGAGCAAGGTCTTAGAACCGATCGGAATACAAGCCTCCGCAAGACTTTGCCTCTTGTTGCCATGTACTTTTGGATGCATCAATTCTTTGATCTGTGAGCCATCCTTGGTTGAATAGAGCTGTATTTTGTTGTATTCACTTTTTATTGCCATAAAGAAAATATGTATTATAGAAAAACATGTTGTCAATAATTAAAAAATAATGAGCCTGATAATGAGCAAAGAAGTTTCAGTACAGTTGGATGGGAAGATGGTAAAGGTGCCTGAAGGTATAACCGTCAAAAGAGCACTGGAAATAAGTGGCTACACGGTAACAAATTATCCGGAGAAAGGCTCATTATTCGCACCCTGTGAGGTCGGAGGCTGTTGGAGTTGTGCTGTTGAGGTGAACAATGAATTAAAACCCGCCTGCATTACTCCTGTAGCCAAGGGGCTTAGAGTCAACACAGAGCTTCCTCAAGATTACCCCCCAAAGAGAATAATACATGGTTTTGGCGGACATACCGTGGGCGGTGTGGGAACGCCCTATTGGTTGAAGGGCCATCACGGATACATAGAGGTTGCCTGCTTTGCCTCGGGTTGTAATCTCCGCTGCCCCCAATGCCAGAACTGGGAGACAACTTATTCAGGACAGGGCAAGCCATTGACCCCAAGGGAAGCGGCAGAGCTTATGACAGCCGCCAGAAGAAAATTTGGAGTTGACAGGATGGCCATTTCCGGAGGTGAAAGTACTTTAAACAGGAGATAGCTTGTGGAATATGTGACCGAGTTAAAAAGGCTTAACCCTGATCCGAATGCAAGGATTCATGTGGATACAAACACCACTATCCTGACAAGGGATTATATCGATCAGTTGGTTGAGGCAGGAATGTCAGATATAGGACCGGACCTTAAGGGATATTATCCGGAAACATTTATGCAAATCACTGCCATCGAAAACAAAGCAATGGCAGAACGGTACTTGAATACAGCATGGGATGCAGTCCAATACCTGATTGAAAGATACAAAGACAGCGTTTTCACCGGCGTTGGAATTCCTTACAATAAAGAACTAATACCGCCGCAAGAAATCGAATTGATAGGAGAGCGGCTATATGAAATAGATCCTGAGATCCAAGTTTGCGTCTTGGACTATCGGCCGGAGTTTAAAAGGCTCGATCTCGTTAAACCCCACTATTATGAAATGGTTAAAATCCACAAAATCCTTACTATCAAAGGCCTTGAGAACGTAATATGCCAAACCGAATATGGGCACATAGGTCCGGAAATATAAGTGATGGGACTAGTGTCATTATTTCACTATCATAATATTCTGATTCACAAACCCCACTATTAAAAAATATTAGTACTAAAGTATTAGAAATTTCCTAGTACCCCCTACCCTGTCTAATACTAAAGTATTAGAAACTCGACCTGAAAAATACGAAAAAATCATACTTTTGACCGATTGACACGATGCATATTAGCCGGTTATATGGTGCATGAATAAAAATATAAACGAATGGCAATATAAGGAAGAATAGATATAAAAAGACTATTTGGATACTAATCATGAGAAACAAGGAAGAGTTAATTGAGAGAAGGAAACACAAGCGATTCAAGGTCAAGGGAGGTGCATTTGCCGTTTCAACGCCTGATTACAAAAACTTGCGTCAAATCAAAGACATCCGTAAAGGTGGGCTTGCCTTCCAGTTTATAGAAAATAGTGAACAAACAAAAGGCTCGATTGAGATCGAAATATTTTCGACGGTTGGTGATTTTTATTTGAAGAAGTTGCCGGTTAGAACTGTTTTGGATTTTGAAGTAGATAACACAGTTTCTTCCAATTCAATGCCGATGAGCCAATGGAGTATGCAATTTGGAAAATTGAATCATCTCCAGAAATTACTGTTGGACTTTTTCCTCCAGAAGTATACCTGCAATTAAATGTATATGTTATGGGTTCCAAAATAAATTTGCAATAAAAAAGATCATCATCCCATATGCCATTTGGGTAAAACGTATTATTACATGATGTTGTATGAATCCGGTTCAAATAAGTAACCTAAAGATTCTCATTAATTTTCATGCAAGATTCAGGAATTTATTTAGAGCCATATTTTCTGTTATATCTTTACGAACCCTTATGTATGAGTTAGTATGATGTAGTGGTTGATTTATCATGAAGCTATTGGATGTAAAAAACTACCCGACCCCTCATTTGTTTAAAATGTGAAAGATTTTATAGAGGCTTTAAATGGCGCAGGAATACATTCCGGCAAGAAAATCTCTGTTGAATTTTTATAAAGATGTTCCTCTTTATTATTGTACTAAAGATAAAAAGTTTGTTTTGTACAAATCTTCGGGGATAACATTATTTGATATGCGGATTGATGAAGGGTTATACCCTGACAAGTTGTACATTAAGCATGATGATAAAATAAGAGGCATTCAGGAAGTCCAAAAAGTTTTTAATCAGCAGCTAAAGAAAGATATTCGATCCGATAATCCGGAAAAAGTTAAAGAGACTCTCTTAAATATAATGGAAGAAACACTCTCAGAACCAAAAAGTGGTAGTCTTGAAGGTATGTCAGAGACAATGAATATTATAGTAAGTGAATATACCGAACACTATGATGTAATGAAACATTTGCTGGATGTAACAACCAAGGATTATACAACTGTGTTACATTCAATTAATGTGATGTCCCTTGTTCTCGGTTATGCTTTCTATGTTAATTATTCTTTGCCTCAAAAAAAAATATTGGGTTTAAGTGCACTGCTGCATGATGTTGGAAAGACAAATACAAATACTGAAATACTTACATCGCCAAAAAGATTAACTGAAGAGGAATTCAAAGAAATACAACGACATACAATCGAGGGCTATACCATCTTAAGTAATTGCACATTTAAAGATAAAAAGATTAAATTTACGGCGTTGGATCATCATGAAAGACTGGATGGAAGCGGTTATCCTTATGGAAAGAAAAAAATATCAGAAACAGTTCAAATCATAGGCTTGATTGATTGTTATGAAGCCCTTACAAATGATGATAGGCCATATAGAAGTGCCATGGCCCCTTTGAACGCATTAGAGTTAATTAAAAAAGACGTTGAAGCAGGTAAGTTCGATAGAAATATCTTTGAAAATTTTGCTTATAGCTTGTTATAGATTCAAGTTAGTTCGCTTCACTCACAATTGGAATGATGGAATACTGGCCCCGATGAAATAGAAAAAAGTTTCACCCCGGTAAGATCTGCCGGACTTACCCCAGTACCATCTGCCGGAGCTACGGGGCAGGCTGGGTAAAAATATTGGGTCTTTTTTGCATCGCATTGAAAAAAAAATATGATTTATGAGATAAACTCTCCTGAACGATTTTTTTAATGGCAAAAATCTTCAAAAAACGCGAAAAAGGCTCAGCTTGGCGGAGCCGATTTTTTTCCTAACCTACTGTTATCCCTATATTTTTTTGGTACGCCCGGCAGGATTCGAACCTGCGGCCTACGGATTCGAAGTCCGGCGCTCTGTCCGGCTGAGCTACGGGCGCATTTTTAAAAAAAAATGGGGTGAGTGACGGGACTTGAACCCGCGACATCCAGGGCCACAACCTGGTGCTCTACCGACTGAGCTACACCCACCACATAAAAAACTTTTTTATCAGATTGCCGAGTCTATTTCAAGCTATTTTATCCCTGCACATTTAAAATATTTCTGTACAAACTTGATGTTGATTAATTTTACCTTCTAATATATGTTTCTAAACTTGGGGTTTTAACCAATTTTAAAAGGATATTCCGTGACTCAATTTAACATTTTTATCATCAGAGCGGTATTTGGTGCTGTTTTTGCGGTTGTTTTGACCCGTATGTTTTATGGAAAAGTAGAAATTGTTTATGTCGCAGGGCTCGCCGTTTTTCTGGTGGGTATGGCATATGTTCTGGAGTACTTTAGAAAAAGAAAAAAGAACATAGAGTGAAGTGAGCTAAAGTTAAGGAATATTTAAAAGTTGAAGCAAATAATCCTCGGGACCGCCGGACACATCGACCATGGAAAGACGGCGCTGATCAAGGCGCTGACCGGCATTAACACCGACCGTTTAAAAGAAGAAAAGCGCCGCGGCATTACCATTGAACTGGGATTCGCTCACCTGGATCTTCCCAGCGGACAGCATCTCGGGATTGTTGATGTACCGGGCCATGAAAAATTTGTAAAAAACATGGTGGCCGGCGCAACCGGAATCGATATCGTTGCCATGGTAATTGCAGCGGACGAAGGGGTTATGCCCCAGACCCGGGAACATATGGAAATCTGCACCCTGCTCGGGGTTAAGCATGGACTTGTTGTTTTGACCAAAACCGATCTTGTGGATGAAGAATGGCTTGAGCTGGTCATCGAGGATATCAAGGATTTTGTCCAGGAAACATTTTTAGAAAAGGCTCCGATCGTGTCTGTTTCGTCGGTGACCGGTGACGGCATACCTGAATTCATCAAAACCTTGGACGAGTTAGGCGCCCGGTTGCCAAGCCGACCGCCTTCCAGCCTGTTTCGCCTTCCCGTAGACCGTGTTTTTACCATGAAGGGATTCGGAACCGTGATTACCGGAACCCTTATTTCAGGAGAGGTTCAGGTGGGAGATATGGTTATGCTCTATCCCTCGGGTATTACGTCAAAAGTACGGGGGATTCAGGTCCACAACCACAGCGTAAACAGAGCTGAAGCCGGCATGCGAACGGCCGTTAACTTTCAGGGACTTGAAAAGGCCTCGGTGTATCGGGGTGATGTTCTGTCAAACCCGGGCGCATTAAAGCCGAGCTACATGATGGACGTATGGTTAGATTATATAGGCAGCAATAAAAAACCGATCAAAAACCGTACCCGAATCAGATTTCATACCGGGACCAGTGAAGTACTTGGCATCCTGATTTTGCTCGACAAAGACGAACTTCTCCCGGGTGAAGCCGCCGTGGCTCAGTTGCGAATCGATTCCCCGCTGGCACTTATAAAAGATGACCGTTTCGTCATTCGAAGTTACTCCCCGGTACGCACCATCGGCGGAGGGCATATCCTTAACCCGATTCCGCAAAAGCATAAACGGTTCAAATCTGAAATAATTAAGGGGTTAAAAGGGTTGATGGATCAAAGCCCCGAAAGCATCATCTCCTATCATGTGGATGAATCCGGTTATCAGGGAATCGTCTTTTCAGATCTTAAAATAATGACCGGCCTGCATGAAAAACAGCTTCAAAATATCATGCAGGATCTTATGTCAAAACGAACGGTTATTCTGGCTGACAGGGAAAATCGGATTTATATTCACAAAAACACCTCCCACAGGCTCAAAGAGGAAACCTCAATCTACCTGGGCAGCTACCATCGGGCCAATCCTCTTAAAACCGGTATGCCCAAAGAAGAACTCAGGTCCAAGTTCCCGGGTTTACAGGATCCAAAGCTTTTTAATCTTACACTCAATCAGATGATAAAAGACCAAGAGATCGTTGCAGAGGAAAATACGGTCCGCCTGGCTTCACATACGGTTTCCCTGGGTGTTGACCAGGCGGATATCAGGGAAAGGATTCTTGATGCCTACCGTAAAAACGGCCTCACGCCGCCATATTTCAAAGAACTGAGCAATACTCTCAACCTCGAACAATCACGGGCCAAAGACGTTCTCATGCTTTTAGTGGATGAAGGGATGATTGTCCATGTTAAAGAAGATCTTTATTTCCATACAAAGGCCGTCCAAGAGTTGCAGCAAAAGCTTGTCGACTTCCTTGTATCTCATGAAGATATGACAACCCCACAATTTAAAGAAATGACCGGTGTATCACGCAAGTACTTGATACCGTTGATAGAATACTTTGATGCTCAAAACGTGACCATCCGTATCGGCGATATCCGTAAACTGAGAAACCGGTGACAAGGCAATTTTTCACTTGAAATTTATAGATCATACCAATAGACTCAAGTCAGAATGGAATGCTGGAATGCTGGAATGCTGGAATATTGGAATATTGGGGGTAAGGACGGAAATAAACCATTTTAATTGTAAAAAACTCCTATTCAAACCCATCATTCCATTACTCCATCATTTTTACCCCGTGAAACTTTTTTCTATTTCACCGGGGCCATTATTCCAATTGGGGCGAAGCCCCTAAGTTCATGATGTTGTATAAACCCGGTTCAGATACGTAAGGTAAAGATTCTCATTAATTTTCATGCAAGATTCAGGTAGAAATTCGGGTCAATACTGCTGAGACGGAGATATTATGGAAAATTCAACCAGCAGCAAAAAAAGTAATAATCAAAAAACTGAATTCAAACGATTTGCCACCAAACGAATAATCGTCTGTACGCTGTTAGCGGTTGTGGGCATCTGGTTATTCGGCGCCGTGCTTGGGTTTTTCGAAAAGCCTTCTGAAGTCCGGGTCGCTCATAAAACTGACAGCCCTGTCGGAGAGGTTCCTTCTGCAGACAAAGCCACCAAGGCCCCTAAAGCGATTGAAGGCCCCGAGGTGATTGAAGGATCCAAAGCGACTGATAAAAAGCGCCATTATGACAAGAATACGGCCGGCGGCATCATGACTCCGGATTTTACTGCCCTTGATAAAGCGCTGACTGCCCAAGAAGCCGTGGAACATCTCAGAGAGAAACACCACGATATAAAGCAACCCTTTCATCTATTTGTTGTTGATGAGCACGGAAAACTGCACGGTATGGTTTCAATGCAACAGCTGATGTTTGCGGCTTCCGACTCTCCTCTTGAAGATTTTATGGATAGTGATGTCATGTCCGTTAACACCGGTCTGGGCAATAAGAATGTAAAAAATTTGATCGACCGGCACCATTTACAAACAATTCCGGTTATCGATAATACCAATAGACTTGTGGGAATTGTCAAAGCAGATCAAGTGATTCACCTAGCTAAAAAAGAGACCGCTAAAACCGTTACCCACGCACCGGCAGCAGCTCCAAAAGCGGCAGCGGAAAAACCCGAACATCCCCTCCCCTCCCCTCATGAGAAAACGGCAGTCCCCGGCCATGCACCCCCACCCACGCATGGGTTTCCCGAAGTTGTAGAAACCAAACCCAGACTCAAAGGGGTAGCTTTTGTAGAGACAACCATAAAACCCCTATCTTATGAACTCAATGACAGATTCTGGGGATGGCGAGTCAATGATATCCTGGATTTTACGGATAACGTAAATAATTTCCAGTTGGGAGTTCTGGAAGTCACCCGCAGAACCGCTGTTATCCTGACCGAGCGTATATCCCGTACAGGCACCACCGCAGCATTTGATAGAAATCTTGAACGCGCCATGAACTGGTTTATGATCAAATCAGACAGATACTGGTTCCCGTCTCCGGAATCAAAATACAAGGCCGGCCTTGATGAACTCAGGAAATACAAGGAAAAACTTGAAAAAGGAGAAGCCAACTTTCATACCCGAACCGACAATTTAATCCCTTTGCTTATGGCTTATGAAGATCTGCTGGGGAGCTGTGAAGAAAATCTGGTCAAAACTAAAGAGGATGACGGAAGCTCGGTAAGTTTTTTTAAAGCGGATGATTACTTTTTTTATGCCCAGGGCGTTGCAAGTTCAATGCATGCAATTCTGGAAGCGGTTCTCGAAGATTTTCTGATTACCGTAGAATCCCGGCGGGGAGCCGAAGTTCTTCATCATGCAATCGAATCGTGTCACCATGCCGCAGAAATCGATCCCTGGTTGATTACCAACAGCAGCTTAAGCGGTATCCTGGCAAACCATCGCGCCAATCTGGCCGCACCCATGAGTCACGCCCGGTTTTATATCGGAGTTTTAATCAAAACGCTCTCCACATAAAATTGCAAAGCATTTTTATATCAGCAGTCGGGGTGTTTTTCTTATAAAGCTTTGTAAATAGCGTAATGAATGATCAGCAGCGAAATCATACACTGTTTGAATACATTAGGGATCGTTAAGAAAGAACAGCGGTATTTTGTGTTCGTAATTAAAACCCGTTAAGCGAGTAGTCATATAACCTATTTATTTAAAGCCATATTTTCTGTTCTTTCTTTACGAACCCTTATGTATGAGTTTGTATGATGGAGTCGCTGATTATTCATGGAGCTATTGAATCGAAAAAACTCCCCGACCCCTCATTTTATATAAACATGGCAGCAATGCTGTCTAAGTAAAGCATGCCCCTGGATGTCAGCGCGCAGCGGTTTTGAGAAAGCTCTACAAACCCTCTTGCTTCAAGCACGGTGATGATATCCTCGAACATGGTTTTAAAGTTTACGCCAAATTTTTTATCAAAAACATCAATTAAAATTCCTTTTGTCTGTCTCAGCCCCAGGTAAATCGCCTCTATCACAAGCTGTTCCATACTGAGTCGTTCCTCTCCTGCACGCGGAAGTTTCTCAGCCTCAAGATCCTGTATATATTTTTCCACATCGGCACAATTCCAGTATCGTTTCGGCTCCAGAAATGAATGGGCCGAAGGCCCAAGCCCGATGTAGGGAACAAATTTCCAATATTTCATATTATGCCGCGACCGGTTAAGCTCGGCACCTTTGAGGCCGGAGCTGCCCACGCTTCCGCGTGCAAAATTTGATATCTCGTACTGAACATAGCCATGGTCGCTTAAAAATTCCAGGGTGGTCTCAAACAACTCACATACCTGGGGCTCAGCCAAAGGCTTAAGGCGACCTTCTTGACGGTCTCTGTATAGAGGAGTGCCCGGTTCAAAGGAAAGTATATAGCAGGAAAGATGTTGGGGCTCAGACTCAACCGCAAGTTTCAAGTCCATAAGCCACGATTTTTTTGTCTGGTTCGGAATACCGTAAATCAGATCGAGCCCGATGTTTTTAAACCCGGTCTTTTGCGCCCAAGTTATTGCAGCGCGGGCATCGCGGCCCGAATGGATACGCCCGAGAAAATGAAGATTTACAGGATCAAACGACTGAACCCCTATGTTTATTCGATTGACGCCGGCATGTTGATACCCCTCGAATTTATTTAAACTAACGGTGCCGGGATTTACTTCCAGGGTGATTTCAGCATCGGCAAGAATTTCATAGGATTCACGGGCAGTCCCAATGATTTTTCCAATTGTTTTTGCGTCCAGAACCGATGGTGTGCCGCCACCGATATAAAGGGTGTCAAACGTTAAATTCCCGCCCCGGGTCATGCGCATTTCAGAGACTAAGGCATCTATAAATGCAGGATGTAATGACGTATCGGTTATGGAATAAAAATCACAATAGGGACATTTTTTAAGGCAAAAAGGGATATGGATGTATAACCCGGCATCCATATCAACTTTTTACATCCTCTGCCAGCTTTATCCCCAGATCCAAAGCGTTGCGGTTGATCTCCAAAAAACTATCAGGAATTCGGTTTTTAAGCACTTTCATTATGGATTCGGATTTAACAAGATCTGTCAGGCTTATTACGGCACCGAGCATGCAGATGTTGAATACAATGGGTTTTCCGATTTTTTCCATCACTGCCTGGTGCATGGGCAATTCTTTCTGCCTGGCATCGACCTTTCTCTGAATCTTTACATAACGGCTGTCTGTAATCAAAAGCCCGCCGGGTCGTATGATGGGATAAAAATTATTGTAGGCTTCTTGGGTAAGACAAACCAGCACATTGGGCTGGATTACCTTGGGATAATTGATGGCTGAATTGGAAATAATAACATCGGAGCGTGTGGCTCCTCCTCTGGCCGCTGGTCCATAAGCCTGTGACTGCACCGCAATCCGATTTTCGTAAAGTACGGCCGCTTCAGCCAGTATGATGGCAGCGGTAATAACGCCCTGCCCGCCGGAGCCTGAAAATACCAATCTGCATCTTTCCATGATTACCTCTTTGATTCCATAAAAACCCAAAATCCGCATCAATTGTTATCGAAAACGGCTATTGCAGAATTTAGTTAAAACGTATCTGAATCGGCCGAAACTATTAAGTTCTTCCTTTCATGGCCCTTTCAATGATTTTGTCATACTCACTGCAGTATTCCGGCATCTCTTTTTCTACAAAAACACCCCGTTCAATAAGATCGGGATTTTCTTTCTTGGCTTTGGACCCAATGGGTATGGTATTGTTTTTGAAATACTCCATCATATCGACTGCGCTTCCGGCACGGTTCTGTATTCCGAAATAGGTGGGGCACTGGGACAACACTTCCACCACTGAAAATCCTTCGTGCAAAATAGCCTGTCTTAGAATCTTAGTTAATTGCTGAACATGATAGGTGGTACTGCGGGCCACGAAAGAAGCGCCTGCGGCCGCAGCCAGTTCTACCGTATCAAAAGCGTAATCTATATTTGTATATGGCGCCGTGGTTGCCAGGGTTCCATAGCCCGACAGGGGGGAATACTGTCCTCCGGTCATACCGTAGATGCGATTGTTCATGACAATAGCGGTCAAATCGATATTTCTTCGAGCCGCGTGTATGAAATGATTTCCGCCAATGGACAGTGCATCGCCGTCTCCCATGGGAACGATAACGTTCAGTTCAGGAAGACTCATTTTTACACCGGTGGCAAAAGCCAGGGCACGACCGTGAATGGTGTGAAGGGTGTGAAAATCAACATATCCTGAGATCCGGGACGAACATCCGATCCCTGAAACCACTACTATTTCATTCTTGCTCATTCCCAGTTTTTCAATGGCTCTTAAAAGACTGTTCAGCACGATCCCGTGCCCGCACCCCGGACACCATATATGCGGGAAAAACCTTTCTCTGAGAAAATCCTTTATTGCCATAACTTACACTCCTTTTCCCTGGATAAGCCGCAGTATATCTCTAATATTCGTAGGTGTTATAAAAACACCGTCAATACGATTGGCAAGAAACACTTTCTCGGGCCGGTCGACAGCTTTTCTTACTTCTTGCATGATCTGGCCCATGTTCATTTCCACAACCACAACGTATTTTGCATTTGCACATTTTTCTCGAACAAGATCATACGGAAATGGCCATAATGTCTGGAGTTCCAGAAGTCCGAGCCGTTCTCCTCTTGGCCTGCGACTAGCCACTACATGATTGGCCGACCGGGCTGAAGACCCGTAAGAAATCAGGATGCACTCAGCGTCTTCAAGGAAATACTCTTTGAACCGGGCGATTTGATTCACATTGTTCTGAATTTTATCCACTAAATGGCGAAGAAGACCATGAACTATTTTTGGATTGTCTGACGGAAACCCCCACATGTCATGAAACAAGCCGGTAACATTGTAGCGGTGCACACCGCCAAAATCAGACATGGGAAGACGGCCGTCTTCCCTTGGCAGATAGGGATGATAGTCCACACCTTCTCTCACGGATGTCCGGAGTCTTTCCACTAACGGAAGTTCTCCTTGTTCCGGCATCAGTAACCGTTCCCGCATGTGTCCCACGACCTCATCATATAGCAGGATAACAGGCGTTCTGTAAGTTTCTGAAATATTAAAGGCATCAACGGTGGTTTCAAACACATCCTGGTGGTTGGATGCCGTAATCGTGACAATGGCATGGTCCCCATGGGTACCCCATCGGGCCTGATTTACATCCCCCTGGCTCACGTGAGTGGGAATGCCTGTAGAAGGTCCGCCACGTTGTACATTGACAATCACACAGGGAATTTCCGCCATAATCGCATACCCCAGAGCTTCCTGCATCAAAGAAAAGCCGGGACCGCTGGTGGCGGTCATGACTTTACTGCCGGTAAGGGACGCCCCGATAATAGTGCACATGGATGCAATTTCGTCTTCCATCTGAATAAACTTACCCCCTTTTTGGGGCAAACGGTATGACAGAAGCTCTGCAATTTCCGTTGAGGGTGTTATGGGATAGCCTGCAAAAAAATCGAGGCCTGCATACAGAGCGCCTTCCACACATGCTTCGTTACCTTGAACAAATTTTATGTTCTTGTTTTTCATTAGTCATCCTGTTCTGTTTCTATTTCGATGGCAAGATCGGGACAGCGAAGTTCGCACATTTTGCAACAGATACAATCCGAACGTCGCGCGGCAAACACCTTGTCCGCGTCATCAAGTTCCAGTACATTCTTGGGGCAAAAATGGACACATATACCGCACCCTTTACACCATTCCCGGTTTATTACATGTGCTTTTAGCTTAGGTTTTGCCATGCATATTCCCTCTCATTTTTTCCAACGCTTTATATTATACATTCTTTAATTGGTTATTTTCTTAACGTCTTAATGTCAAGTAAATATGGGGATCTACAGCTCACCCATACTTAAGCCGGACGTTTAATCAACAGTCCGGCATTTGGTATTGCTGCTATGGGTCCGCTTGATTGTTTCACATGCATTTTTGCCTGATCCATGGAAATTTTCTCAACACCGATGGTCTCACAGACAGAATCACTCAATTTTGTTACCAATAAAATTTTGATTCGCTGTAATTTTGACATCATGGAAAGTGCCGTACCACCGTTTCCTTCATAATTTTCCGATAGTTTGTTGAATGCCCTCCCCCAATCGCCGATTTTAAACCACGGCAAAAAAGTTTTTGACCCCACACCGTCAAGACATTCTGCCAGAACAATCAACCGACCGCCGTCACGAACAAATTTTGCTGCATTATCTATGGCCTTATGGCTTTGAATAAAGTTGATATCTTTTGGATATCCGCCGCAGGACGCGATGACCAGATCATATTCCCGCGTACACACAATCTCACAATTTTTTCCATGTTCGGCACAGGCCTTCCGAAAATGATCGGTTCCAGCGCCCGGTAATAAATCGCAAACATTTCCCAAACTATCAAGAATTCCATGGACGGCCAAATCGGCAGGGAGAAATGTTTCATATTCCGCTAAATCCTCTGCCAGCGGATTTTTGTCCAATACACCTGATTGACATAAAGGAGAAAGGGTGTGACGCTCTGAATCCAAAAACAGCCCATGGTTGTGATATATGGCTTCTCTCTGGCCCAACCCCGGGAAAATCATCTTTCGCCCGCCACCGTATCCCGCAAAATAATGGTGTGAAATTGCACCGAAAGTTATAAGAAAATCGGCTTCAAGAATATCGCGCCGAATAAGCACCGGGGTGGCGCGCGAGGTCTTTCCCAAATTTACAAAACAATTATTATCCAGACAATCGTGATGAATAAATCGTACTTTCTTATAGGTATCACCGTAGGCTGCAAGACATTCTTTATCCGTCTGGCGCCGGTGAGTGCCGTATGCGATGAACACGGTAATGCGATCCGATCCAGCCCCAAAGTTCTCCAGCGTATCGAGCAGCACCGGCAAAAATTCCGGATAACCGCACAAACGGGTTTTATCCGCGAGCACCACGGCAACGTTTGTAAGATTTGGCTCCAACCGTTCAAGTGCATAGCCAATTCTTGAAGCAAATTCAGGTGCGGTTATTCTTGTTTCCGGTTCATTTACTTGCAAAATTTCCGTATGATCCGGAAGGTTAAAAGGAATTTGTCCGGTTCCATATTTAAAGATTACGGATGATTTCTTCTGCAAATTCCGAGCATTTGACTTCAACTGCACCCTCCATCTGCCGCGCCAGATCATAGGTGACCCGCTTTTGTTCCACTGTTTTTACTAATCCTTCCCTCACACGGTCCGCAGCCTCTTTCCAGCCAAGATAGTCGAGCATCATGGTCCCGGAAAGAATCAAAGATCCGGGATTCACTTTATCCTGTCCCGCATATTTTGGAGCCGTACCATGGGTGGCCTCAAAAAGAGCATATCCGTCACCGATATTTGCTCCCGGCGCCAACCCGAGTCCTCCCACCATGGCAGACAGCGCATCGGACATATAGTCGCCGTTTAAATTGGGCATTGCCAGCACATCATACTCTGCGGGACGCAAAAGAATCTGCTGGAACATGGCATCTGCGATCCGATCCTTGATCACGATCTTGTCCCGAGGGATTTCTCCGTTATGTTTTTCCCACAGATCTTCTTCAGTAATGACCCGTTCACCGAATTCTTCCCGCGCAACTTGGTATCCCCAGGTTCGAAAAGCGCCTTCGGTAAACTTCATGATATTTCCTTTATGAACAAGGGTGACGCTTTCCTTTTTATGCTCAAGGGCATAATCAATGGCCATTCGCACCAGACGGCGGGTTCCGAAGCGGCTGATGGGTTTCAAACCGATACCCGATCCGGCTCGAATTTCCCTTCCATCCTCGATTTTTACCAGATCGATGATTTTTTTCGCCATTAAAGAATCCGCTTTCCATTCAAGTCCCATGTAAACATCTTCGGTATTTTCTCTGAAAATGACCATGTCAACGTCCCAAGGCCTCAGCATGGGGCTTGGAATACCTGGAATATATTTTGTCGGCCGAACACATGCATAAAGGTCCAGTTCCTGTCGCAAGCTTACATTTATACTCCGGATTCCTTCCCCCACCGGAGTCGTCAGAGGCCCTTTTATGGCAACGCGATGAATCCTGATCTTTTCCAGGGTTTCTTCTGGAAGCCAGGTTTGTGTCTGATTAAACGCTTTCTCACCGGCCAGAACTTCCAGCCACTGAATCTTTCGGTCACTGCCGTAAGAACTCGACACCGCCGCATCCAGTACACGCCGGGCAGCCCGCCAGATGTCCGGACCGGTGCCGTCACCTTCGATAAAGGGAATAACCGGAAAATCAGGAACATTGAGTTTTCCATCATCCGAATAAGTAATTCTTCCATTATCCTCTGTCATATATACTCCTTTTCTTTTTTTAAATAAACATAAACGTTCAGGGTTCACGGTTCAACGCCATTAACCCTGAACCTTTGAACCTTTGAACGCTTAAAAAAACCTATATAAACCTTTTCATCAACTCATCAATAACTTCATCCACATTTTCCCAAGTAACCCCAAATTGTCGGCAGGCCTTTTCGGCCTTTTTCAGCCTATGAGGGCTTTCCATATCGCTGATACGCGAAAAGAATCCGAGCCTCCTTCCCACCTGATACACGCATTGTCGTTCGGGCTCCATTGCCAGAAATGTGCGAATGATTTCAAGCATATTTTCTTTATCCTGGGGCAGCGTGCCTTCCACGGTTTCAAAAAGGTTCAGGATGTGATCACTTTTTACAACGCTGTTAATACCGTTCAGTGCCTGGATCAAAAGCAGAATCTCTTTGGCCATCATAAGATCGGTGCATTTTTCAAAACGACCGGCCTCCCAATCATCGAAAAGCTCCACACTGTTGGGAATCGCCAGGGTTCGAAGCCTTATGAAATCAGGATTGATACAGTTTAAGGCATCGGCTGTTTCCAGTGCATGGATCTTTGAATACTCTCTTCCGCCCAGTCCCGGCATTATATATTCGGAAAGTTCCATTCCGGCCTTTTTTACCTTGAGACCCGCCTTAACATGAGTTGCTTTGGTAACCCCTTTTTTAGCCATTTTGAGAACCTTGTCTGAGCCGGATTCAAGACCGATATGAATTCTGTTTAAGC
Organism: uncultured Desulfobacteraceae bacterium; assembly: GCA_964492995.1. GTDB lineage: Bacteria > Desulfobacterota > Desulfobacteria > Desulfobacterales > UBA11574 > S5133MH16. Next base: position 6,310 of record CAZBOB010000059.1, on the reverse strand, counting down.
CGGCATCCTTTATCTCCTTGAGATCACTATCTTTGATCCGGGCAATGGTATGGGACCGTGCATAGGATGTTATCCGCTGAACCCAGGGTAAGCGGTTTTTAAGATGTATCAGAATCTCTACAAGGTCGTATGGCTTTATAATCAGGCTGTTCGCATCCTGGATAAAAATAGAATTCATTCCGCCGGCAAACCAGTTCAAGGCGGCGTTGAAGGCTATAGGGTCCGTTTGTTCATAATTTCCGGCTGCTTTAAGCATCTCGGTTCGGCGAATACGGCCGTATTCGTCGGCTATATTCCGTATCATTTGAATAGACGTGTGAATGGCGTCAATATCCTTTTTAACATGATCAACCGAACGAATGGAAAACCGTGATCTTTTATAAACGGGACAGAACGTACAGCGGTTCCATGGACAGTTGCGAGTGACACGAATCAGCAGGCTGTAAGCCTCGCTGGGCGGCCGTATGGGCCCCTGTTCAAATCCCTGGTATGATTCATCTGTTTTGCGCTTCCGACTCATACTGTTCAATCCATCCTTAACTAGTTTCCATCCAGAAAAGGCCCTTTTCCGCAATCTCTGCGTCAATCTGCGGAATTACTTGTGCTACGTACTACTTGTACGCCTCCGCGTAATTCCTTGATTGCCTTGACCTTGCGAAAAATTGCTCATTTCTGAATTGGAAACTTAATTTGTGCCCGATATAGATTTATGGATGGGCACTAACTATTCACGAGTTGCCGTTGATCATTTAGGTTTTACCATTCAATCATTTAATGATATACATAAAAGCCAGGAAATCAAGACATATACTGGATACTTGATGCTGGATACCGGATATTGGGATTTAATATTGAAAAAATCAATGGGATAATTTAGCGATGGATTGTTCTTAATACCTGAGCCTTGTACGAGTCGGAGGTTTTCATATGCAAGGCACTTAAGGGCGAAGTCATAGTCTGCTATTGCGAGCCCTTAATAACGCAGCGGATGAAAGCCTCCGGCTCGCCCTTTGGGTGAAAATTAATGAATAAAAAAAATCATTATACCATATACCATTTGGGTAAAACGTATAATTACATTACGTTGTATAAATCCGGTTCAATCAATTAACCTGAAGATTCTCATTAATTTTCATGCAAGATTTAGGTAATAACTCTGGCGCGGCTTGGGCTTACGGGCGCTTAAGTACAAGTTTCAGTCGGTTGGAAAGAGATGCACGCCGTGGTGGAGCGTTCTCCCTGTATTGGGATTCAAATGCGTTTACCCTGTCCAATTAATATTTGATACCTTTGACAAATGTTGGCGATTTAGAATAAAATTGACACGCCATCTTAAACGGAGCGTTTTAACTTTGAAGAAATTACGGATCACTATCATATTCATGCTGATTTTTGTGTTTTTCGTTGCAATAGCCGTATATGTGGATATCTTTAGATACGCTGACAAACCCGCAAGTGCCGAACCTGTAAAACAGGTTATCATTGTTAAACCCGGCCAGAAATTCAAGTCTCTTTCCGAAATACTGCATAAAAAAGGGGTTATTAATCATCCAGTCAAATTCAGGTTGTTTTCCCGTATTAAAGGCTATGATAAAAACATAAAAGCCGGAGAATATGTCCTTTCCCCTAACATGACACCAAAAATAATACTTGAAATCTTTGTCATGGGGAAGGTCCGTCTCCACAGGCTCACCATACCGGAAGGATATAACCTGCGGCAGGTTGCACAGGTTGTATCCCGGGCAGGATTCGGAACCCAAAAAGATTTTTTAAAGGCCGCAACACACGACGATCTGGTGCATTCCAAAGGAATTGATGCCCAAACCTTTGAGGGGTATCTTTTTCCCGACACCTATTATTTTACCAAAGACGCCACACCCGAAAAGATCATATCTTCAATGGTGAAACGTTTCTGGTCCGCGTTCAAGCCGGAATGGAAAAATCGAGCCAAAACCCTTGGATTTACAATCCACCAGGTGGTAACACTTGCATCGATTATTGAAAAGGAGGCCGGTGTGGCCGTCGAACGGCCCATTATCTCCTCGGTTTTTCACAATCGTTTAAAGCGGAGAATACGTCTGGAAAGCGATCCCACGGTTATTTACGGCATAGAAGACTTTAACGGCAACATTACCCGAAGAGATCTTGTCGAAAATACACCTTACAACACTTATAGAATCAAAGGGCTCCCTCCGGGGCCTATTGCAAACGCCGGAACCAAGGCCATAGAAGCCGCCCTTTACCCGGCAGACACCCGGTTCCTTTATTTTGTTTCAAAAAAAGACAGCACGCACCAGTTTTCAACAAACATAAAAGATCACAACAGGGCCGTGCGAAAATATCAATTACGTAAGTAAAGAATCCTGACCCAAAGGACCAGGCTTTGGTTTGCCCTTGAAAGGGGCTGTTTTACTTAAAGCCGTACAAGTTAAAAGTGTCTAAAGTGAACTAAAGTGCCTAAAGTTATGGTGTCGCTTCGCTCCGCTGTTTTTATATAATTAACAGAATTCCTTAACTTTAGTTCACTTTAAACTTTAGTTCACTTTAAACTTTAGTTCACTTCAAACTCTTGCAGCGATTCTTCAGGCAGAGCCGGAAAACTCTGACCTGGCACCAAGGACCAGGTTTTTCAGGGCAAATAAAAAAAATGTTGACCGTATCTGAAAAAGACGTCGAAAAGGCGCCCACGAATATTAGAGCAATCCGCCAAAAGGTGTTTGAAACCGTTTCTGAATCTAAAAAAAAGCTGACTTACGGTGAACTGGAAAAAAGACTCTCCCAAAAATTTGCGGTCCCTAAAAAACTGTTAAAAACGGCCATAAATGAACTGGTGGCAGATCGCCAACTGGTCTATACTTATAAATTTGGATGTTCGTTCCTGGAACAATCCTTTAACAAACCCACCCGCATCTCAAAACGGGTTGTTCTTAAACCGCCCGGGATGCGTTACCCGCCGAAATCCCATGACGTGGTCATTGATATAGCGCAAGGTGCGTCTTTCGGCTCGGGAGAACACCCCACCACCCGGCTGGCCGTCAGGGGAATAGAAGCGGCATTATCCGGAAAAAATTGTTTCGTTAAAACTAACCCTACCCGGGCCCTGGATATTGGAACCGGTTCAGGAATTCTAGCAATAGCGGCAGTATCGTTAGGGGTAAAAAAGGCATTGGGGATTGACATCGATCCCTGTTCAAGATCGGAAGCCAAAAAAAATATTATATTGAACAACATGGAAGATCAAATCCAGATCCTTGACCGTAACATAGAAAATATCAATGAAAAATTTTCCCTGATAACAGCCAACCTCAGGTATCCAACCATTAAACGGCTTTGTTCTCACATTTCAAAAATAACAGAAAAACAGGGTATGGTTGTGGTTTCGGGAATCAAAACATATGAAGTGACGGACGTTTTGAACAGTTACACCCGGAATGGCTTTAGATGTACCTGGAAAGCATTTGAGAAAGACTGGGTAGGGATGGTATTCGCTCGTTAAATCCTGGCACGGATAAACCGGAACAAATTGCCACAAAGGCACAAAGACACAAAGGAAACCTGTTTGTTAAAATTCATCTTCGTGTCTTGGTGTCTTGGTGGCGAAATGTTTTGACATAAAAAGAAGGTATAAAAATGGATATTGCATCATTTTCAGATGAGCAATCGGCAGGCCAGCGGCTGATGGTGGGATTTGACGGAACCGAACTCAACCCGGACCTCAGATTCCTTATTAAAACCTTAAAGGTAGGCGGAATCATCCTTTTTGCAAGGAACCTCTTGAATCCCGACCAGATCAAACATCTGTGCTCATCTATTCAGGAATATGCCCGCTCCTGCGGCCAGCCGCCGCTCTTTATCTCTATTGACCAGGAAGGCGGAAAAGTAGCCAGACTTAAAGAACCGTTCACCCAGTTCCCGGGTAATCCCAAAATGAAAGGCCCTGAAGATGCGATTCACTTTGCCCGGGTCACGGCTGCAGAACTCACAGAGATCGGAGTCAATATGAACCTTGCGCCCGTATTGGATATTGCACCCGAAGGCATAGACAGTGTCCAGACAAGCCGTGTGTTCGGCCATGACCCCATGTGGGTATCTGAACTGGGAACGGTGGTTATCGACCATCTTCAGGCAAATAATATTATGGCGGTGGCAAAACATTTTCCGGGGATCGGCCGCATCATACTCGACCCACATCATGAAATCTCCGATCTGGATATTGATGCTGACGCTATGCAAACAACCGATCTGCTTCCTTTTAAAGCCGCCATAGAAAATAACGTGGCCGGAATCATGCTTTCTCACATTCGTTATCCAAAGATGGATGCCAAGTGGCCCGCAAGCCTGTCAGCGATCATTGCCGATGATCTTCTTCGCAAACAAATGGGGTATTGCGGAGTCATCATGACCGACGATTTGGACATGGGCGCCATTAAAAAACATTATGATATCAAAACCGTTCTCCGGCAAATCCTTTCAGCAGATATAGACATTGCCCTGATCTGTCACAAAGGCCCGGATATTGAAAATGCTTTTGAAGAAATTTTGAAATCCTTTTCGGATTCTAACAGGATTAAAGAGAAAGGGCTTCAATCTTTAAGAAAGATCATGAATTTGAAAACAAAATACTTGGGGTATGGTTTGCTATGAAATGTATATAACGTCTCATCCACCCAAGATAGGCCTCTTCCGTTCGGATGTCATAATGCTTGCGTCTTAATATTCCCCTTGCAAGATCTAATAATTTCTTAGGGTTCCGTCTGTTATTATCCTTGACATACTGCATTGATTTCCTTATAATATTTTCATAAATTTCCTACTCGTATATTCTGCAGTTAGTCTATATACTGTTATTGCAGAACACATCAACACAGAATTTTTTCTGCAATATCACCTTATATCACAAATTACAGAATATTTTCCGGTGAATTAAATTGCACTAAAAAATATACTGAAATGGTAGATCAAAAAAAGGTGAATGATATGTTTAAAAAATATCTATTATTCTTCATTTTGTTAATTTTGTTTGGTTGCCAACAAGAAAAACATGAATGGAATCCTATCTTCGAGGAAACTAATTTTGATTATTTTAACAACAGCATAGAACAGTCATTATTATTAATAGATGACGCATATTCAGAAGCAAACAAAAACAAGCAACAATCTATTCAAGAAAAGCTATACCAAGCTAAAAATAGGCTACTTGAAATAAAGGACTACTACGTTCCACTTACAACTGTTAGACAAAAAATATACGATGCCGAAAGACATTACAAATCGAATAATATTAAAAAATCGGTAAAATTGCTTGAAGACTCAAAATCAATACTAACATTATTAGATTTGACGACAAAAAGCGAGAGTTTTGACAAGGTAATTTTAGACTTAAACTCAATGATTAATGAAGCAATTTCAACATTTGACGAAGGTTCAACACTTAATACATATAATAAAATGAAAATAATAGGCGAGCATGTAAACTTAATGCTCTACAGAGGCGATCTTGTACTTTCAGGGATTGAATTTGAAAAATGAATGCATTAAAGAAATGGTGTCAAATCTTGAATAGTGAATTAAAACTATTTTAACTATAATATCAGCATGTTATTGTCTCAATAAAACCTTGATTTGTGGTTATATGCAGCATGATGATGATAAGATTTTTCAGTCCCATAGATGATGAATCTTGCTTTTTACTAAAATGGCAAATTAAACGGTTGTATTCGTCAGGTGTGAGGAACTGAGGGACTGTTTTTCAATTTTTGGATACGGTATCTTGAAGGCAATATTTTTTGGTGTTTGCTGATGAAGCGTCAAAAAGTGGAAAAATTGTCTGAGCGTCCGGACACGGGACTTTCTGACATGGACTGAGGGTTGACGAAGCTGAGAACGATCTCGTCGATGGATTTTCTTTCTATGATCTACTGGAGACTATTGTTGGTCTATACAGGTTAGCCGCCGCTGGTTAGATTTTCGATAAGCGGCGCTCCGCGCGATCCGTTGACTGGCTCACAAGATTGTTTTAAGCTTGACAACAATCCCATATGGTTGCATAATGGTTTCAATATGAAACCGTTCGGAGGTGTTTGATATGGCAACGGTAACGGTCAAGAATATACCTGATGAGCTTTATGAGCGTCTTAAGGCAGTCGCAGAAATAAATCGGCGTTCCATCAATAGCGAGATTATCGTGTGCATTGAAAATGCAGTTGCGAGTCGCCCAATAAACCTCGACGAGGTGCTTGAGAATGCTCGTCAGCTCCGTCAATTGACAGCCGGACATCTGATCAGTGATGAGGAATTCAACCAGGCAAAA
>CAZBOB010000058.1:0-21867 GCA_964492995.1 uncultured Desulfobacteraceae bacterium | reverse complement strand
CTAAAATAAAAAATGAACGTCCAACATCGAACATCCAACGTCGAACATCGAAGGACTGTACACCTTCGGTGTTTCAATTTTATAATCTAATGGAGCGAAGCGATATCCTTATTCGACGTTCGATGTTGAGCGTTCGATGTTCGATGTTCAAATTGTTGCATCTGAAATTACGACCGAGCTTTCATAACACCTCGAAAATACATACATAGGTCAGGAGTTCTGAAATTGATGGGATTGGCATGACGCTCCTAATATTAATAAGTTTCTATTTTGCCTGGGGACGGTGAATGGGGTGCAACTCATCTCGCACCCGTTATAAGGCTATAAGAATAAAGGTATGAATTTTAGGTGAGGTTTCTGTAGATATCTTTGCGGTGGCCGATTTTGATAATCAGAAGCAATAGGACATCATCTTGGATCTCATAAACTATCCGGTAATCTCAGATTCGAATTTTGTGAAAGGGATTGTTTCCCTTCATCTTGGTTGTATCCGGGTTCGGAAGGTTTTCAGCGAGATTATCGATTTTTTCGCTTATGCGTTTTTGGTCAGGCTTAGGAATCTTTTTGAATGCTTTTGCCGCAGATCTCTTGACTTCTATCCTATATTTCAAAGTTCAAGTTCCTTTTTCAGCTCTTCCCAGGGGATCGGTTCGCCGGGCTCATTTTTAGCTTTCCACGCATCTTCTATATCAATTCGATCCTCTAAATCTTGCAACAATTTAAGTTCTTTCATGGAAACAATGGCGGCAATAGGTTCACCCCGACGAGTTAGAACAAAGGATTCATTGCCAAAAGCCACCTGGTTAATAATATTGGCAAATTTTTTTCTTGCGTCAGCTGTTGTTATTTTTTTAAGCATGATCATTACCTCAGTTGTTTAATATGTACAATTAGTACTTAATGTGCATATAATACGTCATGGCTTGTATATTGTCAATAGATAACTTGGGGAAATAGGGGTAAATAAGTATATAAGTCGATGGTGCAGCGCATCTCGCGCTTGTTGATTCTTTTGAAAAACTCAATAATGGTATCGAAGCTGGGCGATGTGGATAGCGTCGGAAGCAACTTTGTAAACGATTCTGTGCTCGTCATTGATACGGCGAGACCAGTATCCTGAAAGTGCATGTTTCAGTGGCTCGGGTTTCCCGATTCCTTCAAAAGGATTGCGTTTGATTTCTTTAATAAGTGTATTGATTCGCCGAAGAATCTTCTTGTCGGTCTTTTGCCAATAAAGGTAATCCTCCCATGCATGGTCAGAGAAAATTAGCTTCACTTGATAAGCTCTCTTTCAGTTCCTTTTCCGTCTTCAAGTTGAACGATGGATTCGATTAATCGTCTGGTGTTTTTGGGGGAGCGCAAGAGGTAGGCTGTTTCCTCGAGTGCTGTGTAGTCTTCAAGGGACATGATGACCACTGAATCGCTTTGTTTTCGTGTTACAATAACCGGCGCATGATCTTTGCATACTTCTTCCATGGTTTTTGCAAGATTCTGTCGTGCGGCTGTATACGATATCGCTTTCATTGGGCACCTCCTGTACAACTAAATGTACATATAGAGTGCCGATGTGTCAAGCCCTAAATCTTTGTGAAGTTAAAGGGACATTTATGATTTTATGCTTTTATCAATGGGGATCGGGCAACAGGAACATCTTGATATAATAGGTAACACGTTTAAAATTTACATCAAATAATAGAAGAATAAGTAATACCCCGAAAGAGTTGCCGTCATTTCCCCCAAACCGGGGGGTTCCGCTCATCTGGTATCTCGTTATCTATGGGAAAATGAAGAGATATCTGATAATAATTCTAGTTGTGTTCCTTTTCGGTTGCAGCCCGGACGTCAAGGAGCCACCTCCGGATAAGAACTCAAAACGAGCGGCTCTGCCTGCGGACTTCACAAGTTCCTTTGACAGGCTTTTCTTTCTATCTGATTAATGGAGCTAAAAAGAATTGAATGAGATAAACGTTCAGCCAGAATCGGAAGTCCTGATTCGACGGCAGCATCGGATGATGAGCATCGTACTCAACCGTCCTCGCGCGTTGAACAGCCTCAACCTTGAAATGATCCGTTCAATCCAGAAAGCCCTGGACGAAATAGAGGCCGATGAACGCTACCGGTTCGTCCTGTTTTATGGCGCCGGTGAGAGAGGATTTTGCGCCGGTGGAGATGTTAAGGCACTGGCCCGGGCCATACAGCAGAAAAGCGCCTTGGGTGCAGATCTGATTCTGGAACAAGAGTACGACATGCTCTTGCGGCTCCATGGGTTTCCCAAACCGGTGATCGTCCTTGCCGACGGCATCACCATGGGGGCAGGACTGGGGCTGACAGCTTCGGCCGACATGGCAGTGGCCACAGAGCGCACCCGTATGGCCATGCCGGAGACAAGAATCGGTTTTTTCCCGGATGTGGGCTCAACCGGTTGGATGTTTGACAAATGCCCTGCAGGTTATCCCGAGTATCTGGGGCTGACTGGCTATGAAATGAAGGGAGCCGAAACCGTACGTGTGGGATTTGCAACCCATTTGTCGCCATGGGATCGGCTGCCGGAACTAATAAATATTTTGGAAGGATATGAGACAAACCTGCCGAGTTCGAGGAACCAGGCTGCAAAGCAGCTGGCCTCGGCACTTGATCCATTTTTTAAAAAGGACATTACCGCCAACACCGATATGGACGAATGGGTGGCAACCTATTTTGAAGGAAAAAGCTCTCTTGTAGAAATCATAAAATCGCTGAGACAATGCAGTATACAAACCCGCCTTTGCGACCAGGTCTTTGATCGCCTGGCGGAAAGATCTCCCACGGCACTGGTGGTGACCCTGAAACTTTTACGGCACAACGAGCATCTCCCTCTTGAAGAGGTTTTTCAGGCGGAACTCGCAGCAGCGCGTTTTATTCTGAATCATCCCGATTATGTTGAAGGTGTAAGGGCGCGTTTGGTAGACAAGGATGACAATCCCCGTTGGCAGCCGGAAACCATAGAAGCGGTCAAAGATCCGGATTTGAAACTGTAGGCTTGCCGGTTTCGTTACACCTCAATTAGGGAATAACAACACAAGAAGCGCTTGAACATTCACTTTATTCAGTAGTAGTTGATTGGTTGGAGGGTACCCACATGTCATCGAAGAAGACACGCACAAAGACCCACAGGATGAATCAGATTATAGCCGAGGCCCGGCAGGACCGGGAGCGTCTGGAGAAGACCTATCGAGAGCGAGCGCTCAAAATATTTCCGAAAATATGTGCAAGGTGCGGGCGTGAATTCTCAGGCAAGAGAATTCGAGAGCTCACGGTTCATCATAAGGATCACAACCACGATAACAATCCACCTGACGGCAGCAACTGGGAGTTGTTGTGTATCTACTGTCACGACAATGAGCACTCGCGACATGAGGTCGCCGAAGCGTATGGCGAGGCAACGCCGGACGACGAGCAGGAGCCACCCTCTATCTACAGGCCGTTCGCTGATCTCGAGGCCTTGCTGAAGAATAAAAAGTAAGGGTTGAAAGCTTTATTTATGGATTCCAATAATATCGGACGTTCGTGCAGAACATTCACAACTCTAAATTCAGGGCTCCTGAACTGGCGTAAATCTGAATGCAACATCTTCTATTAAACACTAAACTATGAGCTAAAATAAAAAATGAACGTCCAACATCGAACATCCAACGTCGAACATCGAAGGACTGTACACCTTCGGTGTTTCAATTTTATAATCTAATGGAGCGAAGCGATATCCTTATTCGACGTTCGATGTTGAGCGTTCGATGTTCGATGTTCAAATTAAGGTTGAGTATGGCCCCGCTATCGTCGAGATTGGATTTCGCACCTCACCCCAATTTGATCTTATCAGTTTTCAGGTGAAAATTGTCGTAAAGAAAACGAGTTAACCCCTTCATTTGATAGGGCCTCGGCGCTGTTATGATCATTTTGACATTATCTCCTGAATTGTGCCAAAGTCCCGTATCCAGGGTTTCAGCGAAGCAAAACGAGCAGCGGCCTTTTCCGCATCTGCGCGGTTAGCAAAGCTGCCGTAGATGGCGACATAGAAATCTCGTCCTTTTTGTTTTTTTCGATAATAGGCAAAGCTGCCGGCTTGGGATTGTTGCTTTATAAACTCTTTTATCGCCTGCTCGCCGCTCATCGCCGCCAGCTGTAAAGTAAAGTGTCGAGGATTGCGGCCTCTGATCCACTCGACATTTTCAATACGCTGTGATTCCTTGGCCGTGATCACTCGTTTTGAACCTGATTGCTTCCGGCCCTTGTTTATTTGAAGCGCAGCCGTCATTGAACTGGAGGCTTGACCGCCGAAACATTGCGCCACGGCTAATTCTTGGCCCTGGTTGACCTGCTGATATTTTTCCCAAAAGGCGGTGTCGATTTTTTTGTGTGCGGCCGGGACGTCGTTTTTGCGGTAACGGCTCACCTGAGATGGCCCGCCATTAAACGCAGAATAAGTGGCGCGGGCCAGATTAGATAGATCGCCTCCATGTTTATGCTCTTGCTGTTTCAATGCGTAATTGACCATGAATTTGAACAGGATTTCGCTTCCTGCACGGGCGTTATAGGTGATGTCCCATCTCAACTTGGAGGGAGAGTAAAAGCCGCGCCAGACCTTTTCATTGATCTGTAACATGCCGATATCACCTGACGCGGAAATAAGGGGAACAACTTTGCGGTTTTGTACGATGTATTGACGCCAGCAGCTTTCTTGCCATGCGGTGGTAAGCATCAATTTGCGGTAAATACGGGCGTACTCCTGAGCTATTGATGACGAACGAATTCGAGCATCCGCTTCTTCCAGCAATAAATTTCGAATTTCAAGCAGATAAGCCTTCAGCTCGGCAGCGGTGGGTACCCAGCGATTCAGACGATCCCTGGGGTTTGCGGCATAGACCGGCCGGATCAGTTGGAAGTTAAAACCATGTGATTTTTTTTGTTGGGTGATTTCATCAGACATTCCGAAATCAAACAGTTGTTGTAGTACCGGATCGATTTCATTCAGATATTTCAGCGGATCAATGGATGGGTCGTCATTTAGAAGACGTGCCAAACGTCTCAGACCGTCAGTGGATATATCCAGCCCCACCGCAGGACCCAAACGATCCAGTGCATTGAGTGCGTCAGCCGCTGTTATGAACGACAAAAAAGGCAGCAGATTCTGTTCCGGCGAATGAACACTGATCTCCCGCATTACCGGCATCAGCCGCTCCCAGCTTCGGATAAACAATTGTTTGACCGGGTCGGTTGCGCTTTGCGGGGGTTCACCAAGAATCGACTTAAACTGGTAGCGTGCATCCAGAAGTATCTCCAACAGGGCGGCACGAAGTGCTTCCGAGCGAGTGGCAGTGGCGGCCTCCTTGATGACAAACGTCACAAAAGCATCCCAGCTCCGGTACCGTTGTTCCAGTTGCTGCATTTCATGTTTACTAAGGGTGGGCTCCGGTCCGGCTTTGGCAACGGTTTCGACATCAATTCGCAGCCGGACATCCAGTCCGTTGGGCCGGAGCACAAGGTGACCGATGCGCAGGCTGTCGATCATTCCTGTTAGGCGATCTGCCGGATAATGGGGCAAAAAGTAAGGTAACAGGGCTTTGAGCGGATCGGTTTCAGGTTTCAGATTTAGCCTGTAACGGCTTAACAAAAGATGCAATTGTTCTTTCACCGCCTGAAGGACGAGACTATCCGTAAGCAGCCTGCCCTGTTGATCATAAAGCCGGGCGGCCTGCACCCTAAACTCTACGGACAACGGTTGACCGCTTACTAAAACAGGTTTACCGGTAACAGCCGTGCGTCCGGTCCAGCGGGTAATGACCTTACAGGCACCAGTTGTGGGGACGCCGATTGTTGCGAGAGTCTTCGCATCCACTCGCAGCAACTCCCCCTCTGCTGACAGATGGGGTTCCGAAAAAGTAATACTTGTGCAACCGTCGTCATCCAATAGATATTGTGCAGTGTTATTCGGTCCTTTAAACTTATCCCGTATCATAAGAAGCTGCAATTGCTGGTAGTCAAGAAAGACAGGGATGGTAATCGTTTCAGCCTGCACTGAGATTGGTTTGACGATCAGCGCCATAATCATAATGGCATACAGGATACATGTCCGGCGAGAAAGCATAGGCGTTCCTTATACCAAACGACTGCACTTGTCGAGCTTGGCGTCATAATTTTAATGATCTTAAAAATCAGTGCCTTTAACTTTTGCTATTTGTGTCGGACTGCTGACACAGATATTTAGGTTGTCAAATATCAACAATAGAAGCGAAGGGTCAAATGAAAAAATGGATTAGCGGGGACTTCCGGTACGCCCCTAAAATTATAAGTTTCTATTTTATCTGGGGATGGTGAATGGAGATCGGGTCGCGGGAACAGTTTGAAATATAAGAAAAAATTTAAAATTTACGTCAATTAAGGAAACGACAAATAATACCATAAGGAGGGGGCTGTTACCGTCGGTACCCTATTCCTTTAATACGGAGTCTATTATCTTTCACTTCTGTTTTCGCGCCGAGCATCTTTTCGACCAGCCACAGTCGAGCTTCAATATGGTCTGTCATTTTGGGTATTATATACGAACTCCACCCGTCGGCCAGCCCACAGAACGGTATGAGCTGATCGGCTACGTGTTCATCAACCGTTGCTTCAGTTTCAAGGACTTCGATCAGGTGATTGGCCACTTTTTTCCCGATGTATTCGGCGGGCCTCCCCGGTGCACCGGCCATATCAGATCCGATGAGGCAACCGGTATCTGTTTCGGCCCAAATTGCCAGGGACGCTCCGGCCTGAATTGATGTCCTTGGATAAACCTGATTGTTTTTATTATCATAAAGAATTTCAATATCTGGAACATATCCCTTGGATTTTAAACGTCTTTGACATTCTTTTGCCATCCTATCGGAGACTTTTCTCTTTTGGAGCAATGAAGAAAGAGCAATGCCTTTTATGCCGGTCGTTTTTCCCCGGTCAACCCGTATCAGCGGTTTGATGATCTCTCTTACGGGAAAGACCTTCACTTCGATCCGACCCTTTCCCATGGGAACATAACCTGGCCGGATAATTTTTATATGGACATTTATACCCATTGTTTCCAAAATCCTTAACAAGACGTATTTGACGTGATAAATCGATGGAGCGAAGTCCTGAAAAAGTCCGCCCGTGATCTCATAACGGGAAGGTTTATCGGCGAAGAGTGCTAAAGGTATCACGCTGAGGGCCAGCATGGTTGTGGAACCCGCCGTTCCGATATCCCACTTGAATGTGCCGCCACGAATTCCTTTACCGGGCTTGAATCGGATTTCTTTCGAGCCGATTGTCGCTTCCGCCAGTTCACCTTGGCAAATGTGAGCGGATGCTTCAATCCCCCGCAGATGCTGTGCCCTCAAGCCGGGCTTGTGGCGATTGGCCCTGATATTTGTGAGAAAAAGTTCCTCTCCTGTTAAGACTGAAAAAGGAACGGCATCTCTTACTATCGTTCCGGAACCTGATTTCTGACTGCCATCGATTGTAATCATGTTCACCTATTCGTAATAACTCATAAGAATGAGTTTGTTTCTATTTTAATCCAAAATAATAGATTTGTTAACCCTTTTATCATCTTGGCTATCCACAAAGCTTGACAACATTCGTTACTTTGATACAGTATTTTTAAGAATTTTACTATTACCACATTGTTTCTATGGATTACATGGAGGGCGTAATTTTGCGTATTACCCTAAATGATCGTAAACAAAATGGGAAAAATATTTTATGTGTTTGATTTATTATGCATTTTAGTGAATTCAGATGCATTTTCATAGCTCTCCTATAAATGAGATATAAATTTATTAAAAAAATCTCATTTTGTTTACCTTTCAGGAAAGCCGATGATACCCCATCTTCTTTGTTATCAAGGGCTCGCAGTAGACGAGGGAGGTCTATCCCGCTTTGTATAGCGGGGCTTCGCCCTTGATGCCTCGAATATGGGGCATCCTTGACTTTCGCCCATTTAGGGTCTTACTTTAATGGCTTTAGCCGTTTGTTTGGCCATGGGATTTAGGCCACCAACACAAAGAGAACGCCTGCGAGCTATCGGAAGCACCGAAGGTCTTCCGAGTACGATCCAGCGCGCCCTGGATCCCGATACCGATTTTGATCCGATATCGCTTCCGAATCCCGGTGACTGGTTGGCCGAACATTATGAATCGGGTCAGACCTTTAAGGATTTTATCAGGGCCGGGGAGAATAAACCGGATGCACTCCGGAATAGCATATATCTTCAGCAGTTGGGCCGGTTCCAGGAGGATGGGAGTCCACCTCTTGAAACGTTGAGATCGTGCGCTTGTTCCTATTTTGCACTGCCCGTAAAAGTCCTGCCTCCGCTGGATATCAGCCGTTCTAAGTTTACCTCTCGAATCAATCCTTATACCAGAAACCGGCAGATATTAACCCGTGATGTATTGACGTTCCTCAGGAGAAGATTTCCTTCCGATGCCTTTTGCATTCTGGCCATTACTATGGAAGATCTGTATCCTGATCCTTCGTGGAACTTTGTCTTCGGCCGGGCCTCGTTAAGGGAAAGCGTTGGCGTCTTCAGTTTTGCCAGATATGATCCGGCATTTTATGGAGACAAGCGAAGAGAAGGTTATCGAGAGCTGCTCCTGCGACGAAGCTGCAAAGTTTTGGTTCATGAAACGGCCCATATGATTTCCCTGGAACATTGCATATTCTTCAGATGCATTATGAACGGATCAAACCATTTGAATGAGAGTGATTCCAGACCCATGTTCTTCTGTCCCGTTTGCCTATTATTAGAAAGGGATTTAATCCATTTTTATATAGTAAAAAATAATAAGATATGGCTCCAACAAATTTACTTTTGGTCGATGATGAACAGTCGTTCGTTGAAATTATTAGCCAACGCTTACGCAGAAGGGGATTCATTGTAGCGTATGCATTTAGTGGGCAAGAGGCACTCAATCGACTTGAAGCGGACGACAGCATTGATGTGGTTATTCTTGATATTAAAATGCCGGGGATGGACGGAATTGAAACCATCCGGATGATCAAAAAAAAGCGCCCCCTTGTGAAAATCATTATGCTCACCGGCCATGCTACGGTTAATTCCGCCATTGAAGCCATGAAATTGGGCGCCTTCGATTACCTAATGAAGCCGTGTGATCTGGATGAACTTGTTTTCAAAGTTAAAGATGCAGCAAACAGAAAAAGAATTGATGAAACTAAAATCCTCGAAGCACGGATGAGACCTTACATCTCCAAGCGCGACAAGGACAAAATTATTTCCAAGATTCTGGATTCTTAAAAAAGTTCAGAACTATTCTGATCGAGTTCTCAAAAAAGACATTGAGGACCGAGATATCTTGCTTTATTTTTTAAGGGGGACCGGTTTATATACGAACAAACAAATCGGGGAGTTATTCGGTCTAACTTATTCTGCGGTGAGCCGCAGGGCAAGTATTGTCAAGTCAGAAATATCCAAGCACTCTGAAATGAGGCGAAAATACAGACTGATTAAGTCAATGATCAAAGTTTGAGCTTAATCACATGACCCCATTTACATTGGAGATGAACTTCACTCGACCAGTGATCGAAAGAGAAAGCTTACTGGCTAAAAAACGCCTGCACAGGGACTGCGAGAGCGGTATGGTTTTAGCATTTGGATAATCATCATTTAGTTTTATAACCAGGCGGGTGGACCAGACGGGAGAAAATCTTTGGGTTTTCATTACTCATAAAAAGGCCTCTCGAAAATTTTAATGAAATATTCGGGCTGGTTACCTGGAGCGCGTTAGGTGAGGAAGCAATATAAACAGCTGAAATGGATATGCGTTTTCATTTTCTGTATGGTTTTGCCGAGCTTATGTAATGCTGATGTTGTATCAACAGAGTTTGTTGTGCTCTTACATGGACTTGCACGCTCGAAAAGCACCATGGCAAAGCTCGGACACCGTCTTTCAGAAGCAGGATATGGCGTATTGAATTTAGGTTATCCTTCAAGAGTTCTAACCATTGAAGAAATCTCTGAAAGATACGTTCCGAAAGCAATTGATATCTGTCGCCAAAATAACGCAAAAAAAATTCATTTCGTAACGCATTCCATGGGGGGCATAATAGTACGGTATTATCTCAAGCATCATTATATCCCTGAGCTTGGCAGGGTTGTCATGCTAAGTCCGCCGAATAAGGGTAGTGAAGTCGTTGACAAATTAAAAAATAATTTCCTTTTCAAATGGTTGAATGGCCCTGCAGGTCAACAACTCGGTACAGATAGTAACAGTCTACCCAATCAAATTGGAAACGTAAACTTTGATTTGGGCGTTATTACAGGAGACAGATCCATAAACCTTTTGCTATCCTTAATCATTCCAGGTCCGGATGATGGCAAGGTTTCCATTGAAAGCGCAAAAATCGAGGGCATGAAAGATTTTATCATCATCCATTCAACACATCCGTTTATCATGAAGAATAAAAGAGCGATAATGCAGACAATAGCCTTTATAAAAAACGGCAAATTCACAAGAAAGTCAAACACCTAAAAAGCACATTCACTCTGACCACCAGGATAGCGCGGTTTTGGCTCCGCTAATCGTCTTTGTTTCTTGCCCTGGTCTTTTCGGTCGGCTTCGTCTCCCTGGTGGCCGGTGATGTGCAGTCTTTTGGTTCCTGAAGAAATGGAAATCATCATTTATCGTCATGCAGAGCCAATCGTTTCCGGTAATGAAATAATTTCCGGGCATGATTTCCCACTATGGGTCTTACGTTATAATGACTCCGGCATCATTAAAATAGAGCCACAGGTGAAAAAGGAAAAAATCGTTTTAACCAGCAATCTGAAAAGGAGTATCGAAACAGGTAAGCTCATTGGCGAAAAAATCATACAAAATTCAATTTTTTGTGAGGCAGAGGTTCCATTAATAAAATTTCCTGCAATCAAAATGAGGGCAAAATTCTGGCTGGCATTATCCAGGTTTCTTTGGTTATTTGAGCTGAAAAAAAATTGCGAGTTATTCAAAAAGGCGAAGCAAAGGGCAATCCAAATAGTCGAAAAGATAGAATCACACCTATTAGAAAGTCAAAGGGTTGTTATTGTTGGGCATGGCTTTATCAACAGACTCATAAAAAAGGAATTAATTCATAGAAAATGGTCGCTGTCACAAATTGATGGTGGTAATAGTTTTTTAGGCAAAATGACATTCCAAACCGAACATCCGTTTGCACACTGACCGGCTATATCGTGCGGTTTTGAAACGCATTTCGTATGAGTCGGCTGAAACCATCAATCAATTCATCGGTTCAAATCTGTGATGAAACTTAAGCACAAAATACTTCTTCTTATCGATTGTATTGTAAATTTAATTCTCGGAGTATTATTGCTTCTATTCCCGATTGGAATTATAGAATTTTTAGCTTTGCCTTCAACAAATACTAATTTTTATCCAAGCATATTAGGCGCTGTTTTATTTGGCATAGGTTTAGCACTTTTTTTAGAACTGGTTGGTGTTACAAAACAGGTACGCGGGTTAGGCCTTGGTGGTGCTATCATTATCAATATCATTGGTTCATTTGTTCTGATTTGCTGGCTAATATTCGGTTCTTTGGATATTCCCTTGAAGGGTCAGATCATTTTATGGACCATTGGCATTTTGGTTTTTTTAATTGGTATCGCTGAGCTGGCCAGTAGCCCGAATATTTCATGAAAATTTTCGAGAGGCCATTTTGCAGGGCTTGCCCTGTCGAGGTCCATTGGAATATTGGTTTACAACGGATTAGACTTTTTCTATAAAGATCCTTTGGTACAAAAAGTCCGTACAGACCACCCTGGCGCATACCATCATATCATCGCAAGGGAAATTGCACGGGGAAAGATATTTTAGGATAACAGTGGCCGGGATCATTTATTAAACCCTCTGGGTTTTATATTAACCGATACCAAATCCCATATACATAAAAAATAATACATAACAAGGTTGGATAATGACGCTAAGTGATTTAATCATCAACTATTTGGAACAATTTGGCGTGGAATATGTTTTTAGCGTACCGGGCGGTCCTCTTGGCCCTCTGTATGATGCACTTGCACGCAGCGAAACAAGGGGCGGCCCCCGTAGCATTCTCGCTCGTCATGAAGTAGGTGGAGCTTTTATGGCTGACGGCTATGCCCGTGAAACCGGAAAAATTGGTGTATGCTGTGCAACCACCGGCCCTGGTGCAACCAATCTGATTACCGGCGTGGCTTCAGCTTATATGGATCATATTCCCTTGCTGGTGATCACTGCACAAACCATGTTGCCCGATTTCAGCATGGGCGCTTTTCAGGAATCATCTGCTGATGTCACGGATATAGTGGGCATGTTTGAACACTGTACCCGCTATAACACAATAGTTACACATGCCAACCAATTGGAGAAGAAACTGGCTGCTGCTTTTACCATAGCCTTGCAACCCCCAAAAGGCCCCGCACATTTAAGTGTACCGGTTGATCTCTTGCGCTCTCCCAAAAGCGGACAAATCGCTTTCCCGAATTTGCAACGCTTGTTGACCCAATCTGCCTCAGGGGTGGATGTTGCGGCACTGGAAACGCTCTGTCAAGAATTGCACAATGTTTTAAGCCAAAACCGCCAGGTGGTGTTATTTATAGGCCATGATTGCGCGGGCGCTACGCAGGAGATCGTTCAATTTGCCGAACTTATCGGCGCGCCAATTGTCACAACACAGCGTGGAAAATCCTGGATCAATCCTTATCATCCTCTGGCTCGCGGGGTATTTGGCTTTGCCGGACATAAAACGGCCCGTAATGCACTGACGGATGAATCCGTTGATCTCATACTCGCTGTAGGCACCAATCTAAACGAATGGTCAACAAGCGGGTGGGATTCCGTCTTAATGAATGACAAGCTGGTACATATTCATAATGAAAGGACCTGTTTTGGCCGTTCTCCCATGGCACGTCTGCACGTTTATGGAACAATCTCCACTATATTTAAGGAATTGGTCTCCCGCTTTGAGACCCTGAAGCGGGAGGGCAAACTATCTCTGATCGGCAAGGTGAGAGAAAAAGATATAACACCACAATCATACTCGGATCATCTAAAAGAATCCCCATATGTGCCCCATCAAATTGAAGTCCAAGCACCGGACAGTTGCCGACGGGAGAACACCTCGACACCCCTCAAGCCACAGCGACTGATTCGTGAAATCATACAGCGTTTTCCGCCTGAAACCCGTTTTCTCATCGATAACAGTAACAGCGTACCGTGGTCCATCCATTATTTTTTTCATCGCCGCCCCGAAAACTACCATTTATCGTTAGGGTTTGCTTCTATGGGGTGGGCTATCGGCGCGTCGGTCGGTATGGCTTTGGGTTCGCGAAATACCCCCGTGGTATGTTTTACGGGTGACGGCTGCTTTTTGATGAGTGGGCAGGAAATCACCGTAGCGGTGGAAGAACAGTTGCCGGTTATTTTTGTGCTATTGAATGACCATGCGTATGGAATGATCCGGCACGGACATCGCTTGGCAGGTACGGAACCTATTGATTTTTCGATTCCGCCGGTTGATTTTTGTATGATGGCTAAGGCAACCGGGGCAAATGCTCACAAAATTCGAGATCCTAAAGATTTTGAACACATCGACTATCAAGCGTTGTGTGGGCGTAATGGGCCAACTTTATTGGATGTCTATATTGATTCGGGGGAAGCGCCGCCTATCGGTATGTTTTAAGAATTACATTTATAATTGGAAGGTATTCATGAATATAATAACGAATTCAATAAGTTATCCAATCATATTTGCAATAATAAAATGCAAGAGCGTAATATTGGCGCGGCATACAAGATATGTTAATACCTGAATCTTGCATGAAAATTGATGGGAATCCTTATAATTCTTAATTGAAACGGGTTTAAAGAACATCATAGCATCATACATTTTACCCAAATGGTAAATCGGATGATGATTTTTTTTCATCAATTTTCACCCCAAAGGGCGAGCCGCAGGCTTTCATCTCCCCGCTTTAAGCGGGATCTTCGAGCTGCGCTTGTCCGCCTCTGGCGGATTATTAAGCGCTCGCAATAGTACACTATGACTTCGCCCTTAAGTGCCTTGTTGGAGCGAAGCGGAAATCCCGCTATCGGGGCATATGAAAGCCTCCGACTCGTGCAAAATTCAGGTAATAATCTTTAGGGGATATCATAGTGAAGAATAGCACAACTATCCATTGCGTGGAATGCGGGGCTGTTTGCAGCAAAGAAGACTCTTTCATTATCGACAGCAAGAATGTGTGCAGTAGATGTCTATTCGGGGATATTTCACCGGTGAAGATCTACCCAATCGGCTTTGTTGCCAACAAACAGGACAGAGACAACAGTGACTTTGGTTTGTGTGGAAAAAATCGAACATCCCGAATCGAACTGTTTCCTTCGCAAAAGCAATTTATGTACAAACTGGAAGACGAACGTAATCTGACGATTGTTTATTATTTGCATAAAGCGCGTCCGGTCAGAGCCAGATTCAAGCGGGGATTGGACGGTAAAGAAGTGGGTGTATTTGCTTCGCGTACGCCGGACAGACTCTCTAGGATCGGTATTCAGGACGTTCGGCTGGTTAAGGTAGAAGGGACCACATTGGTTGTCAAAGGATTGGATGCCATTAACGGTACCCCCGTGCTGGACATTAAAATGAAAAGGAAAATACTGTAAGCATCTTATAACAAGGGTATAAGTTTGGCAAGACGGGAATAAGAGCGGCGTCTGATGAGATTTTTGAATCTAACTTGCTTTTTTAGATAAAAGCATTTATGAACTTAGGGGCTTCGCCCCAATTGGAATAATGGAATGCTATCACAAACAGGTTGCCATTAAAAGACAATTGATATCATATAGTTGTAGAAATTCCGAGACGGCGCTTTCGCCACGCAGTCAGCTTGAGTTACTGGAGATTCTGGGCACCAATAGCCGGGCCGGTCACGCCCAGTTCATAATCGCGACGCACTCCCCGATTTTGCTCGCCTGCGCCGGAGCCAAGATCTACAGTTTCGACCACGTGCCCGTCTGTCCGGTGGCATATGAAGAAACTGAGCACTACCAGATTTACAAGAATTTCCTAATGGATCGAAATAAATATCTGCAACTTGATAGTATAGGAATTTTTTTTTGGGACACAGATTAAAAAGTTTTTTAAATTATAAATATATTATCTGTGTATATCTGCGAAAATCTGCGTCCTATTTAACTTGTATGTTGTCCTGCTGAATTGAGAGCTTCGGGACATCAGGTACATGCATTGGATATTAACCAATATTAAAAAATCGCAGAAAATACCCAAGGAAGAGTTGAACATGGAACGGTTAAACACCGAGCTGACATATTCCAGACAAATAGAAAAAACAAAGGAAAACGATGAAAAATCTAATGTTGGGAATTATTCTTAATCTGAGCCTAAGTTTGTCTGTTGCCGCCGACACTTCTTTATGGAAGGTTCAACTGCATACATCCGTCACATACATAGGAGGCACTTGTCATGTATTGCGAAAATCGGATTACCCATTGCCGGAGGAATTTGTGAAAGCATACGAGGATTCTGATATAATTGTTTTCGAGACGGAACTTGATGAGTTGAGCCGTCCAGAAGCACAAGAAATAATAATCAAAAAAGGCTGTTATAATGATAATTTGAGTCTTGACAAAGTGTTATCGCCCCAGACCTACGATCTTCTAAAACGGTATTGTGAAACTTCGGGGATTCCGGTTTTTTCATTAAACAAGTTTAAGCCGTCCATGGTTGTTTTAACACTGCTTGGATTAGAGTTGCAGAAGCTGGGCATTAATCAAACGGGTGTAGACAATTATTTTTACCATAAGGCAACAACGGCGGGGAAAAAGATTGAAGGGTTAGAGAGCGTTAAAGAACAAATCGAATTTGTTCTGTCCATGGGTGAAGGTAGCGAGGACGATTTCATTGACCATTCAATTAAAGAGTTAAAGAAAACAAGACAAATAACCAATGAGCTAATCGCTGCTTGGAAGCAAGGCGATGAGGATAAACTATATAAACTATGTCTGGCACCAATGAAAAAGGAGTATCCAGATCTTTATACCACCCTAATCGCCAAGAGAAACCGTGAATGGTTATCAAAAATTGAACACTATCTCCAAACTCCCCAAAATGAATTTATCTTGGTGGGCGTCGGGCATCTGGTTGGCGCAGACGGAATTATCGATCATTTGAGAAGATCCGGTTATAAAATCGACAAGTTCGATTAGTTAGTATTCATCCAGAATTGGTCCTTTTTCCTAGTTTTTGCGTTATGTTCAAAAAATTAATTCGCCAAAGTTTGGTGGCGAATAAATCCTCGGAATATTAAACATATGCCAATCAAAATAAATACAAAACGTTTTTCTAAAAGAACTAAGATTGTTGCCACACTGGGTCCGGCCAGCGATAATGAAGACACGCTGCGTAAGATGATTCTCGCCGGATTAGATGTGGTCCGTATTAACTTCTCTCATGGTTCCCACGATTATCTCGATCCTCTGATTAAACGGATTCGGAAATTAAGCGAGGAAATGGGAGTCCCTGTTCCCATTATCGGTGATTTGGGCGGCCCTCGCATTCGGGTGGGAGAAATTGAAGGGCATACCGTTGACCTAAAAACAGATCAGAAGATTTGTTTGACCCCACAAAAAACAGCAGGAAACAATGAATTTATTTCAGTGAGTTATCCGGACATGGCCAGGGATGTGCAGATCGGCAGCCTGATTCTGCTTGATGACGGGAACATTGAACTTGAAGTGGAAAAAATTGAAATCAATGGTGACGTATGGTGCCGTGTACTCCAGGGCGATAAGCTATCCAGCCACCGAGGCATTAATCTTCCGGGGTTGCGGGTCAGCCTGCCGTCGATCACCCGGAAGGATTTTGTTGATATTGATTTTGCCATTACTCAAGATATTGATTTTCTGGCGCTGTCTTTTGTGCAGTCAGCCGATGATGTGCGCAGGTTAAAAGATCATTTGGCCCAAAAAGGAACAGACATTCCGGTCATCGCTAAAATTGAACGGCAGAATGCTCTAGATGATATTGAGGCAATTGTTGGGGAAGCCGATGGTGTTATGGTGGCCCGGGGGGATCTGGCTCTGGAAATGAGTTTACAAGACGTGCCCATTGCCCAAAAACGCATCATTGACATTTGCCGCCATGCCGCCATTCCGGTTATCACGGCCACCCAAATGCTGGAGTCCATGATTGACATGCGCAAACCGACTCGCGCTGAGGCCACAGATGTAACCAACGCTATTTTAGACGGCACGGACGCCCTGATGCTGTCCGCTGAAACCTCAATCGGCCGGTATCCGGTTGAAACCGTAGCGATCATGTCGACACTTGCCGTTTCCACGGAAACGGCCTGGTTTGAGGGCAAGTTGTCCGGTGCGTTGCCGTTTACTCCGCCCCGGGAGATCGAGCCGATCGTTGCGTATGCCGGCAATTTAGTGGCCAATACGTTATCAGCCAAAGCGATTGTGGCCTACACCGCCTCCGGTATGACCGCCCGCCGGCTGGTCTGCCACCGGCCTCACCGGCCCGTGCTGGTCTTGGCTGCATTGCCCAAAATTCAGCGACGACTGGCCTTAATCTGGGGTGTGGAAAGCGCGCGAGTCAAAATCATCAAAGAAACGGACGACATTGTTAATGTTGCGATCAGTGAGGTGCAACGTTGCGGCCTCGCAGGTAAGGGAGACGCAATTGTGATTATTGCCGGTACACCCCCCCATGGCCAAAGTGGTCGCACCAATACCCTTAAGGTTGAACGAATTCCGTAACTATCGGGTGGGTCAGTTACGGTAATAATTAAACGTCTCGGAAATTCTACAACTTATCGAAAATAAAAGTTATTAATGATAATCTGTTTATGCTAGCATTCCATTATTCCAATCGGGGCTAAGCCGCTAAGTTCGTGATATCATTGAAATATCTAAAATTGACACCCCATCACCGGCAACAGACGATTGACATATGAAAGTCGCAATTATTTCCGATATTCATGGTAATTTGGATGCGTTTCGACAAGTTTTGAAAGATATTGAAGCTTCGGGTATTGATGCCGTTGTTTGTCTGGGGGACAATGTGGGCTACGGACCCGAGCCGGAGCAGGTGATTCGACAGGTTCGAGAACGCAATATTCCGTGTGTTATGGGAAATCATGAGCAGGCGGTGTTAGATTGCGAACATTTGAACTGGTTTAATCCTGCCGCCCGGGAATCTTTGCAAAAAACAATGACCCTGCTGTCCGAGGAATCCTTTAATTATATTCTCGGAATGAAATCATTTTTGGTTATTTACGAAAGCCGATTTGTTCACGGTTTTCCGCCGGATTCCATGAACATCTATTTATTTGAGGCTTCCAAAGACACTCTCGAGCAAACTTTCAGAGAAATGAAAGAAAGACTTTGCTTTGTGGGGCATACCCATGAGCTGAAACTCATCGGATTTGACGGTAAAGTATCCCAATATATTTCCCTTCAAAAAGGGACTGTGATACATTTGCATAAAGACAGAAAATATATCGTCAATGTGGGCAGCGTCGGACAACCCAGAGACAGAAATAACAATGCAAAATACGTGATTTGGAATACATCGGAGGATTCCCTTGAAGTAAGATTTGTTCCTTATGATATTGCGGCGGTGGTCAGAAAAATCATGGCCGCGGGGCTTCCCAAAGTGCACGCAGATCGGCTATGGTAACTGTTGTCCATCCATAAATGGTCTTTTTGCCCAATCTCTGCGTTATGCTCAAAAAATAATCCTCGAAATATCAACTATATGCCTGCGGTTATTTTTTTCGCATGCCTTGATCTTGAACAAAAATCCTCATTTATGGATGGACACTAACTAAGATCCAATTAAAAAAAAATAAACACAGGATCGATCGTTAGGGTGTTTAACACCTTGAACGTTTTTATACAGGGTTCTTTTTGTTACGGACAAATGAGAAATGAAAACCATCGGTAAATACAAAATACGCGGGCTGCTGGGCAGGGGCGGTATGGGCAAGGTCTATAAAGTGGAGCTGCCGGTTATCCGTAAAATTGCCGCATTAAAACTGCTTGCCCCCAATCCCCATCTGGTTCAACTGATGGGTGAAAAGGCTATCCGGAATCTTTTTATTTCCGAAGGCGTTACCATGTCAAATCTGAGACATCCCAATATCGTGGAAGTTTGGAATTTCGATGAAACAGAGGACGGAAAACTTTTTTATATCATGGATTATTATTTTAATAATCTCGGAATAATGATCGGCGAATCTTATATAACCGAAGCATCCTCCCGGGTTATTAAGTTGGATAAAGCCATTAAATACACCCGACAAATACTTATGGGACTGGCCTGTCTTCACCATTTCGGCATCGTGCACCGGGATATTAAACCCTATAATATATTGGTAACGGATCTGGATACGGTAAAAATTTGCGATTTTGGATTGTCCAAGCTCAGAGGAGAGGATTTTAAAGGACCCGAAAATCTCAAGGTCGGTTCTCCTTGGTATGCCGCGCCCGAACAAGAAGCCAACCCGGATAAAGCGGATCGTCGTGCGGATATTTATTCAGTGGGAATTATGCTTTATCGAATGCTTACGGGCGAGCTTCCCACGGGAAATTATGAAAAACCGAGTCAGATCAATGCCGATCTGGATCCCACATGGGATGCTTTTATTGCCAAAGCCATTGCCACAGAACATCGAAACAGATTTGGTGATGCAAACGAGATGTTAAAAGAACTCGATCACCTTGGTAAAGCGTGGGAAGAGAAAAAAGAAAATATCTGCAAAATCGCCCCGGAATTGACGGTTGCAGAGAATTTCCTCCGTAATTCGATTACGCTCAGAAGCCACGCCATCAAAGTCAATCCCCAACGTGGCAGAACTGTATTTTCCACAAACCAATTATGGCAACCCTCTTGTTATATTGAAAATGATTTTCAAATTCTTTCGAACGGCATGGTTACGGATATCACAACAAGTCTTATTTGGCAGCAATCCGGATCGGAATATCTCCTGACATGGCCACAAGCTCATGAGTATATCGAGGAATTGAACCAAAAACATGTTGGAGGATATAATCACTGGCGACTTCCCACAACTGAGGAACTGATGTCTTTGCTTACCCCAACCCCTCACGGCGAAGATTTTTGTATGGAACCGGTGTTTGACTCCAAACAAAAATGGTTATGGAGTTGTGACAGACGATCTTATATGGCGGCGTGGTATGTCAGCGCAGATATGGGGTTCGTCTCGTGGCAGGATTTCAGCGCCTATTATTATGTCAGGGGGGTATGTGGTGATAATTTGGAATTATGATTTAAACCGCTTCGATAAGGAAAGGTCTGGAGACGGAATGGTCGTAACTGAAAAATACTGATTGACATATTTCAACGGTTTTGTACAAATAAGCCTTCTTTATAATGGATAAGCTAAATAAATTTGGTGATAAAATATGGGGGAAACAAATGAAGGAAGACAGAATTTATAACTTTAACGCCGGGCCTGCCGCTCTTCCCATTGAAGTACTTGAAGAAATCAAAGATTCATTTTTAAACTTCGGCGGTTCCGGTATGTCGATAACCGAAGTAAGCCACCGCTCCAAGTGGTTTGACGATGTCATAAACGATGCCGTTGAAAGAACCCGGCGTCTGTTGAACCTGGATGAAAAATTCCATGTGCTTTTTATCCAGGGCGGTGCAAGTTTGCAATTTTGCATGATACCCATGAATTTTCTCGGGAAAGGCGAGTCCGCAGACTATGTTAATACCGGTACCTGGTCCACAAAAGCCATAAAGGAAGCCGAAATACAGGGTAAAACCATCAAGGTTGTGGCATCTTCGGAAGATAATAATTTTTCATATATTCCGAAAAATATTACGTTCAGCAGCGATGCGGTTTACATTCACATTACATCCAACAACACGATAAAAGGGACCCAGTGGGCATCTTTTCCTGATACAAACGGTGTGCCGCTTATCGCCGATATGTCGTCGGATATAATGTGCAGATCATTTGATGTGGATAAGTTCGGTCTTATTTATGCCGGGGCTCAAAAAAATATCGGTCCTGCCGGGGTGTGTATGGTGATAATTCAGGAGGATATGCTCAAGAGGGTGCCGGACACACTGCCGTCAATGCTCAAATATACAACCTATTCATCCAAGAACTCAATGTTTAATACCCCGCCGTGTTTCGCGGTTTATGTGATTCAACTGGTAATGAAATGGCTTGAAGAGACTATTGGCGGACTTGAAAAAATGGCGGAAATCAATCGAAAAAAGGCTCGTATTCTTTACGAAGCCATAGATTCGGGCGATTTTTATAAAGGCACAGCCCAGCCTGACAGCCGTTCATTGATGAATGTAACCTTCCGCCTTCCGGACGAAGCGCTTGAAAAACGATTTATCGAGCAAGCTCTGGAAAACGGTTTCGGAGGCCTTAAAGGTCATCGGTCTGTGGGAGGATGCCGGGCCTCGATCTACAACGCCATACCTGTAACGGCAATTGAAGCCCTTGTCGATTTTATGAAGACATTCGAGCAAAAAAACGGATAAGTTTATTTCGATTAACGGGAATTAAATGAGGGGTCGGGGAGTTTTTTCGATTCAATAGCTCCATGAATAATCAGCGACTCCATCATACAAACTCAACCATAAGGGTTCGTAAAGAAAGAACAGAAAATATGGCTTTAAATAAATAGGGTATATGACTACTCGCTTAACGCATTTTAATTACGAACACAACATTCCGCTGTTCTTTCTTAACAATCCCTAATGGTTTCAAACAGTGTATGATTTCGCTGCTGATCATTCATTACGCTATTTTCAAAGCGT
>CAZBOB010000057.1:0-22120 GCA_964492995.1 uncultured Desulfobacteraceae bacterium | reverse complement strand
AAAAGGTTTACGAGGCCTTAAATCTGCCAAAGGCACTTTATGCCAGTGATCCTGAAGTTCGCTACAACCTTGAAAAGGAAACCAATAAGGCCCTTAGGAATGTTATAGGATATCGCTTGTTTCGAGATTTAAAACGAGGCTGGCGGGTAAACCTTCCCAATCTGGAGCAGTGTGACCTTCTCAACATCGAGTATTCGTCTCTTGAAGATCTTTGCCGGAATGATGACGACTGGGCGGATTGTCATCCTGCCCTGTCCCAGGCTTCGCCCGACAATCGTTTTGCAATATCCAAGGTGTTATTAGATTTTATGCGACGATCCTTGGCCATAAAAGTCAGCCATCTTGACAGCGAAAGGCAAGAGCAAATCCAGCAGCAAAGCTTTCAGCGCCTCATTGATCCCTGGGCAATTGATGAGGATGAAGTCATGGAGCATTCCAGCATTCTCTTTCCCCGTTCCAAAAGAAAAAAGGGAGATTTTGGCGGGAATGTCTTTCTGTCTTCCAGAGGAAAATTCGGCAGGTATTTAGCCCGGGTCAGTACATTTTCCGATTACACCGAAAAGCTCAAATTAGAAGATCGCGAAACACTCATTTCGGATTTGCTGCGCACCCTTCAAAAAGCTGGTTTGGTGGAAATTGTCAAAGAAGCCAAAAAAAGCGAAGAGGTCCACGGTTATAAGTTACCTGCATCGGCCATCATCTGGAAAGCCGGAGCCGGAAAATCCGGATTCTACGACCCTCTGAACACACCGAATGCGCCTTCTACCGGCGGCAGCACGAACGAGTTTTTTAAAGAATATTATGCCGCTATTGCCTTAGGAATCATAGGCCTTCGAGGGCTTGAGCACACCGCCCAGGTATCCTATGATGATCGACAAAACAGAGAGAAATGGTTTCGTACCGGTGACCTGCAGGTGCTGTTCTGTTCCCCAACTATGGAACTGGGAGTCGATATTGCCGATTTAAATACGGTAAATCTTAGAAATGTCCCCCCCACTCCGGCCAACTATGCCCAACGAAGCGGCCGCGCAGGCCGTGGCGGACAACCGGCCCTTGTGTTCGCCTATTGCACTGCCGGAAGCTCACACGATCAGTACTTTTTCAAACGGCCCGAACTTATGGTTGCCGGTGCGGTGACTCCTCCCCGGCTCGATTTGACCAATGAAGATCTGGTTCGTGCCCATATTCACGCCATCTGGCTGGCAGAAACCCGCCAGGATTTGGGTAAATCTTTAAAAACCATACTCGATCTTTCCGGCGACGAACCCAGTCTTAAGCTGCTTGACAGCGTACTTGACAGTTTGCGAAATCCACATGCCAAAAAACACGCTCGCCAGCGTGCATTAAATATCCTAAGCACGACTACAGAAGAGCTTAAGGATTCCGACTGGTACAGCGACACATGGGTGGATGAGTGTATGGCCCATGCTGAGCTGAACTTTGATGCTGCTTGTGACCGCTGGCGCAGTCTCTATCGTGCAGCCCACAGGCAGGCCAAAATACAGAGCAGGATAATTCGGGATGCCTCCAGAACCCGTGAGGATCAGAAACGAGCCGAGCGTCTTCGGAGGGAGGCCGAGGCCCAGTTGAAGCTTCTGCGGGACGAAGCCGCCAATGTACTTCAGTCTGATTTTTACAGCTATCGATATTTTGCAAGTGAGGGATTTTTGCCCGGATACAATTTTCCCCGGCTTCCGCTTTCGGCCTTTATCCCGGGACGCCGGGGAAAGCGCAGCCGGGAGGATTTTCTGACCCGCCCGAGATTTTTGGCGATTTACGAGTTCGGCCCCCAGGCCGTGGTATACCATGAAGGCTCCCGCTACATGGTCAATAAAGTAATTTTGCCGCCGACCGAGAAAGAAGAGCTTCCCCTGTTTCGGGCCAAACTGTGTCCGTCTTGCGGATATTTACATCCCATGACAGACAGTGAGGGGCCGGATAAGTGCGAGCATTGCAAAGCGTATCTTGGTGCGCCGTTTACCCAGCTTTTCAGACTGCAAAACGTTGCCACTCGCCGGCGGGATAAAATCAATTCTGATGAAGAGGAACGGTTTCGACTGGGATATGAGCTTAAAAGCGGATTTCGTTTTTCCACCAGAGACGGCCGGCCGACCTATCGGACTGCCGATGTTTTGAAGGATGATGAACCCCTGGCGGACCTATCCTATGGGAATGCTGCCACGCTTTGGCGGATTAATTTGGGATGGACCCGACGCAAAAA
This sequence comes from uncultured Desulfobacteraceae bacterium, assembly GCA_964492995.1. Taxonomy (GTDB): domain Bacteria; phylum Desulfobacterota; class Desulfobacteria; order Desulfobacterales; family UBA11574; genus S5133MH16. Next base: position 19,899 of record CAZBOB010000057.1, on the reverse strand, counting down.
GGGAGAAATCGGCTTCCTGCTGGACATGGAGCGTGGTTACTGGTCCAAGAGAGACAGCGTTGACGATCAAACGGAAGATCCTGATATGGGTCAGCTTATCACGCGTGTGATCCCTTATGTTGAAGACCGCCGCAATTGTCTGATTTTCCGGCCCCGAAAATACTTGGAGCCCACCGAGATGGCGTCTTTGCAAGCAGCACTGAAAAATGCCATTCAGGTCAGATATCAGCTGGAAGACAATGAATTGGCGGCCGAACCTCTCCCGGATCAAATCGACCGCAAAATGATTCTTTTATATGAATCCGCCGAAGGCGGCGCCGGTGTCCTGCGGCGTTTTATCGACGATCCGCAGGCCATTTCCGAAGTTGCCGCCCAAGCCTTGCGTATTTGCCATTTTGATCCCGCGACCGGCAACGATGAAGGCTCGGCACCCAAGGCCAGAGAACGCTGCGAAGCATCCTGCTACGATTGCCTGATGAGCTACAGCAACCAGCGCGAGCATCCACTTCTGGACCGTCACGCAATTCGAGATATTTTATTAGATCTAAAAGATGCCACCATTTCAGCTTCTCCGGCTGAAAAGCCCAGGGCCGCCCATTTTTCCAATTTGAAAAAGCAATGTGATACTGAACTTGAACGCGCATGGCTCGACTTTTTGGAAGAATCGAATCTGTATCTGCCTTCCCATGCCCAGCATCTTATTACTGACTGCCGGACGCGGCCTGATTTTTTCTATTCACAGCATCAGGCGGCAGTTTACATCGATGGACCCATTCATGACTTTGAGGATCGACATGAGCGGGACCAAGATCAGACCGAATGTATGGAAGATCTGGGCTATCTGGTGATCCGGTTTCATCACCGGGAAGACTGGGAGGCCAAGATCGATCGTTTCCCAAATATCTTCGGGAGGATTAAACCATGACCTTTGCCGTGGGATCGCTTGTCAAAGCCAGGGGCCGGGAGTGGGTCGTGCTACCAGAATCCGAAACGGATTTGCTGGTCCTGCGGCCTCTCGGGGGCAGCGAGGATGACATCACCGGCATTTATCTGCCGCTGGAGCCGGTGGAGCAGGCCTGCTTTGACCTACCCGACCCCGGAGCACCGGGTGACTACTACTCCTGCAACTTGCTTCGCAATGCCGTGCGTCTGGGGTTTCGCTCCAGCGCCGGACCCTTTCGATCGTTTGGCCGGCTGGCCGTGGATCCCCGGCCCTATCAGTTGGTTCCCCTGCTCATCGCATTAAAACAGGATCCGGTTAGAATCCTGATTGCCGATGATGTGGGGATCGGAAAAACCATCGAAGCTGGCTTGGTTGCCCGTGAGCTGATAGATCGCGGTGAAGTTCAGCGTCTGGCTGTTTTGTGTCCCCCGCCGCTGGCCGAACAGTGGCAGATGGAATTGAGAGACAAATTTCACATCCATGCCGAACTGGTGCTGACCAGCACGGTCAGCCGCCTGGAGCGCAACCTGCGGGTAGGCCGGTCGCTTTTCGAACACTACCCCTTTGTGATCGTCTCCACCGACTTTATTAAATCGGATCGCCGGCGCCACGAATTTTTTAGAACCTGTCCGGAGCTGGTGATCGTAGACGAAGCCCACACCTGCGCCTTTGCCGGTGAAGGCAAAGGTCTCCGACACCAGCGCCACCGGTTGGTTTCCGGGTTGGCCCGGGACGAGAACCGCCATCTGATCCTGGTCACCGCAACCCCTCACAGCGGAAAAGAAGAGGCCTTCAGGTCTCTGCTGGTGTTTCTAAAGCCCAAATTTTCAAACCTGCCCAAGGATCTTTCCGGCCAGGAAAACGAGCATCACCGTCGCCGACTGGCCGAGCACTTTGTGCAGCGCAAACGAGCTGATATCAAAGAATACTTGGGTTCCGAAACCGTTTTTCCGGAAAGAAGCGATCAGGAAGAAAGCTACCGGCTGTCGGCCGAATATAAAAAAGCCTTTGAACGCGCCATCCAATATGTGCGCCAAAGCGTGGAAACATCAGAAGGCGGCAGGTTCCAGCAGCGGGTCAGGTGGTGGTCGGCCCTGGCCTTGCTACGGGCCATGGCCTCCAGTCCGGCCGCTGCAGCGGCAACCTTGCGCAACCGGGCGGCCGTAGCCGATGCCGAAACCCTCGATCAGGTGGATGAGCTGGGTCGAAAGAGCGTATTGGATTTGTTTATCGACGATGCTGCCGAAACTTTAGATGTTGCGCCGGGATGTGATGTGGAAGATCCCGGCGACAGTTCGGAACGCCGGCGCCTTTTGCGACTGGCCCGTGATGTCGAAAAATTAAGCGGCCCCAAAGACATCAAGCTGACCCAGGCCGTCAAAATTATCAAAGATCTTGTCAATGAAGACTTTCAACCGATTGTTTTCTGCCGGTTTGTGCAGACTGCCCATTACGTGAACGAGGCCCTGCGCAAGAGCCTTCCTAAAAATGTGGAGGTGACGGCTGTTACCGGCATGCTGCCGCCCAAGGAGCGTGAAGACCGCGTAAAAGAGCTTTCCCAAGCGCCTCGGAGGGTTTTGGTGTGCACGGATTGTCTCAGTGAGGGAATCAACCTTCAGGAGCACTTCAATGCGGTCTTTCACTATGATCTTTCGTGGAACCCCACGCGCCATGAGCAGCGGGAAGGCCGGGTGGACCGCTTCGGTCAGCAAAGCCCGGTCGTTCGGGTAATGACCTTTTACGGCATCGACAACCAGATCGACGGAATTGTTTTGGATGTGTTGCTGCGCAAGCACCAGACTATCCGCAATTCGTTGGGCATTTCCGTTCCGGTCCCCTTCGATACCAATCAGGTGGTCGAAGCCATTTTTGAGGGACTGTTGCTCAAAGAAAAACCCCAGGTCCAAACACAGCTCATCCTGCCCGGATTTGAAAAGCATTTTGAGCATGAGAAAGCGCAGCTTTACAAACTCTGGGATGCCGTCGCCAACCGCGAAAAGCGCTCCCGCACCATGTTTGCCCAGCAAACCATCAAGGTGGAGGAAGTCTGGCAAGAGCTAAAAGCCGTCCAGGAGGCCACCGGTGCCGGTGCAGATCTGGAAACCTTTGTCCAAGAAAGCCTTGCCGCATACGGTGCAATAGTCAGCCGAAACGGTGTGCTCTCGGTAGACCTTAAAGATCCGGAGATTCCCGAAGCCCTGCGCGAGATTGCCGGCAACGACCAACTTAAGGTCTGCTTTAATCCCTCTTTTAAGGAAGGTGCGGTTTATTTAAACCGGACTCACCCCATGGTGGAAGGGATTGCCGGTTTTGTCATGGAAAATGCCTTTGACGGTGAAACGCCGGCCGTTGCCAAACGCTCGGGAGTGATGTCCACCTATCTGGTTCAGCGGCGCACTACACTGCTATTGGTCCGGTTTCGCTACCATATCATCACCAGAATCAACGATATCGAGCAGCCCTTGCTGGCTGAGGACTGTCAGGTGTTGGGATTTGAAGGCACGCCTTCAAAGGCCGAATGGATTTCACCGGACCAGATTGAAGCGCTGATCAAGGCAAAGCCGGATGAGAATGTGCTGAAAGACAAGGCCGTCTATTTCTTGGAAAAACTTGTGCAGGAATTTGACGCCCTGTGGCCCTATTTGGACCAGGCTGCAACAGCCAACGGCGAAAAGCTTTTGGATGCACACCGGCGAGTGCGCAGGGCTGCCAGGCGAAAAGGTGTGCAGTATCGCATCGAGCCGCACCTGCCGGCTGATATCTTGGGAACCTATATCTATCTTCCTGCCAGAGAAAGTTGACCATGCAGATCCGACGCAAAGATGTCTTTATCACCATTCGCACCGAAGGGGCTATCCTGCCTTCGGATCTGCTCCAAAGGATCGCCGAACCGGCCAAAGATATCCCCGGTTTGGATGAAGCCGCCTATCACCTGAGCGGAGAGCGCATCAACGAGGCCGTCAACCGTGGATGGAATCGGCTCCAGGGCGCCTGGAAAAGCTTTCAAAACGCACGTTCTGGGCTCCCTGAAACAGATTTGGGTACCCGCATAACGCGCGAGCGCTGGCTGCTGCCGCTGTTCCAGGAATTGGGCTTCGGTCGTCTTTTGGTTCAAAAGTCGGTTGAAATCGGCGGGAAACCCTATCCCATCTCCCACGGCTGGCAGCACACACCCATTCACCTTCCCGGCTTCCGGGTCGATCTGGATCGCCGCATGGCCGGTGTGGCCGGTGCAGCGCGTATGAGCCCTCACAGTATGGTCCAGGAATATCTCAACCGCAGCGACGATCACCTTTGGGCCTTTGTTTCTAACGGCCTTAGTCTGAGGGTCCTGAGAGACAACGTCAGCCTGACCCGCCAGGCCTACCTGGAGTTTGATCTTGAATCCATGATGGAAGGCGAAGTGTATGCCGACTTTGTGGTGCTGTGGCTGATCTGCCACCAGAGCCGGGTAGAGGCGGAAAATCCGGCCGAGTGCTGGCTGGAACAGTGGTCTAAACTGGCCCACGATCAGGGAACCCGCGCACTGGATCAGCTCAGAGATGGTGTGCAAACGGCCATCGAGGCCATTGGCTCCGGCTTTTTATCCCATCCCAAAAACGAGAGTTTAAGAGAAAAGCTCAAATCCGGCACACTGGACAAGCAGGAATACTACCGCCAGATTTTGCGGCTTATGTACCGGATGATTTTCTTATTCGTGGCTGAAGACCGTGATTTACTTCTCACGTCCAAGGCCGATCAGAAAGCCCGTGAGCGCTACCTGCGGTTTTATACCATGCGCCGTATTCGTGAGCTGGCCGGAAAGAAAATCGGCACTCGTCATTCGGATCTTTTTCATGGCGTTCGCCTGGTCATGGAAAAACTGAGGTCAAATCAAGGTTGTTCGGAGCTGGCGCTTCCAGCCATGGGAAGTCTTTTGTTTTCCAGAGATGCTACTTCGGACTTAGAGGGCCTTGAGCTGGGCAACCGCAGCCTGATGGCTGCCGTTCGGGCTGTCAGCTTTATTTCCTTTGAGGGTAAGCGCCGACCGGTCGATTTTAAAAACCTGGGCTCCGAGGAGCTGGGAAGTGTGTACGAGTCCTTGCTGGAGCTGCACCCGGAGCTAAACTCGGATACCGGTGCATTTGAACTCAAAACCGGCGGCGGACACGAGCGCAAGACCACCGGCAGCTATTACACCCCCTCCAGCCTGGTGCAGTGCCTGCTCGACTCGGCCCTGGAACCGGTGGTGGAAGAAGCTCTTAAAAAGGAAAATCCCGAACAAGCCATTTTAAATCTCAAGGTGTGCGACCCGGCCTGCGGCTCCGGGCATTTTCTGGTGGCGGCTGCCCATCGCATGGCCAAGCGCCTGGCTGCCGTGCGTACCGGTGATGAAGAACCTTCACCGGAAGCCACGCGCATGGCACTTAGGGATGTTATCGGCCGCAGCATTTACGGGGTGGATATCAATCCCATGGCCGTGGAACTGTGCAAGGTCAGCCTGTGGCTGGAAGCCATGGACCCGGAAAGGCCGCTTTCGTTTCTGGATCATCACATCCAGTGCGGCAACAGCTTGCTGGGCACCACACCGGCGCTTTTGGAGAAAGGCATTCCCGATGATGCCTTTAAACCGATTGAAGGCGATGACAAGGAATATTGCCGGATATGGAAACAACACAACAAACAAATGCCCCTGTTTGAGGGAAAAGCGCAAACCCCGAAGCAATTTAAAGTTCTATCGAATGAATTCCTTAAAGTCGCGGAAATGGATGATTCGACCCTATGGGGTGTTAGAGAAAAGCAGGCCTCTTGGGGAAAAGCAACTCAGTCAACGAGCTATCTACATGAGCGGATACTGGCTGACACCTGGTGTGCGGCCTTTGTCTGGATAAAAAAACACAGCACTAAGTTTACCGCTCCCATTACCAATGTTTTATTTCGAAAACTGGAGACCGATCCTTCAGCTATAGATGAAAATGTGAAAACAGAGGTTCAACGCTTATCCGAGCAGTATCGCTTTTTCCACTGGCACTTGGCCTTTCCGGATGTTTTTCAACTTCCCCAAAAAGGCGAAAAGCCTGAAAATGAAGAAATGGGTTGGAGCGGTGGATTTGATGTTGTGGTAGGCAATCCACCGTGGGAGAGGGTAAAGCTTCAGGAAAAGGAATGGTTTACCGGTGTTCGACCGGATATAGCCACTGCATCCAATGCCGCCAAGCGGCGCAAAATGATTCAAGCGCTCAAAGATGATAGTCCGATAGTGTATAAGGCTTTCTTAGATGATCGGCGCGAGTCGGAAGGCATCAGCCATTCGTTTAGAAATTCTGGACGATACCCGCTTTGCGGCCGTGGGGATATCAACACCTATGCAGTATTCGCCGAACTCAAGCGTAATGTCTTATCACAAAAGGGCAGAGTCGGTTGCATTGTGCCTTCCGGTATTGCCACAGATGACACAACAAAATTCTTTTTTCAAGATATCATGGATTCAGGTTCTATAGTGAGCCTATACAGCTTCGAGAATGAAGAATTTATTTTCCCAGCAATTCATCACTCTACGAAGTTTTGCTTACTAACTATGGTTGCACCATGGTTAGAAAAGCGACGGGTAGCTGATTTAATCTTTTTTGCTCGGCAGGTAGAACACCTTAAAGAAAAGCAGCGCCATTTTGTGCTTTCATCGAACGATATAGCTCTTCTTAATCCTAATACCCGAACCTGCCCGATCTTTAGATGCAATAAAGATGCGGAACTAACTAAGTATGTCTATCGCCGCGTGCCTGTTTTAATCAGAGAAGGGAGCCGGGAACATTCTGATGATAATCCATGGGACCTTAAATTCACAACAATGTTTCACATGGCCAATGATTCAGGTTTATTCCGCACACAAGAACAGTTGAAGGATGAAGGCTGGTGCCTCAAAGGAAATATCTTTCACTCAGAAGATAAGGTTTATCTACCGTTATACGAGGGAAAGATGATTCACCAATTCGACCACCGCTGGGGTACTTATGAAGGTGCAACTCAAGCTCAACTAAATGTTGGCACACTTCCTCAGCCTTTATCTAAAGATAAAGAAAAAAGTTATTTCGTAATACAACCACGTTATTGGATAGATAGAGATAGGATTAAAGAAAAATTAACTAAAAGTGACAAAAAAGGCAATATAATATGGAAGTGGGACCGCGATTGGCTAATAGGTTGGCGTGATATCACAAGCGCAGTCGTTTTTCGGACAACAATCGCCACAGCTTTTGCACCAAACAATTGCGAAGGGGGCCTATTGTTGATGTTGCCAGGGATCAATGTTGAACGATCTCAAACACTTTTAGCTTCTTTGAATAGTTTTGTCTTTGATTTTGTTGCACGCCAAAAGATTGGTGGAACTCATCTCAAATTTTATGCTATGCGTCAATTACCTGTTTATCCTCCAGTAAAATTTTCACAAATAAGTCCTTGGACGAATAGCTCCCAAATCTTGCAAGACTGGCTATCGTTGCGAGTACTTGAACTGACTTACACGTCATGGGATCTGGAGCCATTCGCACAAGACTGCGGGTGGCAAGGTCCTCCGTTCAGATGGGACGAAGATCGCCGCTTTCTGATCCGATGCGAGCTCGATGCGGCATTCTTCCACCTCTATCTTGGCAATGAAAATGATTGGAAACAGAAAGGTTCAAAAGAGCTTTTGGGCTATTTCCAAACACCCTGCGATGCCGTCGCTTATATAATGGAAACCTTTCCGATTGTAAAAAGAAAAGACATACAAAAATATGGCGATTATCGCACTAAACTTACAATTCTAAAAATTTTTGACGAAATGAAAAGGGCCATGGAGACCGGCAAACAATTTCAAAAGATCCTTGATCCACCAGCAGGTCCGCCCATGGACGCCGAAGGTAACTTCTTATCCATGTATAGATGGGATCGCAATAATTGGCCGGTTCATATTCACCAACCATTTCAAGAATGGGAAGAATCGCTTTTGTCAGCTTGGTTCGGCGTTTGCCAGAAACGCTGGAACTATCTTCAAAACGAGCAGGTATTCCCATGGGACGGACGTGAGGCTTTTGTTTATGCGCTTATTCCGCATCTGATCCAAGAAAAGCCCGGTAAGAGGTTCGAGTTTTATCGTGACGCGGCGTTGCTGGTCTCACGGTCCAATCGCTTTGAAACCTTGTTGATCGACGAGGAACTCCGCCACAAATACCGGCAACTGATGAGCAGTCTAGATTGGCTTGATTTTCCTGACGAGCATCGTATCCGTCCGTTAAAAATCAGAGAAACGTTGCAAAATAAAGGTATTGTCCAAACCAATCCAGTGTCAGGTGAAACGACAGTTCATAACGAAGTCAAGTTGCCACCTTTGCCGAGTGAGTTCAAACCCCTACTACCTCTTATCCAAAAATCAGCTGACAACCTAGACAAACTACAACGCAATGCTCTAGAAAAAGCTAAAGACGCAAAAATCACTTTTACACCGGATGAGATTTCTAATGAACTTAAAATGTTGATGCGGGCTTAGGGAGATACCAATTGGATCGAATAGTCCATAAAAATAACATTAGCTCACCACGCCTGTGGATTAAGCGGATAGCCCTCTTTGAGTCCTCTGAGAAAAAAGAGACTCCAATCCGAAATGTCGTTTTTCAGCGTGGTCTCAATATTGTTTGGGGCGTTGAATTACCCGATGAAGCCGGAGTCAATATTACTCATCCTGTGACCATTTCCGGGCATTCTGTCGGAAAGACGATTCTCTGTCGATTGATTCGCTATTGTCTGGGGGAATCTACCTTCGGCAATCAGAGAGTTTTGAGCCGTATTCGATATGCTTTTCCCAAAGGATGGGTTGGGATGGAACTGGCTGTGAACGGCCAGGATTGGGCGGTACTGAAATCTCTAGACCTCTCAGGGAATTTTACGGCAGGTCAAGAAATTACTGTAGAGGGGCTATTCGATCAAGACCGCCAGAAAAACCAATACCGGAGATTCATTGATAATCTACAAAATGTTATGATGTCGAGGTTACATTCGAGCGCTCCTCCCGACTCAGACAAATATTATGAATGGAGACATTTACTTGCCTGGTTGACTCGAGATCAAGAGTCGCGCTTCCAGAGCCCACATGACTGGAGATCTCCGCGGAGTGGGTCGGATACTCCAAAATTTCAGAAGCCCAAAGAACACGCGCTTTATCTGATTCGTCTGGTTTTGGATTTGGTTCAAGACAAAGAACTTGATGTGTCCCGAGCGATCACTGAAGGAGAGCGAGAACTCAAGCAACGAGAAACACAAATAACAGAATTGAAACGGGAACCGGAATATAGTTTCAATGAACATGATAAAGCTATTAAAAGATTACTAGATGTGAAATCAACCGAGATGTTAAATATTGACGAGTTGGATCTTACGTCACCAGTTTTTATCCGGCGGATGAAGATCGAGGGCGCCATTTCTACTATTCAACGCGATCTTGAGAGAGTTGACCTGAAAATTGCTCAAAAGCGTATCTGGCTGGCCTCGTATGATGAGCAACACCGTGCCTTTCGAGCTGCACTTGAAGTGATCGATGAGGCGACCGAACTCAAAGACGACCAAGAATCGGAAGACGATACCATACAAAAACTTCGAGAACTTCGAGGGAAGAATTGTACTTATGGTGATGTTCTCTTTTTAGACTGTTCTTATGTACAAGAAAGATTGGAAAAAGCGGAGAAGATTATCGATCTTCAAAAGGTGCGCGAAGATCAGCGCCAAGTTTCTGAAACCGAAATGCGACTAAGTATCCTCGAACAGCAAAGAAAAGATCATGACCAGATAGTTGAATTGCTTAATCAATTACGCCAGAAATTGGCCAAGGATATGGCCGAAAAGCGTGAGAAGGAATTAGAATTGGCAGAACATCGTGAAAAATTGCAACGACTTGGGCATCACCTGGAACAACGTAAACAAGCGATAGAACTTATTGAAGGTCATAGACCGAACACCAAACTGCAGCAGGAAACCATTCGTGCCAACGAACTACAAGATATCATAAAACGACACCGAGAAGAATTGAATAGAATACAGAAAAACCATAAACATCAGTTGGGATCGATCAGTGAAATATACGATAGCATCATAAAAAGAGTGTTGTCATCAACTTACTCTGGTATTCTACAAATGACGAAAGGAGAACCGCAGTTTCACATAGAAGAAACGACTGACTTATCGGGAGAAGCTGTCGAGACTCTGGCCTTGGTTCTGGCCGACGTAGCGGCGATGATATGTTCCTGCAAGGGTATTGGACACCATCCGCGTTTCTTATTACACGATGGCCCCCGTGAAGCAGACCTCGACCGGCATATTTATAGCCATTACCTGAGATCTATGTGGACATTGACCAATGAATTTGGAGGCCCAGAAAAAGCGCCATTTCAATATATCGTAACAACCACTAGCAAACCTCCGGATGAATTGAAAGATGCTATTTGCCTCCGTCTCCAGGCTCATCCGGAAACCGAAATGTTGTTTAGACGCTTGCTGCCGAATCTCCCAACACAGGAACAAATCACACTATTCGGTGAATAAGATGAAATGTAATACAATAATTGCGAGAGTGATCCTATGTGAGCGACCCAGGATTATATCGAAAATCATTATTTCATACAGGAGACGAATTTAAGTCCCAGATTGTATTTAACTGATAGAGACTCAACGTTCAAGAGCGAGTTGAACTTTTGGCACAGTTAAGTGTATTTATAATGATGATGTCGATCACTTCATAGAAACTTTTCCGATTGTAAAAAGAAAAGACATCAAAAAATACGGCGATTATAGAACCAAACTTACAATTCTTCATATTTACAACGAAATGAGAAGGGCCATGGAAACCGTTGAACCCTATCAAACGATTCTTGATTTACCACCGGCCGATCCAATGGTAGCTCATTCTGGAGTAGAGTAACAATTAAACATAAAAGTTATTAGAAAAAATGAACTATAAAGAACCTACTGAAATACTTACTTCTGATGAAAAAGCACAAAACGAAAAAAAGAGAAAAGCGCTCTTTGATCTTGTGTTTTCTGGGGAAGGAATTCTTTTTGTGGGGGCTGGATGCAGTATTCCATTAGGTTATAATAGCTGGGAAAAACTACTTATAGAACTTGAACAACTTGCAAAAGTAATTGACGGAGATTTTAGAGTTGATGAAGTCCATAGACGAAGGAACCCTTTAAGTTACGTTCAAAAAATAAAAACTCATATTAAAGAAAAAACAGATTCTTTTTCCCGATATCACAATTTTATTGGCAGACAATTTAGCCCTCAAGGTAATAAGAAGTTATTTAGAGATCTACATAAAGATCTAGTTTGTTTACCGTTTAAAGGAATTATTACAACTAACTATGATAATTCGCTTGAATTCGCCTTGAAAGCAACTTTTCCTGAAAAAGTTAGATATGATTCATACATTATTCAAGCTAATAATGCACACCAAGTCTCGGAATTTTTATTATCACTCGATAAAAAAAATGAGCTCCCGTGCATTGCACATTTACATGGCAGATTTGATTCAACAGAGTCTATTGTTTTAAGCTTAGATGAATATGATGCAGCATATGGATGGAGTATTACGAAAGAAAAGGAGTTTTCTGTTAGCTCTAAGACCAAATCAGAAATGGTGCCTAAATGGACATTACATAGAAAGTTGTTATGGGCCATTTTGGCTACACGGAGAGTTGTATTTGTCGGATTTAGTATGAGCGATCCCTATTTAAATGCGATGTTAGATACGGTCAGTAAAGATTTGTGGAATTGGGGTCAGTCAGTTCACTATGCAATTATGAGCATTTCTCCTAAAAACGAATCTTATAATATAGCTAAAATGAAATCGCTAAAAGAGGATTATGGGGTTGAAGTTGTTTTTTATGAAGATTTAGATGATACACACTCTGGATTATATAAAATGCTCTCCGAAATGGCAGAAAAACATAGACAAGCAATTGCTTCAAAAAAAGAACAAAAAGTTTATTACTCAGATGTTGAGGTTACAGAAACAGAAGGTGATAAAATAAACCGTATAATCGATAAAAAAGATTCATCTGAATGGATTGTTGAGGTAAATGAACGCATGATAGCAAGGATTAACCCAGATGAAAATAAATCGTGATCAATTACTTAATGAATTAGAAAAATTTTCACTGAATGGTAATGGTGTTGTTATAGGCAGGCCAGGAGTAGGAAAATCATACTTATTAATACAACTTAACCAGATGTTAAAAGAGAAAGGTATCCCCAATCTTATTTTGCCTATTGATCAACTCGGGGATGGAACGGAAAGCGAATTGCAAAATGAGCTTTCCTATGAAGGTGATTTAATTTCATGGTTAATAAAAATAGGCAGTTATTTTGACTCTGGTCCAGGAGTTATTTTATTTGATGCTTTCGACGCCGCAAGAAGTGAGGAGACTCGTAGACGTTTTTTAAAAATTATTCAGAGAGCTGTAAGAGAATTAAAAGGTATATGGCATATTTTGGTCACAGTACGGACGTATGATGCAAAAAAATCTCAAGATCTTTTGGATTTATTTCGTAGACCATCTGACTCTGATCCTAAAGAGTATTCCGAGAAAGATATTCTATGTAGGCATTTTTCAATTCCTTTACTGAGTGAAAAAGAAATTGAACAGGTTTTTGATCAAATCCCGAACTTAGACAGCATTTATAAAGCGGGTTCATCAGATTTTAAAAAGTTACTTAGAGTGCCATTTAATTTATGGCTGATAGAAAGAATTTTAAAAGTTTCCAAACCTTCGCCAGATTTCAGTGCTATTGGTTCAGAAGTTCAATTATTAGGACTATTTTGGGATCGCAGAATTAAATCAAAAGTTAATCGAGATGATAGAGAATTAATTTTGATAAAAATAGTTAGAGAGCTTGTCGGTGAAAAGTCACTATCTGTAATAAAAGAAAAAGCCTATGACCCTGTAGTTAAAGATGCTTGGACAGAGTTATTAAGTGATGAAATCTTGATTGAATTGTCGACAACAGGTCAACGAATAGCATTTTCACATAATATTCTTTTTGATTATGCTGTAAGTGTTTTGCTAATTGAAGATGATCCAGAGAAACTCATTAATTTCATAACAGAAGACCTTTCTCGGCCAATTTTTCTACGTCCAAGCCTGACGTATTATTATACCCGGCTATGGTATAATGAGCCATCTTTATTTTGGGAAGGCTTTTGGTATATTCTTCCAATCCCTGACATTCGTTTAAAGTTGTTTGCTCGCTTATTACCAACAAGTGTGATCGTCCAAGAAGCTCGAAATGTTGAGCAACTCACTCCATTAATTAATAAATTAAAACAAAATGAATCAATGGCAGAAGATGCCATGATTCGACTTTTGCAAGCTCTTCGCGCACTTAATATAGATCGCGATAATTTATGGATTAGCTTTTTAGAAAAAACTTCAATACATCTTTTAAGAAATTTTGCATGGGATTTTACAACGCTGACATCTGAAATACTCCAAAGGGCTATTGATAGACACGATCGGGCTACAATTGAGACTTGCGGCAAAATAAGTCGTCGTATTCTCGAATGGGTTTGGGAGCAAAGAGAAGTAAACAAAGATGCTTTTATAGATAGTCTTGGTGGCACATGGGCTGTTCCTTTAGTTGCCAAGACTTTTAATACCGATCCGAAAAAGTCAAGAAAACTCCTGGAAAAAGTACTTGATTTGACTGATGAGAAAGATTTCCCAATTAATTTCATATATAGACTATGCAGTAATTTAGCTAAAATATGGCCGTATGATCCAGATTTTACAGGCTTGACGTATCAAAAAGTTTTTGGCCATTATGAGACCAGCGAAGATAAAACCAGTTTCGGAACTCCTGTAATGACTATGCTAAGCACGAGAAAACAGGATTATCAAGGTTGTCAATATTTACTTATAAGACACTTTCCTAAATATTTACGTTCAGCCTCCAATTTTGCGACTAGCGTTGCAATATCATGTTTAAACCAATACATTATTAGTTACCATATTGTCAGGTACTTAAAAAAAGGTGTTAAACTTGAAGATTTAACGGAGAAATTTCAATTCCGAGGTAAAACCGCACATTATCTACCAGATGGGAGTTACATTTGGGACAGAAACCATTACGTAGATCAACCAATCAAAATGGCAGATGAACTTTTTAATTATATCAAAGAATTATCCAACTCAGAAAAAGCTCACGGTGAATTAGAATCTCTAATTGATGTATTACGAGAAAATGTCTTGGTCTCATTTTTCTGGAAGCGTATATTATCAGCTGCATTAGAAAATCCTATGGTATTTTCAAGCTACCTTTTTGATCTTTGCAAGGCAAAACCTATTCAAACAAATACAGAAACCAACTATGAACTTGCTAAATTCCTTGAAAAAGCTGCAAGTGAGTTTAAAAGTGATCAGCTCGTTCAAATCGAAGAGTCTATTTTAAAAATCCCTAAGGGGAAAAAAGACGAAAATGAAAGGGAATACTTAATAGATAAAAGAGATCGTCTTATTGTAAGGATTCCGAAAGATCTGTTAAAAACGGACGGAGCTAAAAAAATCAGAGCTGAAATGGAAAAAGCTGGGAAATTTCCATCAGACAAGCCACCGGTCCGATTTGAAAGCTGGTCGGAACCCTTTACAACAGAAAAGTGGCTTAAGGAACAAGGTGCTGATCTCGATCGACCAGAAAACAAAGAATTGCAACAGTATTTTGATCTATTGGATAAATTCAAATCAGAATGGAGCAACAAAATTCCCAAGGAAGATTCCATTGATTCCATTTTGCCTATTGCAAAAAGTGCATTTGTTTGTCTCAAAGACGATAAAGGAGCTGATAAACCAGTAATAAACGCAACATGGACGAAACTTGCCGAATGCGTTGAAACTATGGCTAGAGGGACAATCGACCCCAATAGTGATGCTTTTCAATTTTGCAGAGAAGTTCTCCTCCTATGTTCATATCATGATTCGCCGGAGCCTGATCCGGAATATGATAAAGAGTTTAAATCACCTTCGTGGTCTCCAGCTCCTCGTAACGAAGCCTCACAGGGCCTTCCATGGTTGGCTGTTAGGAAAACTGATTCAGATATTTTAAATGCAATTGAAAGTCTATCTAAAGATGAAGTGCCATCTGTCAGATATTTATTGATCAATGAACTATATCGCACTCACAAAAATGCGCCCGAGTTTTTTTGGAGGATAGCAGAAGATATTGCTAAAAGAGAAACCAATATTGTTGTGCAGAGTGCCTTATGCTTTAGCATCGGACAAGTCATTGCTATAAAGGAGAAGAAGGGAGTAAATGTTCTTGATATACTGATAAAAAGAAGTTTTCCTGTTGAAGACTCTAACTTGTTGAGTATTATTATGTCGCTTTTAATGTGGCTTACGTTTGTTAGGAAAAATCCATGGGCAATAGAACAAGTTGATAAGATTTTAGAAGATCCGATTAATTTTGGGATACCGCTGAGAAAAGCTACTTTTAAGACACTACAATATATAACTCCTCAAAAATTGAATTCTAAGGAAGACAAGGAAATTAGCGATAAGGCTATTAAGTGGTTAAGTAGAGCTATTTCTTCGGCTGGTAATGCAATTTTAGAATTAATAAATGAACTAGAAAAAGAACAAAAAGAAGAAATAAAAAACAAACTTAGAGAAATCTATGGGGTTATTGATGAAACAATTTCTCAGTTTTATTTTAGTACCGGTTTTAAAGAAGAAATCGATGAGCAAGAAAAGCCTATTAAGGAAAAACAGCTTAAAAATTATTATTTTACAATCAAACCTTTGCTGGAACAAATATTAGAATTTAGGACTCAAGAAAGAGGGGGTATTCTATT
Source organism: uncultured Desulfobacteraceae bacterium (assembly GCA_964492995.1). Taxonomy (GTDB): domain Bacteria; phylum Desulfobacterota; class Desulfobacteria; order Desulfobacterales; family UBA11574; genus S5133MH16. The sequence continues at coordinate 4,107 of CAZBOB010000057.1, read as the reverse complement.
TGCCTCTACAGCCCATCACTTCATGGAGCTTCTTAATATCGTTTTAAAATATGATCCAAAAGGTGTGCTGCATCTCTCAGCTCGTGTTGCTGAAGCTAGTGAACCTTTCAATTATAATTTAGATTCTCTTGCTATCACTGAAGTAGTGAAATTAGTTGAATCTATTCTTACAGATTATCGTTATGAGATTCGCGATGTTCAGTCGCTTCAAAATTTACTGAGCCTTTTAGATGTCTTTGCAAAAGCAGGTTGGGCAGAAGCCCTCCATTTAGTTTTTCGTCTTGATGAAATTTTTAGATAGTTTTTTAATAGGAGGTCGTTTTGAAAATTCAAACAATTCTTGATCACATTGATTCAGGTCACATTGCACTCCCTGAGTTTCAGAGAGGATATGTTTGGAACCGGGATCAGGTCCGTAGTTTCATGCATTCTCTTTATAAAAAACATCCTGTCGGCAGTCTGCTGGTGTGGGTTACAGGTTCAGACGCTGCGCCAGCAAGAGGAGACGGAGAACTTGCACCAGGAGTTGTAAAGCTTTTACTACGGGGCGTTCGTGCAGAGCTTGCTTAAGAAAATCACCTAAAAAATCTACAACCTTTCAACCTGTGTTATCTCCGATAATTCACAGCCCTGCCCAAACCTTTTATAAGAGAATAATCACAAAAAACCGGCAACGGTCAAAACTCATATGGAACAACAATACTCAAATTTATTCTTCCAGGTTATCTGATCTACTGGGAAAAACTCGCACACAACCGCTGGAATATTGATTTACGAACGGTATTCATTTGAAAGAATGAATGAAGGTGTGCTTGTTACCGTCAGGGGCCAGGTGTGTTTTTAATGTTCTTCGCCATTATAAAATTGCCTCGAGATAGGGACGGATGATCCAGGCGGGGTTCTTCCGCGCCGCGCGGCAACGCCACATGCACCTCGTGTAACCGTTCCACCATGCACATCCTTGTCCGATGTCGGCTCGAATATCTCGAACTCCATGCGCGGCGCATAGCCCACTGGCTGAAACACCTTGTAACGAAGCGCCCGCTTGCGGCTTGCCTTCTTGCACAGCCAAAAAGACCGCATAAGCGGAATCTCCGCTCCGCAATTTGGTGATTCGCATTTGACTGTCCGCGCCCAAAGGTAGGCTATGGGTTTTGCACCATCGGGATCGACCCGCCCCCGGCAAAGGGGTCCAACACCAAGGGCGGCTCGTCAGGATGAGCAGCATGAACCAAATCCCGACCAGTTTTTAAATAATTGGCGTCCGAAGACCGGTCCCAGTTGGCAAAATCGGCGATGAATTCAAGGATGACTTTGCGAAGCCCCTCATCACTTTTGATCCTTGCACTCCATCCTCGTGGGTGATTTGGATGGCCGAGCAGAATGTTGCGGGCTTTGATTTTGAACTCATCCGGACAATGCGAATCGCAAGGGTCGGGCAAAAGCAGCGCCATGAGCATGGCCCGGCAGGAAGCTAGCGGCCGCCGTGCCCACCACAGGTGCAATGTGGAAGGATGCCCGTGGCGAATCGACTTCTCACGGACGGCGTGCCTTGAAACTTCTGCAATAGGAAAATCAACTTCAGCCAGGCGCTTACATTCTTTTCGTATCATCATGTGCCCTTATTGTGACCCTTTTTCGATCCCGAAACAGGGTCTGGTCCGCTCAATTTCCGCAGAATGCCAGACAGCACCATGCAATTTTTTATTGCTATAAGTTGCCGTGCTTTTCTCATGTCATTACCTATTTCATTACCCAATTCATTGGGTATTACCCAATTGCCATTTACCAGTCTTGCGCCATTGGGCATTCTGGCCGCGTCCCAAACACTCCACTCGATTCTCCGATCGTAAGTTTTTCAAAACACGACGGATCATATCCACACTGACGTTCGGGCACGCGTTCCGCAGTTCGGCGATGCTGAAAGGAGCGAGAGTCCTGTCGATAGCTTGAAGCATGAGGCTTGTCTTTTCTCCTTTGGGACTCTGAAGTTGACCCAGACGCTGTTCGAATTCCCTGTAGGCGGTTTTTATGATGAAAAGGGTGTAATTGATGTAAGGCCAGGGATCATGTTTGCGCTCGTGCCAGCCATGGGAGCTTTGCTCCAGGGTTTCGTAGTACCGTTCCTTGTTCTGCTCAATGAGACGCTCCAGACTGATGTATCGGCCGACCTCGAATCCCAGATGGTAGCATTGCAGGAGCAGAAGGAGCCGCGCTCAAAAAATAGCTGTTTTTTGGTCTTAAGCATACCATTTTGGGTGCTAAATAACAGGTCTACCGTTCGCCATCATCCGAAATGATTGTTCGGCTTCCTTTGGAATCATTGTTTTCGATTACCGAAATATGCATTTTGTAACAATTCTCTTAATTATATAAGGAGTTACAGTACCGTAGTTGTTTATGCAATCGATGTTTTTTTATTTCTTGACATTGAACGTTCACTATTGTATGTATAATTACAATTTTTTGATCATATTTATACAATAAATTGTACTAATTTATAGAGCAAATGGATTATAGAATCAATAAACAGACATTGTTGGATGTTTTAGGACAATGGAACGGATTTTTAAGACGTAAAATCCACCTCATTGCCTGTGGAGGAACGGCATTAACCTTGTTGGATATTAAACCAGTTATGATATTTCGGAAGATCGTATAAGTGTGCACCTTGATTATTTTTTAGACCTCCTTGGAAAGGAAAAACTATATGGTGAATAATAAATTATTTGAAAATTTAGATCGTCTTGGTTTTTCACTTATGGAACCAAAGGAGGATTTTAATGCGGATAAAACACTTGCTGAGGTTGTTAAAAGCAAAGACACACGGTTATGGGAAGCATTCCCTGTATTGCTGGCTAATGCGGCCCATGAGTATTCTTTTGATAAGGACCAGGTCCTGAAGAATTTAACAACGAGGGAGGATCAAGAAAGTTTTCAAGATTTGTTATTATTGTCACTGGCTCTGTATCAATACTATCATTTGTCATTTGTCTGGTCGAACCAGCTAAAAAAGCAACTATCAGATCAAGACCTAGTACAACTGCGAAAGTTCAGAAACAATATAGCTCACAGTGATGTTTTTTATGTCGGTAAAAAACGGTTTATCCCTGATCGATTATTCGAAATATTTAATAATTATTTTAAAAAGGATTCTGAAAAAACAAAACAACTGAAAGAAAAATATGAAGATTTATCTCTTGAGTATGCTTTGTCTCAGCTGTTTTCTCCAAAACAAAAGGAATTATTTAAAAAGAAAATAAAAGGTGAACCGCTAAATAAAACCGAGAGAGAGTATTATTCCCGTGCCGTAAAGAAAAAAGTCTCCGCCCTGGCCAATCCGGATCTTCACCGCCTTGCCCAGAAACTGATGCAATATTAGTTTAAAATAAAAGGTATAAGGATTTTTTTGAAATACGATTTAGTTTAACAGGTTGCTTTTGGGGTTTAAAAGAATGGTTTAAGACGATTTTAGGGCCTGTTTTAGGCCTCTTTTGCTGTTATTATAGCTCTTGTATCTTGGACCCCAAGCGCAAGCGGTCATCGTTGCTTAATGAGCATGCAATTAGGTTATATAGGTGTGATATTTTAAAGTATTTTTATGCATAATACCCTATTTTGGGGTGTCTAAAATCTTCTCTTATAAATTCAATGGGTAAGGCATAAGTATCACCTCAAGTCGTGAGCCAGGTTTGCGCAAGTTGCAAAATCTCCTCCAGCGGAATGGCGGTAATCTTACTGTCAAGCGCATATTTCTGATCCCCGGGATATATGACCCACAGATGTTCCAGTCCCAGATCTTCAATGGCAATATGCATCGACCGCTTTCGCCCGGGAGCATCTGTGTATTTAAATTCAAAACCATGCCGTTTACCGGCGATCGTCACCATGAGATCAAGTTCAGCACCTGCATGTGTTGCCCAGAAATACGCATCTCTGGATCGAAGAACATGAATGATATGCTCCAGCGCAAAACCCTCCCATGAGGCGCCTATTTTGGGATGCCCCTGCAAGTCGGCCAGGGTTGAAACCTGCAAAAGGCTGTGAAACAGGCCACTGTCGAGGATATATATCTTTGGGGCTTTGACCTGGCGTTTTTTCAGGTTT
>CAZBOB010000056.1:0-22677 GCA_964492995.1 uncultured Desulfobacteraceae bacterium | reverse complement strand
TTTGAACATAACGCAGAGATTGGGCAAAAAGACCATTTATGGATGGACACTAGTTTATACGACGTTCTCTAATCCTTGCCGCTTTGCCCCTTAGCTTGCGCAGGTAATAGATTTTTGAACGACGTACCCGCCCGCGAGTAATGACTTCAATTTTGTCGATGGCAGGAGAATGTAGCGGAAAGATACGCTCAACCCCTATCCCGTAGGAAACCTTCCTGACAGTAAACGTAGCGCCGGTTCCGCTTCCACGTTTGCTGATTACTACGCCCTGAAACGCCTGAATACGCTCTTTTTCGCCTTCCTTTATTTTGACATAAACTTTTACGGTATCTCCGGCGGCAAAAGCAGGAATATCCAGCCGCATTATCTCTCTTTCTAACTGTCTTATTATTTCCATAATAATCACCTATCTTGGGCAAGCCAAAAGCACATTGAATTAATCTAACGATTTTAATAAATTCGGGTTTAACCTAGCAACATCTCAATAAATTATGGAGCCGGTTCAATATCACCATTTAATAACACCAGAACTTATTGAGAAGTTACTTAAACTACAATGGAAAAAAAATGTCAAAACCATTTAAAAAAGCGCCTATACCGTATTTTGACTTGATTGTATAGGAATTTTTCTTTTTTTAAGTGTGGCTTTAAATATAACCTAAGTTGAGCGATTTTATTCGTTTCTCCCGAACAGCCTGTCCAAAATAATGGCGGCGGCAGACCGGACTGAAAGGTGGTTGTAATCTGTATTGCCAATAACCGGATTCAGTATGTAATCTGCCTCTGCAATAAATTTTTCCGGCAATCCCCAGGCTGTACCCAATATCAACAGGAAAAGATTGCCATCTTTCAACATTTTCCGAAACTTCCCGAAGCTTAAGTTGCCTGGGCGGTGTCTGGCGCTGGTAACCACCGTTTTCGGAGAATTTCCTCCATTTTTACGGATATGATCTTTTACCTCATCCAGGGAATCTTTTATTATGATCAGCTCCAGGGCTTCTCGACGTTTTGGGTTATACTTTGCTCCTGTTCCTTCTACCCAGTGCGAAACAATTTTTTTGATTAGTGCTTTCTGATCCTCAAGAGGGGTCGCCACATAAAATGATCGTACCCCGTATGTTTTTGCAGCCCTTGATATATCGTGCAAATCGAGGTTGGTTACGGCGGATGTTATAATATCACCGTTCTTATTGACCACCGGATAATGCGTCAGGGCCACGTATAGATTGGTCATATATGATTTTTTCAATATCGCGGCGCCACTTTTTCAGAATTTTTATTTCCTCTATGCTCAAGCGTCTGTTTTCAAACAAGTCTGGCTTTTTCAAAAACGTTCGTATCAGCGATGATCGGAACCTAAATTTTTCAATTTCTTTGTGATTGCCCGACAACAGAACTTCGGGGACATCGACACCTTCAAATGTCCTGGGCCTCGTATATTGTGCATATTTTAGAACACTTCCCGAAAATGAGTCTTTTTCCGCGGAGTCCTTGCCGCCGAGCACACCGGGGATCAGTCTGGTCACCGCATCGATGATAACCATGGCTGCCAGCTCCCCTCCTGTCAGGACATAATCACCGATGGAAATCTCATCGTCGATGAAATTGTGACAAATACGTTCATCCACCCCCTCATAACGGCCGCAAACAAAAATAATTCCATCCAATGATGCGAATTCTCGGGCCATGCCCTGATCAAAACCCCGACCCTGAGGCGTCAGCAGAATCCTTTTGGCCAAAGGGGCTTTCTTTGTGGCCGCCCGGATAGCACCGGCCAGCGGTTCAGGCTTCATAATCATTCCACAGCCTCCGCCGTACGGCCTGTCATCGGTAGTACGGTGTTTCCCTTCTGCAAAATCTCTGATATTGATGGCCGATGCCAAAATCTTGTTTCGACCTATGGCCCGTTTAATAATCCCATGTTCCCAAAAAGGATTAAACATTTCCGGGAAAATAGTCAGGACTATGAAATTCATACGTTTAACCTTCACCTAAATTCTGCAAGCCTTGTATCGGCCGGATATACCCCGATAACGGGATCTTCGTTTCACTACGACAAGGCATCAATCGTGCAGCCGTATTGTAATACTGCAATCGATTGATAACGCAGTAGATCCGGTCGATACGAGGCTCCCGAAGGGTTAACTTTATTCGAAATTTAATCTGGATTTTATCCTTTTATTTTGCCTGTTATCGGTGTGTGGATATTGACAATAATGTCTCGATACCGCATTGTATTGATAGCAAATTTATCTCCTTCGAAAAAAGTTAATGCAGACTTTAGGTTTCATAATCCTTGCGGTAAATCCACCCGCATTGTTTTAAGCTTAAGATCGATTTCCAAAATCACCGACTCAATTGCAGGGATCAGTGTTTCATTATCATGAGCTTTATTCGGGTTTCTTACAACAAAGACGTCGTTGCTTCCCGTGAGTATTATGGATTCAACGAGGCCGATATACTCATCATGGGTTGTAAAAACTGAAATTCCGATAATATCAACCCAGTAGTATGATCCGTCTTCGGGTTCAGGAAAATTGGCCCTTTCAATAAAAAACACGGAACCGATAAGGGTTTCAACCGAATTTCTATTCTCTACACCTTTCAGTGATAAAAGGGTGAGCCGGCCGTGAGGTTTAACCCATTTTATTTTATAGCTTTTTTCAAATCCTTTGGGATTGATTAAAAGGATCAAACTACCTGGATTGAAAACAGACAAGGATTCAGCGTAGGAATAGACCTTAATGTTTCCTTTTACACCATGGGCACCAACGATCTTTCCAACAGGAACAAACCCATTTTTCTCCACAATACTATTCTAAAATCTCAAGAACCGACCGCTTTTTTAATTTAGCAGAAGCGGCACTCAATATGGTACGCATGGCCCTCGCCGTCCGGCCCTGCTTTCCGATAACCTTTCCCAGATCCTCTTTAGCCACTTTAAGCTCTAATACCGAAGTCCGGTTACCCTCTACCTCAGAGACCTCAACTTGTTCCGGATTATCAACCAGCGCCTTGGCAATGTAGTCGATCAGCTCTTTCATAGCTCCATCTCCTTTGTTGGCTGTTGAGAAATAAGGTAAAGATACTATGTGAAACTCGCAAAAAAACCTTTTTTCTTCAAAAGACTTTTAACCGTGTCTGTAGGGATGGCCCCCTGATCAATCCAGTACTTAATCCGGTCTTGCTTCAGAGACACCTGTACAGGATCTACCAACGGATTGTATGTTCCTACGTTTTCAAGGAATTTGCCGTCCCGAGGTGATTCACTATCTGCAATAACAATTCGATAAAAAGGTTTTTTATTTGCTCCGTGTCTGGCCAATCTGATTTTAACTGACATATTAGATCTCCTTCAAAAGGACAGCATGCCCCGACCTATTCCTCGCATCCCGCCCTTGTTGATTTTTTTCATCATTTTCACAACCTGAGTATAATTTTTAAGCAAATTATTTATATCCTGTACACTAGTTCCGCTTCCTTTGGCAATCCTTTTGCGACGACTCCCTTTTATTAAGGTGTGCTGTCGTCGTTCCTGAGGAGTCATGGAATTTATGATTGCTTCTATCTTAATAAATTCATTTTCGTCAACATCGAGATTTTTCAGCTGTTTATTTTTACCCATGCCGGGAATCATATTGATCAGTTCAGACATAGAGCCCATTTTCCTTATCTGAACCATTTGATCACGAAAATCTTCTAAAGTAAATTCGTTTTTTCTTAGCCTTTTTTCGAGTTCAACAGCTTCCTTTTCGTCAAAGATTGTCTGTGCCTTTTCGATCATGGTAAGGACATCACCCATTCCGAGTATCCTTGAGGACATCCTGTCAGGATGAAAAGGTTCCAGGTCGCTCAGCTTTTCACCGACGCCAATAAATTTTATCGGTTTATCTGTTACCGATTTTATCGATAACGCTGCTCCGCCGCGGGCATCACCTTCCATTTTTGTGAGAATAATACCGCCAATATTAAGGGCATTATTAAAGGATTCGGCGATATTGACAGCGTCCTGGCCTGTCATGGCATCCGCCACAAGGAGAATATCAGACGGCTTTACCGCATCCTTGATACGGCAAAGCTCAGTCATTAACTCTTCGTCTATATGTAACCGCCCTGCGGTGTCTATAAGCAGCGTATCACACAGTTCTTTATGTGCTGCTGTTCTTGCTTCCTGGCAGATCTTAACCGGATCCTTTTCCGGGTTGGATGGAAATACCGGAACGGCAAGCTGGTTACCCAGCTTATTTAGCTGATCAATAGCAGCAGGACGATAAATATCCGCGGGAACAAGGTAAGGCTTCCTTCCCTTTTTTCTCAAATAAACGGCAAGTTTGCCGGCTGTTGTGGTTTTGCCGGATCCCTGCAGACCCACCAGCATTACCGATACAGGATGAGAACCCGACAGGTTCAAATCCTCGAGACGGCCCCCCATCAGTTCCGTCAATTCTTGGTCAACTATTTTTACAACCTGCTGGCCGGGCGTCAGGCTTGCCATAACTTCCTGACCCAGGACCCGCTTCTTGATATCACCGACAAATTTTTTTACGACCTTGTAATGGACATCCGCCTCAAGGAGAGCCATCCTGACTTCTTTTAATCCCTCCTCGATGTTTTTTTCTGTTAATTTGCCGTGCCCTTTGAGCTTTTTAAATACGGAATTAAGCCTGTCGCTGAGGTTATCAAACATAAAAAAATCCATAAAGTTTTTATTGAAAACTTTAAGGATAATAGTAAAATAATATTATGTCAATATCAAAAAAAACAGACATTAAAGAACTCACAAATGACCAGCTTGTTTTATGGCTCGAAAGCAAGGGGCTTGAGCCTTATCGTGCTGCTCAGATCCTGAAGTGGATCTATCTTCGCCAGACAGACACTTTCGATATAATGACCGATGTGGGCAAAGAAATCAGAAAATTCCTTTCACGCCATTTTTCTATTGCCCGACTTGAAAAGGCCCAAATCGAGACATCACAAGATGGTTCCAAAAAATATCTTTTTAAACTCAACGACGGAAAATATGTCGAAAGTGTACTGATTCCTGAAAAAGATCATTATACGCTTTGCATATCAACTCAGATAGGCTGCGCACAGGGGTGCAGATTTTGCCTTACCGCCAGAGGCGGCTTGGTGCGAAATCTCACAAGAGGTGAAATTATTGCCCAGGTGCGCGACGTTTCAAAATGTCTTGACGGTCCAAAGCGTCTTACCAACATTGTGCTCATGGGAATGGGTGAACCGCTGGCAAATTACAGCAACGTGGTCAGCGCCATCAATACCATTACAGACAGCAATTACGGACTTGGATTTTCAAGCCGCAGGCTGACTTTGTCTACAGCGGGTCTGGTTCCAAAGCTTTCTAACCTGGGACGTGATACATCAGTTAATCTGGCAATATCCTTAAACGCTACAGATAACAAGACCCGTAATATGCTGATGCCGATAAACCGAAAATATCCTCTGGAAAAACTGCTTGATGCATGTGCCGGATATCCTTTATTGCCCCGCCGTAGAATCACTTTCGAATATATTCTTATAAAAGGGATAAACGATTCTATAACCGATGCAAAACGTCTGGTTAAGTTGCTGAGACCCATACGTGCAAAAATAAATCTTATCCCCTTTAATGAATATGAAGGAAGCGAGTTTAACCGCCCTGAAGAATCTGCAATTCTTAACTTCAAAGAAATCCTTAATAAAAACAATTATACAGCCATTATACGTTACAGCAAAGGCCAGGACATTTCCGCTGCCTGCGGTCAACTCAGAGCAAACTTGATGCAGGATGCTTAATGATTCCTAAATTCTCCATTTATTCCCAAACTAAACCAAAAAACGAATTTCTATAATTTTTTAGAAAATATCAAGATGTTCTTGATTTATCCGATATATTATGTATATTATAATATATATATTGAAGAATATCTTGAAAAATAAAAAAGGGGGGGGAAATGGATTCATCAATTAAGTCTTTGGGTGATCGGATCAAGGCGTTTAGGAAACGTCTTAATTTAACACAGAAAGATTTAGCTATTCAGATGGGGTTTAATTCCCCTGAAACCATTTCCCAGCTTGAGCGAGGAGATCGCGAACTAAAGGCCTGGGAATTAGTCCAATTGGCCAAGCTCCTATCTACTAATTTGAGCGATTTGTTAAGTATTGAAGAACTTCAGGAAAAGCCTATTGTCCTCTGGAGGGAGTCGCCGGAAATAGAAAAAGAAATCAAAGAATTGAAATTTATTAAGCATTGCGAGGACTATGCAATGTTAGAAGAATTAAGCGGGGGTCGAACCACCGAGCAATTCCCTCAAAAAAAGGTCAGTCCTGTTGATGTTAGTTATGAAACGGCAAGAAGGCTTGCGAGTGAAATACGGCGAGAATTTAATCTTGGCGATCGTCCGGCACGCGAATTGATAAAAATACTTGAGGAAGGGTTCGGAGTTAAGATTTGGTATTTTGAAATGGAGGAAGGGTCGGCGGCATCAACCATTGGTCCATTTGGTCCGGCTATATTAATGAATTTGAACGAAGCACCCTGGCGGCGAAATTATAATTTTGCCCACGAAATATTTCATCTAATAACATGGAATAGTTTCCCGCCAAATTTAATAAAAAAGGAGCCAGATTTATGGGAGAATCTGGAAAAAATTGCAAATGTGTTTGCTTCATGCATTCTACTGCCCAGCGATGTTGTTACCGTTGAATTTGAAAAGAATATAGACAAAAACAGTATCGCCTATATCGATTTGATAGGAATGGCCAGAAAATTTGATGTCTCTACTGAAGCCCTTTTATTTAGGCTTTTAAATTTAAAACTTTTAGGCAAAAACACTGTAGATAATATATTAAAAGACCAGCTTTTCAGAGAAATAGACAAATCAACCATGGCGCCTCGTTGGTGGCGGCCGCCTGAATTTCCTGAGCGCTTTGTAAGGCTTGCTTTTGTAGCGTACAAGAAGGGCAGGCTTTCAAAAGCAAAACTTGCTGAGATGCTGGATACCAGCCTTATAGATTTGCCGAAAACTCTCCAGGAATACGGCCATAAAGACCGAGAAGGTTATGATGCTGAAGTGCGTGTTGCTTGATGCCAACATTATTATTGAATCTCATAAAGTTGGAGTTTGGGAAAAACTGATAGATAGAGTTGAAATAGTAGTCTCTTCGATTGTGGCATATAAAGAGTCTCATTTTTATTCTGAGGAAGATGGAGGAATACCTGAGCCAATTAATTTAAAACGGTTGATTCAAAATGGGAAAATAAAAGAAATCTCTGCAACCCCCGAAGAGATGGCGGGCTTTTCAAATTATTTTGACAGAGTTTTTGTATTTGGACTCGATGATGGTGAAATTGAATCCTTGGCTTTAATAAAGAGCGGCAAATTAAAAAATACGTTATTTTGTTCGAGTGATGGCCCTGCAATCCAAGCACTTGCTATGATCGGGCATTCAAATGCCGGCATTTCCATGGAGACGTTATTAAAAAAAACTGGATTACAAAAAGGCTTAGAATACCAATTTTGTGATGAGTTTTTTAAGAAACACATCACAAAGGGTTCTGAAAATTTTATCCAAGGGGTAGGAATCGCGAATCGATGACTTCAACCAAAGATTGTTTAAAAACGACATTAAGACAAACGATGTCTTTGATGATATTATTTTGATAAAGCATGTTTAAATATTAAATTCTTGAAACCCTGACATATCCATGATATATCTTCAATAAATTCAACATGGTGGACAGCTGAGTTCATGGCAAAGGGACATTATGGATGTCACGGATAGCATCCGGTAAGGATTCCGGCAAGGCAAAAATTATTCTTGAATAAGGAGGAAATCATGATTGGTCATGATAAATTTATCCGAACAATAGAGCTCAAAAATTTGCTTTCTTATGGGGATAGCAGAGATTATATCGAGCTAGAATCACTAAATGTTTTGATCGGACGAAATTCAACTGGAAAATCAAACCTGATTGAAGCAATCAGTATCCTTAATGCCACTCCAAAAGATTTGACTGCTCCCATCCGCGAAGGTGGCGGTGTTGGCGAATGGATTTTCAAAGGAACAAAAGGAAACTCAGTAGCTGAAATTAACGTCACTATCTATTGTCCGGATCAATTTATACCCTTGAGATATAGAATTAGCTTCACGCAGGTAGGTCAACGTTTTGAATTGGTAGATGAAGCTGTGGAAAGTGAGCGCCCAAAAAGTTCAGACGAAGAAGATGTTTATTTTTTTTACCGCTACCAACATGGTAATCCAGTGCTTAACGTTCAGATTTCTCCCGATCCATCCAAGACAGAGAGTGAGCGTAGATTCCGCTCACTTCAACGAGAGGATTTAGATATTGATCAATCGGTGTTATCTCAGCGTAAAGACCCTGATCAATATCCGGAGCTAACTTACCTGGCCAATCATTTTTCAAAAATGAAATTCTATCGAGAATGGAATTTGGGTCGCTACACGCCCCCAAGGCTTCCTCAAAAAGCAGATCTCCCGGAAGACTTTCTGCTTGAAGATGCAAGCAATTTAGGGCTGGTTTTAAATAATCTTCAGCATCAGCCCGGAATAAAGAGTATAATTCTTAAAAAATTAAAAGCTTTTTATGAATCAATTGAAGACATCACTACAAAGATCCAGGGAGGTACGGTTCAGTTATTTCTTCATGAAGCCGGCCTCAAACAACCGATTCCTGCCACCCGCTTATCAGATGGCACCTTACGTTACATATGTCTATTAGCAATTTTGTGTCATCCTGAGCCGCCCAAAGTTATTTGTATTGAAGAACCCGAACTGGGGCTGCACCCGGATATCCTTCCAACAATTGCCGAACTACTCATCGAAGCATCACATAAAACGCAACTTATTGTCACAACACACTCTGATGTTTTGGTGTCGGCCCTTTCGGATGTGCCCCAAAGTATAATCATATGCGAGCATGATGATGAGGGAACACATTTATTTCGCCTTGAGAAGGATAAGCTTGAAAAGTGGCTGGAGAAATATTCCCTTGGTGAATTATGGCGCATGGGCGAGATCGGAGGGGTTTAATGGCAAACGAAATTCGAATCTATATCGAGGGCGGTGGCGACAGCAAAGATGGTAAAGCTGAAATTCGCAAAGGATTCAGCGATTTTCTAGCCTCATTAAGAGAATCAGCTCGTGCTCGAAGAATTCGGTGGAATGTTGTTGCCTGTGGATCAAGAAACAGCGCATTTGAAGACTTTAAAACAGCGCTGAATACACATTCGGAGGCTTTTAATGTGTTATTAGTCGATGCGGAAGGTGCGGTGAACCATACGCCCTGGACACACCTTCTCAATCGTGACAAATGGGAGAATCCCGGAATTACAGATGAACATTGCCACTTAATGGTTCAAGCCACGGAGGCATGGATAATAGCGGATATGGATACGCTGGAATCTTTTTATGGGCAGGGATTTAATCCCAACTCTATCCCCCGGCGCCATGATGTTGAAAACGTGCCTAAAAACAATCTCGAATCATCGCTTAAGACAGCAACTCGAAATACTCAAAAGGGTGAATACCATAAAATCCGTCATGGACCCAAATTATTGAGTTTGCTGGATGTTGCAACTGTTCGCGAAAAAGCACGGCATTGTAACAGACTTTTTGAAACACTAACGCATTACATGGAATCTCTTGATTAATATATATGTTGCAAATTTTAGGTTGCAGACTATTGCTTGAATACTTCAAAAAAATGAGGATTACTCAATCCGAGGGCTATGGCAAGTAGTGTTGAATGTAAATACTGGACACTTTTATAATAATGCAATCTTCTGGATAACATTCAGATTGTGGTGTTATACAGATAGAAAAATCATGAAATAGAAAATTTTTTCGCAATATTTTATTAATTTTTTAAAACTATACAGAAACTATATACTAACTGGTTATGCACTGAAAATTGTGGGGACTGAAATGAAAGATTTTGTACAATTTATCCAAGATGAGTGGGCGGCAATAAGTTCAGCTCCTGTGACCTTCATCCTTCTACTCATAATAGGTTTTGGGGCTGCATTTTATGTCGTAAATTGGAGATATGATGGGATAGTTGAAAGCTTAAAGGAGAGAATTGAATCTTTCAAGGATAGATTGGAAGCGAAAGATGACCAGTTAACTGAATACCGTGAAAGATTACACCTGTTTCCTACATCAGAAACCACCTATTCTCGATTATCAAATGCTGAGCTTAAGAATAAAACACTGGACGTTGTAGCTCGTATTCGCGATTTTTTACAAAATCGAAAAAAAAAGCAAGATCGCATTCTATATTCCGACCAGAGAGCTAACCTCCAAGATATGTCAGAGGAACAGCGTAACAAATTATGGCATCAGGAAACAAATGCATTAATGAGGGAATTTACCGAAACGAACGCCGATTATAGTCGTGATTTTAAGGTTGATACTATTCTTCTTCGTGATGAGCTATTATCGCGTTTACCAAGTAGCGCTAAAAATGAAAAAGAATATAGAATTTATGAACATCCAACTAACCCCATTTGTATGGGTATGGTTGCTGATGATTTGGAAAGATTAGCAAAAAGCCTTCCGTCCAAAGGCGGTGCATAACCATGCTCTTTCAGCGGATCGCAAAAAACCGCGCCCGCTGAAGAGCCCGTTATATGAGGAATAATCAAGACAGGTAATTATAAATGGAAACCATCGACAATGAAAATAAAGTTGCAATAATCATAGCAATTGAAAATTATATCAAACCTCCAACGGGACGTGTTTTACCACGAGTGCAACATGCAAAAGATGATGCCATATTAATGAAAGATGTATTTATTGAAAACATGGATGTTAAACCAAATAATATTTATGAGTATATTAATGAACAAGCGACAAAAACAACTTTGGAAAATGACATACCATATCATCTTGGGAACTTGAATGAGAACGATTGTCTATACTTTTACTATGTTGGTCATGGGTGTTTTTCCAATGGTGCAAATAGAATAACAGCTTATGATTCAAATAGTTTCAATATTTATGATACTACAATATCGATAGATGATTTAATTTTCAAACCCTTATTAAAATCATTTTGTAAAAAAAATCTAATTTTTCTTGATGCATGCTCTGAAAACATAAAGGAGATCGTATCATCAAGAGGGATAATTGATAGTTTGGACTTCAACGAATTTAAAAAATTTACTGACCTACATCAATATTCTGGTGTGTTTTGTTCTTCTTCGCCTGGAGAAAAATCATACCATAGTAACATTTTAAAAAATGGAATATGGACATGGTACTTAGCAAATGCATTAAAAGGAAAAGCACATGAAGCGATAGAAAGAAATAATATTATAACAAATATTTCCCTTCAAAATTATCTTAGCTATGAGGTCCCAAAGTACATTATCGAAAAAAAAGAATTCATTGCATCTCAGAATCCATTCGCGAGTTTCCAATCAAAAAACTCCTTCTTAATATTGGAATTACCAATAGGTGAAGATGAAGATGATTACAGTTTTGAAGTAAACTATGATAAAGCACAGTTAGTCAGTTTAGAGAATTTCTCAATCAAGAGTGCTTCATGGTTTGAAAAACGGAAAGGACATTTTGTCCCTGATTATTACAATTCAAATACAAGTTCATTTATTCAAGGCAATGAGTTTAGTAATATAAAAGAAGAGATTCAACAAATATATGCAAAAACAAAAACAATACTTAATTTAAAACGGAAACAAGTTTTAAAAAAGGTTTCTGCAGAAGGTTGCACTATAGATAATGAATTTTTTAGATACGAAATGATTGTTGATCAAGATTCTGATGATCCTTCACAGTATTTTTACTATCGTACTTTGCAATTAAGAAAAAATTTAAATCAATACCCAACGGGTTTTGATGATATTTTTCCCAATAAATTTAATGAAATTCTTTTTTCATACAGCGGTGAACTTGATTTTGATGACTTGGTTGATAAATTGGAAGATTATGAGACTGAAAATGGGGGAAATCTAATTGATGATGAAGAAGGAGGTATTGTTGAGTATACTATATCTAATGGTCTGAAATTAAGAGTTGATTTCAATAATAATAGTATTTCTTTTTTTCCCAACTCCAGTCCTGGTTGTATATCATTAATTGAATCTTTTGCAGAAAAATATATAGAATTAGGTGGTATTCAAAAATATTTATTAGAATAACATCATATAATTAATGGCGCGAACCAACGATCGACCCTTCGAACCCGCCAGCCTAAGCAGGCCCTCTGGACCTCTTAGGCTGGCAGAACCGCGCGTCAGCTCCGCATTATATGGCTTGGGAGTAAACAATCAGCTTCCCATGATAGAAATACATGAAACTATTCTAATCATTTTTCAAAATTAAATAACCACCTGTCAAGAGGTTTCAAATGCGTGTTAGACGGCTTTCCATCAAGAATTTTCGTGGCGCAGCAGAGGGCACAATAGATTTTTTAGGACACACTTTACTTGTGGGTGGGAATAACTCCGGGAAATCTACTGTATGCGAAGCGCTGGATCTTGTTTTGGGTCCAGAGAGGCTTTATCGCCGACCAATCGTTGATGAGCATGATTTCTACCAGGGGCGCTATGTTAATAATGATGGCACGCCTGTCGAAATACATATCGAGGCTTTATTAGTCGACCTTTCAGATGAAGCGGAGAATAGGTTTTTCAAACATTTGCGGCGTTGGGACGAAAATAAGGCATGTTTTGTAGATGAGACTGGCGACGGTCCTGCTGCTGGGGATGATGATGGTACATGCTGGGCCTTGCCAGTTAAGTTTATCGGTCGTTATGATCCTGAAGAGGATGATTTTATCGGAAATACATTTTTTGTTCATCCTGTCAAAGATATATCAGAGGATGAAGACGAGGAAAAAAAACTTGGTCCTGGTCTTAAATTCTTTGGCCGAGAAAATAAAAGACTTTGCGGTTTTGTATTCTTGCGAACTCTTCGCACTGGTTCGCGAGCTCTGAGCCTTCAACGCGGATCTCTGCTTGACACCGTTCTCAGATTGGGTGTAAGCGGTCTCAACGAAATGTGGCAAGATTCCCTTCTACGTTTAAAGAATTTGGACCCTGCTATTGGTGAAATAGCCCAACTAAAGAAGATACGGTCTGAAGTCGAGACCAGGATGGCAAAGTTTGTGAACCTTTCGAAAGGCCAGGAGGTCACAGCATTTTTCGCTTCTAACCTTACGCGTGATCATCTAAGAGAGGTTGTCAGATTTTTTATCGGCTCAGAATATAGCGGTTGCCTTGTTCCGTTTCAGCGTTTAGGCACCGGTACCGTCAATATGCTGGTTTTTGCTTTGTTGACGTTCATTGCGGAGCTGAAAGAAAAGAAGTCTGTTATTTTTGCTATGGAGGAGCCTGAAATCGCCCTACCTCCCCACACTCAGAGGCGTGTTGTTCGTTTTGTGATTGGTGGAATGGGACAGGCGATTGTTACATCCCATTCTCCATACATAATCGAACAATTTGAACCAGAACAGATTGTAATTGTTACTCGCAATAGTGGCGGTCAACTCTGTGGAAATCCGATTGATATCCAAGACATAAAACCTAAAATATTCAAAACTGAACGGAAACAGTTTGCCGAAGCAATATTAGGAGAGGCGGTTCTGATTGTTGAAGGGTCAACAGAATCAGGTGTTTTTTTAGAAGCTTCCACTGTCATGGAGGCCTCCCTTGAACCAAATGATTATAGTCATCTTGACCTGGCAGGTGTGAGCATTTTCAATGCTGGAGGAGACGGGTCGGTTCCACGATATGGTCCTGTTTTCAAAGCTCTAGGAAAGCTGACTTTTGGATTCTATGACAAACCCAACAAGCCTTTTTCAGATGACCTTGCAGATAAACTATCGCACTATACCAAACATTGGGAATCGCCAAATAAAGGGCTTGAAAATCTTTTGGTCGATGAAATGGATGTACATATTCTGAAAAAATTCTTAGATGAGGTCAAAGATCGTTTAGATTATCCCCGCCATCTCCAAAAACTATCATCGGATATGTCAGAGGATGAAATCAAAAAATTGTCAACCGATGTTTTGAAAGTGCGAAAAGGTGACGCGAATGGTTATGCTTCGTTGCTCATAAGGCAATGCACAGATGCAGACCAACTTCCAAAAACTGTTAAAACAATCTTGGAAGAAATCAATCAAATAACGTCATCAATACCTGGTGAATTAATAGAATCCAGTGATTCCGATACAAACGACTAACAATTCAGTGGATGATTCGGATTGGAAATCAAACTCTGTGAAAAGCGAAAAGCTTTATTAACTGAACCTGGTCATATTCTTGCCGTTGGTGGGCCTGGTTCGGGCAAAACGACAATTGCTCTGCTCAAGGCTAAAGAAAAATGTCAGGATCTGAAACCTAGTCAAGAGATCCTGTTCCTAAGCTTCTCCAAAGCCGCCGTGAGGCAAATCATAAGCCGATGCAAAGATATCCTTACCGCAAAACAACGAAAACTAATTGAAGTAAGTACATATCATCGATTCTGTCTTGATGTGCTTGAGTCACATGGTCGTCTGTTATGTGGGCAGAAAGTATGTTTTCTTTTTCCTGGAGAAGAACGATTGAGAAAATCTGCATTTGATGGTGAATGGGAAGATGAACGTACCAGACTGTCAAATGAAGAGAGCCTTTATTGTTTCGATTTAGTAGCATCGGGTGTTGCAACGCTTTTTGAGCAATGTAAAGCCGTTTCAAATCTATATGCTAATAAATATCCTTTTATAATTGTTGACGAATTCCAGGACACGGATGATGATCAGTGGCGTATTGTTAAGGCATTCATAAAAGTCACAGACGTCTTCTGCCTTGCGGACCCTGAACAGCGAATTTTCGATTACCGTCCTAATGTTGATCCACGGCGCATTGAACTGCTGCACGAATATATAGGACCTACAGAGTTTGATTTAGGTACGGACAATCACAGAAGTCCAGCAACTGGAATCTTGCAATTTGCCGACGCTATTTTACAAAACCAAACCCCTCTACCTACCTCAAAAAATGTGAAACTTTTTAGATATCAAGGGAGAAACTTCGATTCATATGCACACGCAGTGGTAATATGGACGTTTAGTGAGTTAAGGAAAATGGATGTAGAGAGTCCGTGTGTAGCAGTCCTTTCCCGTACAAACCCATTCGTGGCTAAATTATCAATATTATTAGACGAGCAGCATACTTTCAAGAATAGTGTTCTCAAACCAGTTGACCATGATGTTTTATGGGATGCGGAGCTATCAGCGGCCTCAGCGCAGGTTGTTGCCTCTATATTAGAATGGCCAACAAAAATGCCCACTGTCGCTGTTCAGGAAACTTTGCTGCTAATTGCACAATTTTACAAGTTGAAAAATGCAGAATCTCCTACAAAAACTGCTGCTAATAATATCAGGAAATTTGAAAGCGTTGCGGT
The DNA here is from genome assembly GCA_964492995.1 of uncultured Desulfobacteraceae bacterium. Classification (GTDB taxonomy): domain Bacteria; phylum Desulfobacterota; class Desulfobacteria; order Desulfobacterales; family UBA11574; genus S5133MH16. The sequence continues at coordinate 7,248 of CAZBOB010000056.1, read as the reverse complement.
GACAATCAAAAAAGGTGGTAATCCGCTGATAAAAGCTGCGAAAGAGATGGTGAAAATCGTTGGTGACGGCATGAATTTTGTGGGCGATCCAGTAAAGGATTGGCTTAAAGGCCGACGAATCCTAAGAGATATAAAGGCGTTAAATGAGTTGTTCCGGGAAGCTAAAATGATGAGACTTTTCCGTGCCACAGATGCATTAGGTTCAAGTCTCGGCGATAAATGGATAGCTCAAGGTGACTATGAAGGAGCAGCTTGGCTGGTAAAGCATATTCTTGATAGAGAACGTTTATTGTCTGCAGAACGTGATCCAAAAGGTTGCGTTCTCATGACTTTGCATAAATCAAAAGGTAAAGAATTCGATGGCGTGGTACTTGTCGAAGGCGCTTACTCGTCAACTTTCTTTGACCAATATCACGAAGATCCGCCATACATAAAAAGTCGTCGGCTTTTAAGAGTCGGAATTACGCGTGCAAGTCGCTTAGTAACAATATTAAGACCTACGAATTCACCCCCACTTGTTGGATGAATGAACAATGTTTAAAAGGTAACGGAAAACGCCATATAACCAAGCTCTTTCAGCGGAGCGCAAAAAGCCGCGCCCGCTGAAGAGCCGCGTTGGGCGGATAAAATAATAATCATGTAAGGAATGAATAATGGCAAAGAGCTTTAATGAAAAATTGGTTGAAATATTAAAAACAGATTCACGTTTTGTGGATGATGAGGGTGAACTGGTGAAGGCGGCGGTGATTGACCGGGCATGGAAAATTGACCGTGATTTGGTAAAACTTTTGCTTTCAAAGCCGGATATAAAGAAAAAATTCTTTGATGAAATTGAAGGACACTGGATTTTCAACATCAACACCTTCATCGAGTACATATCCGATAAAAACTTTCTTGCCAATTCATACACCCGTTTCCGCAACAGGATAGGTTTGAATATTGACGGCAAATTCCTGCGGGAACGGGGTGAAGTTTCTCTTGTCTGGCCATACAAGGATTGCGTGCTGGAAGGTGGACAGACCAAAGAAGAAGAAAAGCGCAAAGAGATATTCTTTAATGAAATACTTGCGCAGGATGAAATTGACCGGCTGTTTGACCCTAAAGTTCTGACAAGCTGGAAAAGATACACGACAGACGGTGAGCAGAAAGTCACAGAAATCAGGCGTGATGAAAACGGTAAGATAAAAGAAAACCTGATTATCAAGGGCAACAACTTGCTGGCGCTGCATACGCTGAAAGCTCAGTTCAGGGGCAAGGTAAAGCTGATCTATATCGATCCTCCGTATAATATAGGAGATGATTCCTTCGGCTACAATAACAACTTTAATCATTCATCTTGGCTTACTTTTATGAAGAACCGGTTGGAAGCTGGAAAGGAGTTGCTGCGAGATGATGGTGTTCTCTTCATTCATATTGGTGATGATGAACTTCACTACCTCAAGGTTCTATCAGACGATATATTTGGCAGAGATTCATTCATAGGTACTATCCCAAGAAAAACGAGAAGTGGAAAAAGCGATGTGCCTTACAAACTTTCACAAGATTTTGATTGGATGATTGTTTACGCAAATAAGTCGCCAAAATCCAAAGAATTATTCCAAAGAACCGTTGAAAGGAAATATTACAAATCAGATGATTTTCCCAACGATGAATGGCGGCTAACTGACCTTACCACTCAAAGATCAATTCTCGAAAGACCGAATTCAAATTTTACTCTTATTAACCCAAGAAATGGAGAAGAGTTTCTGGTTAATCCTAATCGCTGTTGGGGGGTAACAAAAGAATCTGTTGGTGAATATCTGGGTAGAAAAAAAATTGTATTCCCAGGAGATTATGATTTCTTGAATATTAAGCAACCTGCTATGAGGGTTTTTAAATCAGAAGAGATTGAAAAAAAAGGGGAAGACTTTAATAAATCCTATGTGTCATCGGATTTTTTAAACCAGGCCATGGATGATCTTTTAAAAAACACCATGAACAAAAAAGGAACTGATGAAATTGTGGAGCTTTTTGGCGAAAAAGCATTTTCCTATCCTAAAAATGAACTACTTATGCAACGAGTGATTGAATACACAACAAAAGAGGACGATTTAGTCCTTGACTTTCATCTCGGCAGCGGGACAACCGCCGCTGTAGCCCAAAAAATGAATCGCCAATGGATAACTGTTGAACAAATGGACTACGTGAACACTATCACCGTTGAACGCTTAAAAAAAGTCATCGGCAAAAAGGGCAAAAAAGACGGCGAGCTGTTTGAAGAATTAGAATACGACACCGGCGGCATCTCCAAATCCGTCAACTGGCAGGGCGGCGGCGATTTCATCTACTGCGAACTGATGAAATACAACCAAGCCTTTATGGATAAAATTCAGGCTGCCCAAACATCAAAAGAGCTTATCGAACTATGGAAAAACATTTCCGAAAACTCATTCCTTAACTGGTATGTCAACCCGGAAATACCGGAAGAAGCGGCCAATGACTTTATTGAGATCGGCGAGGATGAAAACGGACTGGATAAACAAAAGAAACTGCTGGCGGAACTGCTGAACAAGAATCAATTGTATGTCAATTTTTCAGAAATCGACGACGAGGATTTTGACGTGAGCGAAGAAGATAAACAATTAAATCAGTCATTCTACGGAGGGGCGTATAATGGCTGATAAATTTCTGTATGAAACATTGGATTCCGCTTCTGAACTGGGATTTTTAAAAAAAGAAATTCCGGATTATCTCAAAGACAATCTTAATCCTAAATTTAAACTGCGCCCCTATCAGATAGAAGCCTTTGCCCGTTTTTTTCATTGTCTGGACAATGAGTTTCCGGGCAAGGACTGGCCGCTGCATTTTCTGTTTAACATGGCGACCGGCAGCGGCAAGACCTTGATTATGGCCGGGCTGATTCTTTATTTGTATGAAAAGGGCTTTCGGAATTTTATCTTTTTTGTCAACTCCACAAACATCATCGAAAAAACAAAGGACAATTTTCTTAATCCATTATCTTCCAAGTTCCTTTTTATCGAAAATATCCAATATGAAGCACGGCGTGTCAACGTGACGCCGGTAACCAATTTTGAGGGTGTCAATGAGGATGATATCAATATCTGTTTTACCACCATTCAAAAGCTGCATTCCGACCTAACTACCTTAAAAGAAAATTCCGTTACATACGAGGATTTTAAGAACAAGAAGATTGTCCTGTTAGCGGATGAAGCCCATCACATGAACACCCGCACCAAAACCCAGCGGGAAATGTTTGAAAGCTGGGAGAACACGGTGGAGCGGATTTTCACCCAAAACGAAGATAACCTGCTTCTGGAATTTACCGCTACCCTGGATTACACCAATAAAAATATTGTTAATAAGTACAGAAAAAAAGTCCTTTATCGTTACGATCTTCGGCAATTCCGTAATGACAGGTTTTCAAAAGATGTTTATATTGTTCAGGCGGATTTTGAGGAAAAAGACCGCATTATTCAGGCCCTTATTCTGAACCAGTATAAGCAGGAAGTTGCCGCAAAACACCGTATAAACTTAAAGCCTGTCATTTTATTTAAAGCCCAAAAAACCATAGCTCAATCAAAGGAGAACAAAGCCAATTTTCACCAACTGGTTGACAGCCTGTCTGATGACGACATTCAAAGAGTCAGAAACAAATCGGATATTCCGTTGGTTCAAAGGGCATTTGATTTTTTTAATGATAGCCGCATCAGTACCGGCCAACTGGCGGAAAGGCTTCGCAGAGAATTTGATGAAAGCCGCTGTATTTCCGTAAACGAGGAAAAAGAAAAGGAAAACCAGCAGATTCTTCTTAATTCTCTTGAAGATAAAGACAACCGAATACGAGCGATATTCGCGGTTCAGAAATTAAATGAAGGATGGGATGTCCTTAATCTTTTTGATATTGTTCGCTGTTACACAACCCGTGATTCAAAAGCGGGCAAGCCAGGTAAAACCACGATTGCCGAAGCGCAGCTTATCGGACGCGGAGCGCGTTATTTTCCTTTTGTAACAGATGAAAACAATGACCGTTTCCAACGAAAATACGACAATAACCTGGCTCATGAAATTCGGGTTCTTGAAGAACTGCACTACCACAGCATCAATGATTCACGGTACATTTCAGAGCTTCGCACCGCATTGATTGAGGAGGGTATGCTGGATGACAGGGAAACAGAAAAAAAGCTGGAACTGAAAGAACCTTTTAAGAAGACAGATTTCTACAAAAATGCTCTCATTTACATCAACGAAAGAGTGAAAAATAATTACGAGTATGTCAGGTCTTTTTCTGACCTTGGCGTTAAAAGACGTAATTATGTGCATATCATTGAAAGCGGTCGTGGCATTGCAGGAGCCTTACTTACAGGTAATGGTAATGTTGGCACTGTTGCTGAATCAGGTAGAAGGGATGTTAAAGTAAAAGATATTCCCAGGCATATTGTGAGTAACGCTATTTCTAAAAACCGCTTTTTCACCTTTCGGTCTATTAATAAGTATTTTCCTCATATCAAGTCAGTTAAGGAGTTTATGGAAGCGGAAGAATATCTGGGCAGTCTCGAAATTACCTTCCAGGGAGATTTGGCAGAAACATATGGCTTGTCAAATAAGGCGCAGCTTGACGCATTGGGAGGTTTGCTGCGTCAGATAGAAACAGAGGTTCGTAAAAATATTACAGAATACAAAGGCACAGAGAATTTTAAGCCGAACAATGTTTCATCCATCTTTCATAACAAGGCATTAAAGCTGCTCCAAGGCAGTGAAAAGGCCAATGGTGACGAACAGTTTATTTCCGATAAGGGCTGGTATGTTTTTAATGCAAACTATGGTACCAGCGAGGAGAAGGCATTTGTCAGAATGCTGGATCGTCAGATGGATATGTTAAGAAAAAATTATGACGGCATTTACCTGATACGCAATGAAAGACATTTCAAGATTTATAGTTTTTCGGACGGGCAGGCGTTTGAGCCTGATTTTGTTCTGTTCCTTCAGGAAAAAAACGGAAACATGCTTACCTATCAGATATTTATTGAGCCGAAAGGAAAATATCTGAAAGAACATGACAAGTGGAAACAGAGTTTTCTAAAAGAAATAACTGAAAAATTCGAGGGAGAAACTTTAGAATTTAAGACTCAACGAAAGACACAAAATTACAGACTTGTTGGTGTGCCTTTTTACAACAATGAAGACGAAAACAAGTTTAAGCAAAGTTTGTTTGAAGTAGTAGAGCACTAAAACCGCCCAACAAACCGCTACCTTAAGGCAAAGGATTTCAACTCCCCTTTTTAAAATCTTGTTTGGTTTCGGTTTATTCGGGTAAGGTGCTATATTAAAAAATGCCTGATATCGGCCGGCGGGATAGCGATGACCTTGAATATTTCATTTCCTTTGGGGGTTACCGCGCCAACTTCGACAGGTTCGGCATCCGGAGCCTTACTATAGCCTGCACATATTGACGCCGCCAAAATTATCATTTCTTTGCCGCCGCCAGTTGGCATAAGAACGGTGGGGCCTGGAAAATTTTTTACTTTAATTAGGGTGTCCACAGACGGGTCATAATATTTTTTTATCTTTTTATTATCCTTCTGGGTTCGCCCAACAATTATTTTAGTGTTTTTGTTCAGGCGAAGATGCCGCCCATGCTTTAGAAGATGAAGTTCTTCTTCTGTATAGGAATCCTGGTGGTCAAAAAGATCCTTTAGCCGGGACGAATAGCTTTTGTCGGTTAGCAGGCAGCCGCCCGCAGGAGAAGGATAGCTCGTAATTCCGAATTCTTCAGCAAGTTTTATCTGGGATTTTCGCGATCTTCCTGAAATGTCCAGCAACAGCTCCCTGTTTACCAGCCCTTGTTTTTCAGGTATGGTTATGGGCAGCGTTTTTGCACTTAAAGGGCGCAGTATGTAGCCATCGAAACCGGACTGTTTTTCCACATAACGAAGAGACTGCTTATTCTGGGACATGGGGCGCTGCCCGAGCACCTCGCCGCTGAAAAGAAAATCCAATGCATTTTTATTCATTATTTCACCGGCCAGCCTGAACATTAAAACATGACAGTCCATGCAAGGATTCATGTACTTTCCATAACCGCAATGAGGATTTTTAAGCATCTTTAGATAAACCGGGGTTATATTCTTGACCAACAACGGTATTCCGGTAAGGCTCGATGCCCGCCGAGCCTTTTCAGATGAAAAGAACGGTGTTTCAAAACTTACCCATTCAACGGTTATCCCCTGCTTTCGCAAAACCAGCGCGGACAGCATACTGTCAAGGCCGCCCGAACAAAGGCCCAAAGCGCGCACTTTTCTTGAAGATAAATTCATGCTATACGAAAATTCAAAAATAAATACACCAGAACTTATTGAGAAATTACATAAATATTTCCCAAAGAGTCGATAATGAAAAAAAATAAAGACCGAATTGCTTTAATCCGTAAAATACTAAAAGCCACCTTTCCGAATGTCAAGACCCGGTTACGTTACAGGAACCCTTTTGAACTGCTTATGGCAACCATACTGTCCGCACAGTGTACGGACAAACAGGTCAACAGCGTAACAAAAGATTTATTCAACAAACTGAAAACTCCCGAGGCTTTTGCCCACGCATCCACTGAGACTATTGAAAAACTGATTCGACCCACAGGTTTTTTTCGCAACAAAACCAAAAATATCAGAAAATGCTCTGCAAGTCTCATAGAAAAATACAAAGGTAAAGTTCCGCAAACATTGGATGAGTTGGTTAAACTTCCCGGGGTAGGACGCAAAACCGCCAATGTGGTTCTTGGCGCTGCGTTTGGTATTCCGGGAATTGTTGTGGACACCCATGTAGCAAGGATTTCGAAAAGACTCGGGCTCACAGAAAACCATGATCCCGTAAAGATCGAGTTTGATCTGATGAAAATCATTCCAAAAAATGAGTGGAATGACTTTTGTTTACAACTTATTTACTTTGGAAGAGCTGTTTGCAAAGCGAGAAAGCCCGGCTGCTCCACATGTCCCCTTTATGATCTGTGTGATTTTACGGGTAAAACTTCCTGACCTGCTTAAAATGCCATAACCGTTCACGGATTTTTTGAAATCCCAAACTCCAAGTACCAAATTCGTAACTTCTCAATAGATTATGGATTCGGGTCAATAATTTAAACGTCTCGGAAATTCTACAACTTCTTGAAAAGACAAGTTTATCAACGGCAACCTGTTTGTGCCATCATTTTTACCCAGTGAAACTTTTTTTCTATTTCACCGGGGCCATTACTCC
>CAZBOB010000055.1:0-22838 GCA_964492995.1 uncultured Desulfobacteraceae bacterium | reverse complement strand
CGCAGAAATTACCGGGGACGAGCCGGATGAGCCGGGAGACCCAGAGGGCAAATCATCTTCCGGGAATGAATTGAAGGAATCCAAACATAAAGAGAATAAATCAAATACAGAAGAGAAAAATAAATCCAAAGGCTCGAAAAAGAAATTCAGAGGGAAAAGAACGCTGTCCTTGGTTTTTGTGACAGGGATGTGCCTTTTAGCAATGGGGAGTTATTATTTTTCTCAAAATAAGAATGGGAAAGAAATAATTTCCCGGATTAATATATTCCCGGTTCCCTGCGATCAATCATTCATATTTGAACCGTTTATTATACCTTTTCAAGAGAAACAGGGATATACTTATATTTCTTTGACCCTTTCCTTTGAATTATCGAATATGGGATTAAAGAAGGAAATAATAGAGAAAAAAGATCAACTCAGGGGAATTATTTATGACCTACTGGGACAAGGGATACGCATGGTAGAGGATTCCCGCTCATTGGAAAAAATCAAGGCGTTAATTTTAAGGAGAGCGAACACGGTATTAACTTCCGGAGAGGTTCTTGAGGCGTTTATAACCGATTTTTCGCTTGTTTGAAATTTACAGATTTTGGTGAATGAAATGGCAAGTACAACTGATATGAACATTATTCTCGGCCAGGGAAGCGCGATTAAGGAAGTACACAATGTCAAGAAGCAGAATCTTGAAATTAGCCAGCAGTTTGTTGCCCAAAATATAGAGGAAAAAAAGAAAGAAGAGAAAGATAAAGTCCAGGACTTTGAAAAAAGCAACCGGATAGATATCAAAAATGACCAAGAGAAAAAAAAAGGCAAAAAAGATAATAAAAGAGGTGCAATAAAGAAAAAACAAGAAGAGAAAAATAATTTGTCAGAAGGAAACATAATAGATATCACGGTCTAATCATGGAATTCATCGATTTAAAATTCTTAATTCTTACACAGATAGGGATTGATGTTGTAATTATTATTGTTTTTATTCTTTTAATCAAGAAAACCGGCTTTTTTAAAAGAGATTCATCATTGAATAAGGGCTTGAAATTGTATGAATGTATGTTGTCCGATGCGAGCAGGATATCGGAACAGTTCAAGGAACAACTTGAAGAAAAAAAATATATGATAAAGATGCTTAATCAACATTTGGAAAAGAGGATAACGAGCTTAAATGTGATGCTAAACCGGACGGATGCATTGCTTTTTCATAACAGACAGTACGATAACATGGACAGCGGTTCCTTTGATAACCAGAAAAAAGAGATATTACAGTTGGAAAAACAGGGTCACAGTTCGGAACAGATTGCCGATATCCTTTCGATTCCCAGGGAGAAGGTAATGCTCGTCCTGGATATAAAGAAAAAAAATACACAGGAAGACAGTAAAGAAGGTATATATTGATTCAAGTCGGAACCCCCACATGGAAAGCCTCCAAAATATTTATCCAATCTGATGAAAATTCTACAACTCCTCCTAAACTGAAGAAAAATGAAATTGTAAATGGGAAGGTGCTCAAGTCGTTCTCTTTAAGTAAATCCCTTCTCATTATTAAGGGGAGAAGGGTTATCGCCGAAACACATATTCCTTTAAACGAAGGGATGATATTATCCTTAAAAGTAGAAGAAGTATCTCCGAATCCGGTCCTTAAACTCCTTGACACAAAGAGTAACAACCTTGATGCTGTCAAAATATCTACGATACTTTCCGGAATCAAAGGAAATCTGTGGAAATCGTTATTTGAAAGGTTAACGCATTATCCGATTTTTGAAACCGACATAAAACAATTCAGACAATTGATGAATGATTTGTCGCAAAGATTATTTTTAAAACCCGAGCCGGATCTATTAAGAAGAATTATTGAAAATTCCGGTCTTTGCTGGGAGGCGAAACTAAAAAACATATTTCTTCAGCAAAAAATCGGCAATGATAATATTAACAAGCTGGCAGCACAGGATTTAAAAGGTCTTGGATCAAAGATATTATTACTTATGGAAAAAAAGGAAGTTCTCCTGAACAAGTTTTTATCGGCCATTGAAAATATCCAGCTTCTTAATCACATGGGATTGGAACAGGATCAAAAAATATTCATTCCCATACCCATTCAATTTCCTGACGGACTTTTTACGGTCGGCCAATTATTAATACAACTCGATCAAAAGAAAAATGGAGATCATGAAGGGGAAAAAAGGGATAACGGGTTTTTCAAAATTATTTTTTTACTGGAATTGTCCAATCTTGGGCCACTAAGATCCGATCTAACTATCAAAGAAAAAGAGATCTATGGAAGATTTTTGCTGACAAAGGAAGAAACAAAATTGGTAATTGAAGAAAACCTACCGACGCTTATCAATACCCTGGAAAAAAAGGGATTTTCCGTTCTTCATATGGAGTGCCAAATTAAGGAGCCTGAGATCGTAACCCAATCCCTCATTAAGGAAATTATAAAGGAGGATGGCTGCACCATAAGCCTGGTTGTTTAAATGACGAAAAGAAAAAGACAAGACACGGCGCTTGCTTTAAAATATCAGCCAAAATCGGATAACGCCCCCAGAGTCACTGCAAAGGGCAAAGGCAAAGTGGCAGAAAAAATCATTGAGATTGCCAAGAAGAACAACATCTACATACACAATGATCCTGACTTGATTGAGATTTTATCACAACTTGATATAAATGATGAGATCTCCCCGGATCTTTATATTGTTGCTGCAGAATTGCTGGCATTTGTCTATTCCTTAAATAGCGGCAAAAACTTCCAATAGGCATTTATTTCCTCCCGTTTTTTGCAAAAAAAAATTCTTCTTCGAATATTATCAAATATTATCAACATATTAAATAACAATATAATTTCACTTTTTTTTGGCATAAAGATTGCTAATAATATGTCAGAAGCAAACCGGGAAAAAGATAACTGCTTATCATCAAAGCTTAATTAGAGGTTATGAAAAAAAGGAGAAAAAAGATTGATATCCGGAATCTATAATCTAATTGACGGTTCTTTGACTCAACAGTTGAGATTTGAAACCGTTGCCAACAATATGGCAAATATTAATACCAGTGGTTTTAAAAAAAATATCATTTCTTTTAATCAGACGCTCGAGATGAATAGTATATCAAAAGCGGACTTTACGCAGGGTCCTGTTAGGCATACCGGTAACGAACTCGATGTGGCATTGGATTCTAAAGGATTTTTCAAAATCCAAACCGGCAACGGGATACGATATACAAGAAACGGCGCATTTACGCTTGATGAAAAAGGCACCCTGGTAACCTTGAATGGAGATAGCGTATTAGGGCAAAACGGACCTATCACAATAGACGGAAGTAAAGTGACGATCGGAGGTGACGGTCAGGTCCAGGTTGATGATGAATCTGTGGATAGACTGATGGTTGTCGATTTTGAAAATCCTCAGCTTCTTCAAAAAGAGGGGGGGGCAAGGTTTTTCTACTCCGGAGAAGAAAATGAGATATCCACAGTCGAGGATGTCGGCGTTCAGCAGGGTTATTTAGAAAGTTCCAATGTGAATTCCACAGAAGAAATGGTCCAGATGATAGAGACATACAGGGCATTTGAGTCGGTGCAAAAAGCGATTCAATCCATGGATAAAGTCACCGACAAAGTGGTTAACGATTATGGTTTAGTTCCATAGAGGAGGAGATAATTATGTTAAGGGGATTATGGTCGGCGGCGTCAGGAATGGCCGCCCAGAAATTGACCATTGATGTTATTGCAAATAACCTGGCTAACGTAAATACCGCCGGTTTTAAAAAGAGCAGAACCGATTTTCAGGACTTGATGTATCAGACGATAAGTGAGTCCGGGTCCACAACAGAAACCGGAGGTCAGATTCCTGTGGGCATTCAGGTCGGCATGGGAACGATGCCTGTTGGAGTGCATAAGATTTTCGAACAGGGTGATTTTGAACAAACAAAGAATGAACTCGATCTGGCTATCGAGGGAAAAGGTTTCTTCAAGGTAATTAGTAATGAAGAGGAACTCTATTCAAGAGCCGGTAATTTTAAACTGGATGCCGATAGAAATGTTGTTACGGCAAATGGAGACAAATTGCAGCCAGAGATGACCATTCCGGAAAATACGATTTCCATTACTATTGACGGCTATGGAACCGTAACAGCATTTGATCCTGAAGGAACAGGAACTTCCCTCGGTGTCATAGAGCTATATTCTTTTCCCAACCCTGCGGGACTTTTCAGCCAGGGACATAATTTATACAGAGCTACCGACGGATCCGGAGAGGCCGTTTACGGAACTCCTGGCTCAGATGGTATGGGAACACTGGTTCAGGGATTTATAGAAGTTTCTAATGTGGATGTTGTTAAAGAAATGGTTTCCATGATCATGGCCCAGAGGGCTTATGAGATCAACAGCAAGGCAATAAAAACGGCGGACAACATGATGTCGATAGTAAATAATATTTCGAGGTAATGATTATGGTCAAAGCAATGCGCAGCATATTTTTTATGATCTTATTTTTGGGGCTTTGTATGTCTTACATGGCGCAACCGGTCGCCGGTGAGGATTTTCAGAGAGTAATAAAACGGAGCGATCAATCCATACAAGAGTCTATATTCCGGAAGCACTTTAAAGAATATGTTTGCCGGTATTTAAGAAAAACAGAACCTGATGTCGTTGTTTCCAGATTTAAAGTTAAAGGAAACAGGCCGGTTCCCGCCGGAACGGTAAGTATTAAGTTGTTTCAAAAAGGCAGGATAAGACTGCAAGGATATGTAAAATTAATCGCTGAAGTTAACGTAAGCGGACAGGTAAAAAATGAAGTTTTGCTTTCAGGTTATATTGATGTATTTGAATCCGTGGTTTGCACTTCTCGCAATTTAAAAAGGGGTGAGGTCATAGAAGAGGACGATGTTTATTTAGCCAAAAAAAATGTTTCTCGCTTATCTCAAAAGGTTATCACCCATATCGACAAGGCGAAAGGACTAAGGGCAAAACATAATATAAAGGCGGATACCTGTCTTAAAGAGTGGATGCTGGAAAAAACTCCTGTTGTAGAGAGAGGAGATATTATTACGATCTTCGCGGAATCAGGCGATCTGAAGGTGACGGTGCCGGGTAGAGTTTTGATGAAGGGTTGCACAGGAGAGCTTATAAAGGTTCAGAATTTGATGAGCAAAAAGGATGTTTACGCAAAGGTCGTTAATAATTCGACGGTAATGGTAGAATTTTAAAAGACGGGAGACAAAGATGACGCACAGGAAATATGTTTTTTTATTCATGGCATTAATTTTTCTGACCGGTTGCGCCGGCCGGCAAAAAATTGCTTCCGGCATGGCCGGAAATAAAATGGTTCATCATCCGCAATTTCCATCTTATAAACCTTCCCGGCCTGTGGAGGGATCTTTGTGGTCAGAGGCCTCGGGGATCAGCCTGTTTCCCGACAGGAGGGCCAGGAAAATAGGGGATATCGTCACTGTCAGGATAGTGGAAGACCCGGAAGCCGAACTGAACGCCAATACCGAAACGAGTCGATCGTCGAGTGTGAAAGCAAAACTGAAGTTCCTCGGCTACATGAAGGCTCTGGCCGAAAAGAACCCCAGGCTTGCGCAGAATCCGGGCACTGATGATTTGATATCATCATCATTGGGTTCAGACTTTGTTGGTGAAGGTACCAGTGACAGGGACGGACATTTAAAGGCATATATTTCCGCCGTGGTAAAAAAGGTTCTTTTTAACGGCAATCTTTATGTGGTCGGAAAAAGAGAGATCAAGGTCAATAATGAAAAACAATATATAACCCTGTCAGGCATAATAAGGCCTGAGGACATAAGTCCAACCAATGAAATCTCTTCTACATATGTGGCCGACGCCAGGATAACCTACTCAGGTATTGGTCCTGTGGCGGACAAACAAAGACCGGGATGGTTAGGGAGGATAGTCGATTATGTCTGGCCGTTTTAAATTTATACTTCTGATTATTTTTGTTTTCGTTTTCAATTTTCCATCGCCAGGTATGGCAGCACGGATAAAGGATATTTCCTCGATCAAGGGTGTCAGACCCAATCAGCTTTTTGGCTACGGTCTGGTTGTCGGTCTCAACGGCAGCGGAGACAAAGGAGGAACAAGTTTTACGATCCAGGGGCTGGCCAATATGCTTGAACATATGGGTATCGATATAAGCGCCCAAGATGTAAAAGTAAAAAATGTTGCCGCAGTTATTGTGAGTGCAACGTATCCTCCTTTTGCACGGATCGGGAAAAAAATCGATGTAACTCTATCTTCCATTGGTGATGCAAAAAGCCTTCAGGGAGGCACTCTTTTGTTGACACCACTGAAAGGGGTTGACGGCAAGATCTACGCGCTGGCCCAGGGACCCGTTGTGATCGGCGGCTACAGCGCCGGGGGCGAGGCCGGGGGCGGTATTACAAAAAATCATCCCACGGTGGGAAAAATCAGTGGAGGGGCTACCATTGAAAGAGAGATCCCGCTGTCGATAATGGATAAAAAAGAATTGACGATTATTTTAAATAATCCGGATTTTAATACAGCCACAAGGGCAGCCCAGGCAATTAACTCGCAAATAGGGGAAAGCATTGCAAGACCGATAGACCCGGGCACCTTAAATCTGAAAGTCCCTGAAAAGTTTCAAGACAAAGTGGTCAAACTGATTGCTCAAATCGGGGATCTTCAAGTTGAGCCCGATTCCGTGGCAAAGGTTATCGTCAATGAGAAGACGGGAACTGTTGTGGTTGGAGAAAATGTAAGGATACAAAAAGTTGCTGTTGCTCATGGAAATTTGAGTATTCAGATAAAAGAGACAAAACAGGTCTCACAGCCACTTGCCTTTGCACCGTCAGGAGGAGGAGGTGCTGCCACCCAAATGAAGGGGGGCACAATAGTAGCACCGGGGGGGAGTACCGTTGTTACTCCGGAGAGCCGGGTAGGAATAACCGAGGAGGATAATCGTCTTCTTTTGATCCCGGAAGGAAGGACTATCGGAGAGCTGGTCAAGGCATTAAATGCAATTGGTGCGAGCCCCAGAGATCTCATCACAATTTTACAGGCCATAAAGGCAGCAGGTGCTCTCCAGGGGGATCTGGAAATTATATAAAGGGAAATGCCTAAAATGCCTAATAGTATCTTAGTTATATTTTTTGTGCATTTTATGGCAAAAAATATCTAAACTTGTCAAGTGTGAAGTGACTAAAGTGAACTAAAGTGACTAAAGTTGTGGAATTCCTCCAAGTTAATATAAACAGCCGGAGCGTAGCGACTCCTTAACTTTAGATCACTTCAAACTTTAGGTCACTTGTAACTTTTCCGGCTTGTCCGGGTTAGGAGGATGAAGAATGATAAAACCGGTCGCAGCAAGCCCTGAAGTAACAGGATTACACAAAGACGGCTCCCAGGTAAAACTTGAAAAAACCTGCGCGGAATTCGAATCGATCTTTATAACATATATGTTAAAATCGATGAGCACAACCATTGATGATGATCCCCTTTTGGGGAATGATAATGAAAGCAAAATCATTAAATCAATGTTTGATGAAAATCTTGCACAGGAAATTGCAAGAGGTGGGGGCATGGGACTGGGAAATATGCTTTTTGAAAGTCTGAAAGATAAAAATTACGCTACAGATAAAATAATGAATTACCGATAAATAGAAAAGGGAGTCTATTCATGGAAGATGAAGTCATTCGTTGGGTTGAAAAGCTTTTTTTTAAAAAGATCATGCTTTACAATGACCTTCTTCATTATTTGAAGGAAGAGAGAGAATTTCTTATCAACATAGATCTGGACAAATTGTGGAGAATATCTAAAGAAAAAGAGGAAACCTGTGCAGATATAGAATTGACAAGACAGGAGATCATCTCTGCAGTGAGTTCAAAAGAAGATCAAAAATCTTTTAATCTTAACCGAATAATGGAATTTATCCCCGGAAAATTTAAGGCGGAATTTCAAAAGCTATACCTTCGGATTCTGAAAATAAAAGGTGAGATTGAGGTCTTAAGGATACAAAACATGACTTTTATAGATGATTCACTGACTTTTATGGATGAGATAATATCGATCATAACCGGAGAGGCCGAATCCAGGATTATTTACAATGACAAATGCCGGTTTAGCAAATCGGGCCCCAATTTATTTTTAAACAGGGAGGTTTGAGCATGTCAGGTTTGGGAATGGTATTAAATATTGCAACAACTGCTCTGGCTGCCCAGCAGTACGGTATGGATGTTACAGGCCACAATATTGCCAATGTTAATACAGAAGGCTATTCTCGACAATCACCAACACTTGAACCAAAACAGGCTTTACTGTATCAAGGAATGCTTCTGGGACGCGGTGTGAAAACGGAACAGGTAACCCGATCCGTTGACCAGTTTGTCGAAAACAATCTCATGCGGGAAAAATCGAGCATGTTATCCTCAAAAGAGATGGAGAAATACATGCAGGTTCTGGAGGGTATTTTCAGCGAGAATTCCGGAACCAGTATTAGTGCAATGCTGTCCGATTATTGGAATTTGTGGAATGATATTTCCAACAACCCGTCAGGATCTTCGGAAAGGATTGCACTTTATGAGCATAGTGTTCTTATGTCAAATCAATTTAAATCCTTGGGCCCTGATTTGAATCAAATTCAAACCGATATAACCAATGCTGTAACTGT
This sequence comes from uncultured Desulfobacteraceae bacterium, assembly GCA_964492995.1. GTDB lineage: Bacteria > Desulfobacterota > Desulfobacteria > Desulfobacterales > UBA11574 > S5133MH16. The sequence goes on along the minus strand of CAZBOB010000055.1, from coordinate 14,201 downwards.
TGGAGTTGAAAGGATAAATCAGATTACAAGCGAGATTGCACAGATAAATATTAAAATTGTTGGCATGGAAGCGAATAACGTGGCAAATGATCTCAGAGATAAGCGCAATGCCCTGGTTTCGGAATTTAATGAATACTTGAATGTCAAGACTTTTGAACAGAGCAATCACTCTCTATCTATTGTAGCGGCCAGGGGCTGTCCGCTGGTTCAGGGGGATAGCAACTATGAACTGGAAATGGGGGGAGATAGAGTGAAATGGCAGGATTCCGGCGGCAATTATGTTGATATTACGAACTATATAACTAACGGAAAGCTTGGCGGATGGCTCGATTTAAGAGATAAGATCATTGCTAAATATGAACTGGATCTCGATGCAATGGCAAAGGAATTTATCTGGTCCGTCAACCAGCAGCACAGCCAGGGGGTGGGGCTTGAAGGATTCAGCACGGTAACGGGAACATATTCTGTGACAAATTCCAGTGCTGCAATTACGGCTAGCGGATTGTCCTACCAGGATAAAGTTGATGACAGTGACAAGGAATTCAAAATATGGCTGTTTGATACCAATGGTGATCCTTACGACTCTGATCCCGGTACTGTCGGTCTTCAGGGCAATCCGATCGCTATCACAGTTACATCGGGCATGACGGTAGATCAACTTGTGACCGAAATTGACAATGGAACAGGGGTACAAGCATCCCTTGATAGCAATAACCGGGTTACCATAAGTATAGATACGGGAGAAATAGCGACACTTGGTTCGCTTGCTTTTTCCGATGACAACTCGAATGTCCTTGCAGCACTGGGGGTAAACACATTTTTCAGCGGAAGCACTGCTGGAGATATTTCTGTAAATAGTACGATTGTTGCTGACAAAAACCATATCGCCGCCGCCCAGATCGATGCGACTACCGGGGAATTCGCATCCGGCGATAATGATAATGCTTTGGCAATGACCGATTTGCAATACATGTCCATGGATATCTCACAATGGACCTGTGACAGGATCAATGGAAACACAGAAGGGAGCTTCACTACGACAATTGAAAATTACTATCATTCCATGGTAGGCTCTATAGGAATCGTATCTTCAAGCATCTCAAGAGACGTGGACTTTAATGAGATGATGGTTGATAAATTAAATACGCTGAGGAACAGTATTTCAGCCGTATCCCTTGACGAGGAAATGACAAATTTAATAAAATATCAACATGCTTATCAAGCGGCAGCCAAGCTTATAACCATTTCAGATGAAATGCTTAATACTTTGATTTCGGCGAGATAGGCTATGGTTAAGCAACTTTTCAATACGTTATGGTGTACTAATTGATGATATTGACCCGGCTCCATAATTTATTGAGAAGTTAAATGGATAAGGAGTTTCTTGTATGCGGGTAGCAAATAAAACCATTTACGATGCGGTAAAGTATAATCTTAGCAATTGCACCCAGGAGATGAACAAAGCCAACGAGATCGTTTCCACCGGAAAGCGTATCAACAACCTTTCTGACGATCCTGTCGGACTTACTCAGGCACTCAACGTCAGATCTGCTATCTCGAACATTGAGCAGATGCAACGGAATATTTCCCTCGGGAACTCCTGGCTTGCCTCATCCGAAAGCGCCTTAACCCATGTGCAGGATATTATCTCCGAAACCAAGGCCCTCTGTGTTCAGATGGCCAGCGCAACTGTCGGTTCTGCGCAGAGGTTATCCGCGGCCGGAACTGTTGAGAACATGCGTGATGAAATAATTTCTTTGGCCAATACCAATGTGGCCGGAAGCTATATTTTTGCCGGATCTAAAACCGACACGACTCCATTCGGCAGCGATGGAACTTACAACGGGAATAACAATGCGTTTACCGTAAAGATCGGGAAAGATGTCACTGTTGAAGTAGGGAGCGACGGTGATGCTGTATTTGGAAATATTTTCAGTACAATGGCTAATTTGAAAACCGCACTTGAGACCAATAATGTGGGAGGCATTCAAGACGCGATTAGCAACTTGGATGTTGACTTTGATCATATTTCCGCCAAGATTTCTGATGTGGGTTCTAAAATGAACCGCATGGATGTAAAGGAAAAAATCTTTCAAGATCTAAATTTGGCCAATACAGACAGGCTTTCTAAAATTGAAGATGCGGATTTGGCCGAGGCAATCATGGAGTTAAAGGCCAGAGAGTTGGCCTACCAGGCGGCTCTCTCTTCTTCGGCCAAAATTATGACACTGACTTTGATAGATTATATGAAATAATAGAACAAAATATGCCAGGGAAAGGCGATGCTTATACTGACAAGGAAGTTGGGTGAAAAGATTAATATCGGCGATGATATTACGGTTACTCTGCTTGAAATAAAAGGGACGCAGGTCAAGCTCGGGATCCAAGCACCAAAAAGTATCGGTATTCACCGCAACGAGATATATGAAAAAATCAGGGAAGAAAATCTGAGGTCCTCTAATGTTACCGACTCAGATCTTTCAAAGGCGGCCGCCCTTTGTGAACCATTCGCTTTGAGAGAATGAAATTGAAAATTAAAACAACGAGATTCGGAACAATCAGCATAAAAAAAGAGAAGACGATTGACATGCCTTTTGGTATGCTTGGATTTCCGGATAAAAAGAAATTTATTATACTTCAACATCGTGAGAATTCACCTTTCTTCTGGTATCAGTCGGTCGACGATCCCACGCTTGCCTTTGTCATTACAAGCCCGTTTCTATTTAAGCCTGACTATAAGATAGATCTGGAAGATGCTTTAAAGGAGATGTCCTGGAATGGAGACGGAAAAACCGATCATTTAGAGATATATATTGTCGTTAATATTCCAAAGGGATTGCCTGAAAAGATGACCGGAAATTTTATTGGACCCATACTGATAAACAATAAGGTTCGCCAGGCGGTGCAAATTGTAATTTCCAACAGTCCCTACATCCATAATTTTCCTCTTTTGTCCGTATGAGGTTTCTGGTACGGATATTGCAAGTTAAAGTTTGCAAGATAAAATACCGATAAATTGCTTAAAGGCTTCTCGCATGCGCGTGCATCTTTTCAGCCGGGAATCTTCAAACTTAAAAAAAAAGAAATTAAAAAGAAAAGATGTCCTCCGGTGTTAATAACGGCATTTCGGGAAGCCTTGGTCTCGACTCAACCGGACAAAATAAATGCCTTGAATAAAATCTAATAGCAGTTAAGGCGAAAAAAGGCAGGGCTTTCAAGAGATCCTGCCTTTTTTATTTAAGCGGCGAAGCCGATTTGTATAAAATCGCGCAGCGATTATATTTTGGCACGAACTTTGAGTATTAAAATAAGATATTCACCAGGGAGATCGGCGATGAAAGAATCATTAAACATCTGGACAAACATCGGGTCCTGCATTCACGGATCGGGTAACAATAAACAGAATTTATCCGAAATAGATCTGATAAAGGACAACTGCCCGATCTCATTTAATAAATTACTGGTTAATAGGATCAAAGGCATCAGGTCCGACGGCGATTTGCATAATACGGTATTACCTTTAGGAAGAGACCGATTGCGACAACTGATAGAGATTGTACAAATTCAGATGAATAATTATTTATTCAATGCTCTTTCTGACTGTGATAACAACAACGAATTTCCCGAATTTCAGTTCGAATCGGTTGATTTTTCTGGGATAGGAAATCAGCTGGATCCTTTTGTGTCAAAAAGCGAACATACTCTACAAAAAACAGAAGCGATCAAATCGCAAACCGATATCGATAAAATCATTGATCATGCCTCAAAGAAATACGATGTTGATCCGGTTTTAATAAAAGTCGTTATAAGAGCTGAAAGTAATTTTGATGCAAACTGCACTTCCTCAAAAGGAGCAATGGGGCTTATGCAGCTTATGCCCGAAACCGCCAAGGAACTGGGCGTCAAAAATGGCTATAGTGCCGTTGAAAATATTATGGCGGGAACCTGTTATTTGAAAAAGCTGCTTGACAGGTATGATGGCAATATTTCCCTTGCTCTTGCAGCCTATAACTGGGGAATGGGTAATGTTGAAAGGCACCCCGAAAAACTACCCCAAGAAACTCAAACCTATATCGCCCGTGTCAATGATTTTTTACATAAGGAAATATCGTAATGTGCGTTAAAGAAGGGAAACTTTGTCAAGCGGTTGACAATCTGGCTTTACATTCGCATCTCAGTTTATTTCATCATGTGTTTAGAGAAATTCATTCGTCAATATTTTGTTTATATGTGTCAATAATTTGGCAGAGATTCTCTCCTTAAATTCCACTCAATTTAATTTCAAATTCAAAAGGCCTTGTCTCATAATTAATAAGTTCATATCTTATTGATAGAGCCTGAATCTCACTCTAACATCCTTGGATTCAGGTGTGTTGCCCATTAATTTGGATAAACCGGGAATACAAAACTTGCCTTGATATCCCCCTTATCCCACCTTACATAGCATAACATATTTTAATCAAGAAAAATCCATTCTTTTTTGCTTTAACTCCATCACTTCAATGCCCGCCTGGGTCTGGAAACAGAATGGCGGTTAGACACTCAAAAGCTAAGATTGTTGACGTGTTATGAACATTGTATAAAGATTTTCAAAATGTGAAGTGAATTACATAAAAATTGATGAATAAATTTCATAATATTCCTTTCAAAAATCCTTAGCTATTTGTCTAACTAGTTGAGATCTATATATTTAATATCAACAATCAAACTGTGCATGGTTTTTGCTACCCTTAGATTGTTGAACTACTTTGGGCTATTGAAAATATAACCGCTTAAAAAGTATTTAGTATAAAAATTGATCATACCAGAAGCTCGTTTGAAATCGATTTGTTAAAAAAACTAAAGTAAGCTCTCAGAAAATTCTGGTGAATTAAATGATGATGTTGACCCGGCTCCATAATTTATTGAGAAGTTACAAACTAAACGGTAACAAATTGTTTTGTTATAAAACATTCCAATAAAATATTCGGCTTCAAGAAGGATTTTATGGTTATGAATTATAGACCAACACCAACAAATATAATTTTAGATAAGAAAAAAGATAAATTGTGTCCAGGTAGTATATGGGTAATATCTAAAGGTAGATATACAAATTTTGATTTGAGCAGGATTTGGGAGGGGGTTAAAAAAAAGACGGCAATGGAATATAACATATCTATGTTAGCCATGTATTTGCTTAATCCCAATCCTATTCAAATAAAAAAAAAGCTGGTTGGATGTGAAATTCATTATCGCACGCCTTTTTATAAAGTAAAAGAAAAAATCAGGAAAATATTACCACAAAAATTGCACGGACTGTTAAAAGATAACCAAATCCCTGTTGAAGTGCTCAAATCAGATTGGGAGACAGACAAAAGCCCTGGTAAAGACGATAATTTTGAGTCCCATTTAAACAAAATAATAGAACTATTAAGGCCTTATAATCCTATAATAAAAAGCCTAAACAAAATAGATCCAAGTAAAGTATTTGATGTGGTCGGAACCTGTGAGGATATTGGAGGACATCTTTCATATTTAAATATCCCGGGGAGTATAACTGAAAAGCTTAATTATATCAGAGCGAATATTTCGAAAGATGTCGGAGTCATCCTTGAAAAAGCTTATATTGCCGATGGGTTGTTTGAGATGAAAGGATTCAATTTCAAATCCTATGATAAAAATAAATCATACCGGTTAATCAGATTTTCAATAAATGGCAAATCAAAAGCCTGTGTTCTCGATTCTGATAATAAAGTTGAATTCTGGATTGATGACATTCAACTTGTTCAATACATGCAGTTGTTTGATCAATTAATTAAAATAGATCCAAAATTGAATAATTCTCTTAGCCTGTGCACTGCCGGAAAAGCAGAACCACTGAAACTCCTTTTTAGCAAACCGCTTGAGATAGATTATTCCGAAGCTCATCTGCCTGAAGTATATAAAGGGGTGTTTGAGAAGCTTAATATAGGGACAAACAAAAAAGATGTTGTTAAGCGCGTGTTAAATAATTCTCAAGTTGGAATTTCGTTCAACTATGTTCCTAAATCCGCTTATGATGAAAGGAAATTATTTGTCAATTTTTCTGTGATGCATAATTTTAGAGCACTTGAGTCCATAAAAGATGATTTGCCCCAGGTATATTCAGAAATTAATAAGATGGCTTCTGTGACAGAAGCAGGAAAATTTTATTTGTTGGACTCTTTCAGGGGATACAAAAATGACAAGTGATTATAAAGAAAATGATTATGCCTGGATAACGGAGTTGATGCATTATCCTCAGACTCTGGAGCAACACCTTTCTTTTTTTAAAGATACCTCCAAAATTTCAGTGCCAAAAGACCCCATCGAACAGGTTATCTTTCAGGATAAAGCCAAAGGGGCAATAAGGAAAATCGCGCAAAACAAAGGACATATCCTTATGGTAGGAAGACCGGGGACTGGAAAATCAATGCTTGCGAATATGTTTAACGAGGTTATTGACAAGTCGCTCGGAGACTATTTAAGGCCGAAACAATCTATTGTGGCCTACCCGGGGAAAGATAAAAATAACATACGGATTGCCTATGAATATTCTGAAAAAATAGATGACCGGATTGCAGAAATAATTAACAGGATAGTATCTGTAGAAGAAAGTATAGATGATTTCAGTCTCTCTGATCAGATAGATGCCGCCAGGAAAGTAAAAAAATACCTGCTCTGGGCTACAGGTATTAGTGTTGTTGCCGGCTTTTTCGTTACCCCGGCATTTATTGCCACAGGACTTACCGGTATCGGTGCAATATTCATGTATATGCAGGAAAGTAATTACAAAGTGCAGGAGAAAATACAAAATGAGGCCCTTACCGGTAAAAAAAACGCTGTCAAGCATCTATATGATATGGTTCCGGAGGTTTTATACGATCCCAGAAAAGATAATGAATTAATGGCAAGGATATCCGAACCGGATTCCAGAAATATGAAAGGAGGGTTCAGGCATGACCCGTATCAGTCAGGCAACCTTCATACCCCGGCTCATAAGCGGGCGTATTTAGGCGCCCACGCAAAATCTCCGATTATTTACATTGATGAGTTAAAAACACTTATTAAGGTGGGGTATATGTCTGACCTGCTGGAGATAATGCAGAATAAAAAGTTTATTCTTGAAGGTGGCAGGAACACGGGAAGCGGGTCTGCAGATAGGTCGGAAAATCATTTAAAAGCCGATAATATAATCGTTGCCTGCTGTAATCATGATACTCTGGAATTTCTTCAGAAAGAAGGAGATGGTGCTTTTCTCAGCAGAATAGAAGATAAAGGAGAAATTATCAATTTGGAAAGTGCAGTTCCTGAAACATTGAAAAATATCAGGCAGGTTGTACAATATGTAAAGCAGGAAATACTCTATCTTGGGGAAGAATTCAAAGATGCCTGGGAAGGGGTAATAGAAAAGGAAGGTTATGAAGGGGTTAGGAAAAGAAGTGAGCACATATTCGGTAAAAGTCTTCCTGATGATTACAAATTGAAGGAGCGAGAGTTTTCCAGAGATGCTGTTTTGGAAATAATAAAGGAGCTTCGATGTCGTGCGTCAGATAAAAAATTAAGCAGTATCTTAAGACCGATAAATGGTATAATCAAGACTGCTGAGTTTGAGGCAATACTCGATAATGCTCAGCTGGTTCTGCCGGAACATGTCAGGCGTGCTCTGGATAAGCATTTAAGTATTGAGGGAGCACTCTCCAAAGAAATGGTTAAGCACAAAAAGGATCTTAAGAAATACATAGGCGCGATGACGGATTCTATCGGTTATGTTGTGGGTCTGGCGGTAAATTATTCAAAATCGAGTGGGCAAATGTTTGGTCAACCGTTGCCGATCCATTGCCAAATTAATGCAGGAGGTTCAGACACGGTTGTTGCCCCCGGCAGAATTGGCGATATTGCCAAGGCCGCTGCTCAAAATGTTAGAGCTTCAATAAAAAAAGTATTGCAAAAAATCGGAGCACCTTATGTGGGATATGAAATGCATGTGGAATATATACAGGCCCATAGTGGTGTGGAGGGGGATAGTTCTTCCGTAGCCATGGATATTGCAATTATCTCAGATTATATAAAGCAGCCGGTAAATCAAAAAATAGGAGTAACCGGCTCCCTAACGGGTGATATTATTCTGGCTGTCGGAGGAGTTACAGAAAAAATTAGATCAATAATGGATCCTGTTCTTGGAATGGAAGGCGCATGCATTCCCTGGCAGAACAAGCACGACATAGAACCCCTTTTAATTAATACAGAATACGAATATATCCAGAGTGACGAAGTCCCCGGCATTAGAATTTACAGGATTCAAAAGAAAAAGGATCCTTTTGACATATATTTTTGCAAGACAAAATATAATGCTTATAAGATATTGATGGGCCTGGATAAAGAAGAAGTTGAAAATAGGATGACCATGAGAAGTAAGGAAGATTTAGAGTTTATTCAGAGAATGAAAGGCACTTTGCCCAATTGAGGTCACCCGTTAAAGGATGATCTTTACCCACACATGACACAGGGGCACAACGGGTGTCATGGGCCAGACTGAAGTGGATGAGGAGGCTGCTGTTGAGTAAAAATAGCATACATCTCTGCTGCCGTATCCAGACGTTGCAGCCCACGCCAGAGGGTTTGGGTACCAGGGAAAGCATCACTTTTTCTTCCCAGATGATCGCCGATGCCTCCAACCATGTATATAGCTTCACCCAAAGAAGGCGGCTTTTCTGGCGGAACTGGAGTTTTGTTGACATAGCAGCAGAGCGCTTTCCACTCGATATCCTTGAAAAACACTGTACACGGCGATTCAGGCACCTCTCGACCCAACATGGTCAGATGATAGATTCGCCAAGCTACAACCATATCAACGCCGAGACATGTTTCAATACGATCAGCCGTTCCAAACTGACGATCCTTAATACGACAGCCGCTTTTCATGGTGCGGTGATAGACCTCGATCCCCCAACGTCCCGAATACCATTCCACCCGTTTTTTGGCGTCTTCGAAACTTTTCACCTCTACTGTGCTCAGAAGTAACCATTCAACAGGAGAAGCAACGGCCTCATCGCGTTCTTGTTCTAAGACGTATACTGCCCATGCCCTAAACCTTGGCCAAACACCGTTTTTATCTTTTGGAGGAGTCAATTCAATTTCAGAAAATCGGATATCGACCCTTGTATCTCGCGCTTTTCTCGAACCTCTGCGGGGGATATGAATATCCAATGCCCTGGACACCTCCTGCCGAGCCATGAACTCCCACAACGGTTCTTGACCTATTTTACGACCGCGGTTTTTCCCCAAACACACCAGCAATTTGGGACCGCTTGGATCTTTGCCGGCCTCCATGAATAACTCATAAATATCCGACTCTCGGTCTCCGACGCTGACAATCATCGTCTCGGGACACAGTTTCTGGATTTCAGCCACTTTCTGATAACTACGCAACCATTTTATACTCTCCTTTTGCTCTATGGGTAGTTTTTTTCGTTGATTCGGCTTGCCCTTGCTCTCCGGATCACGCGCCCAGCACTGGGCATCTAAAATTCCAAGAGGCGTCCCTTCCTCCGTAAAGGCTAACGTGTCGTGGAGAATCAGTCCGACAGATTTATCGTTCACATTGTTAATCGGGCCCAGTCCTTCCGTCATTGGATGCGTAGTGTAATTGAGCGTCGTTGTATCTTGGGGAGCAAGCACTATACGGTGCTCCTTTATCCGTTCAATTGTGGTTTCGGTATGGGCTGTCAGAATAACGTCCATATTCATCTTTTCGTTCTTAAAGAAACGGTATGCCCCTATTGTTCGGGCTTTGGAACCACTGGCTTCCGGAATGTTGGCCTGAGGTTTGTCATAAAAATCCTGGGCAATGGTATAAAGCCGTTGTTTAAGATGATCGTCATACAACCGGACGGTGCCAAATTCTTCTTCTGCCCAGTTCGACGGTGATTCGGGACGTTGCACCTCTCCCAAACCAACTACCGGTTCGCAGCAAAGCGTCTCTTTCCACTTCTCACTAAGCGGTCGAAGAAAAATCATCTTCGGAATTCCATCACGTCGGCCTGACGTTTTACCAATGCAGATCCAACCGGCCCCTTTATAGCATGCTCCGCTAAAACGATTTGGGTCGACAAAAGTCTCTACAAGTACAGGACGATAATGATATCTATCCTCCCAGTCTTCCGGCAAGCGACAAAGAGCCAATGCTAATATATGCGAAGCTAGATTCTTGACTCTAACAGTAGGTACAATCAAAAAACGATCGTTACAAATAACGTACTGTAAATTCGATATGCGTGCTGCCTCTGTCCAACCAATATGTTTGTCTCTATCTTTAAGCGACCACGAAGCCGAACTGAAAGATAATGCGCCAAGATACCCATATTTTGAACTTTTGACAACATAACGAAGTTGGGCGCCGCATAACTGTCCGCTACCAAGGTAATGATGTTTGTCAAGTAAGGCCCTCCAAATTTTGGACTCTTTGCAATAACGACTTGAAATGAGGCTTACCGTTACATCATCCAAATTCCCCAACTCGCAAGACAGTTCTGCAACATCTCTTGAAATTTGCCATTGGGCGAGCGCCAATCGAGCCACTCACAAACACGCAACGACAAATCACGTCGCGTGATAGAAGGCTGACATTTGATCGTCTCATTAATCCGGTCAAGAACGGCACTTGAAAAATATTTGCCACAAATACGCATGCCCTAAGCATGCCATAAAATAACCCCTGTGTTAAGTGTGTACTGAGATCATCGTTAAAGGGCGGGTCCATATCGTCATTTAATACACCAGCACCAGAATTTTTTGAGATGCTACAATAGTCCGTCAGTTTATTGTTATTACATGTCAATAATTTGCCATCAAGCCTACCTGCTAAAAGGCCCGAGTTCATGAATTATATATGTTATATCTTATTGATATCATATATAATTTAACATTTCCCTTTAATCCCATCGAAATAATTACAAATCGGCACATATGTTGCAGACAAATAAAAAGATTAAATTTAATATCATTTATAAATCATCAGTTAAGCCTTACAGCCGCGATATATAAAATTGGGAAGCGATTTTATTAAAGTAAAAAAAAAATGGCTAATACAGGATCAATAAAGGGTGAAAATCCTCCCAAATCAGTCCCGTCACGGAAATCAAGCCTGAAATCGACTATCATGGATCAATCCGGAGCCGGAAAAGCCAAAATTGGCGAGATTTTATGCAAAGAGGGCTACATTACGTCCACACAGCTGGAAGATGCCCTGAACTATCAGAAAAAAAATGACGGGCGCCTGGGAAATATACTTATAAAATTGGGATATATCGAAGATGAGAACGTTGTAAATGTCCTGAGCCGTATGCATAACTATCCTGCGGTTTTAGTATCAAAAACACTCCCTGATCCCGAAGTCCTCGAGATCCTACCTTATGAAATAGCCAAAAAATATATGGCTTTCCCTATAAAATTCAAAGGAGAGGAACTTGTAGTCACCATGGCGGAGCCGACCGATACTTCTGCTGTTGCTGATTTACAGAACGAAGTTCAAAAAAGCATGAGTCTCTGTATCTCCACAGAGAGAGATATCGTTGAAGCTTTCAGAACCTATTATAAGATAGATGATGAAGAGTATAACAGTTACCTTGGCCAAAAGGAGGAAGTGAGCGAAGAAGATGAACCTGTTGAAGTAGTCGATGACTTCGGTTCTCTGGTGTCCGAGGCTGTGGGGGAATTGGAGTTAGTAGATTTGGGAAGCATCGATATCTCAGATGAATACACGGCAGCTGATGCTCCCATTATAAAACTTGTGAACGGCATTCTGATAAAAGCCATCAATGAGGGCGTAAGCGACATTCATATCGAGCCTTTTGAGAAGACGTTGCAGGTAAGATATAGAATGGACGGTTATCTTTTCAAGTCAATGAACTTGCCCACCACAATAAAAAATGCTGTAAATTCCAGGCTTAAAATATTAGCCGGACTCAATATCGCCGAACGTCGCGTGCCACAGGACGGCAGGATTAAAATGAACTTCGGGAAAAAAAAGACAATCGATTTTCGCGTTTCTACATTGCCAACCCTTTTTGGTGAGAGCATTGTAATGCGTGTCCTTGACCAGAGTTCACTTAGCGTAGATCTTTCTATAATGGGGTTTGAAACGGAGACGCTTAATGCACTTGAGCGTTGTATTTACCGGCCTTATGGCCTGATGCTTGTAACCGGACCCACAGGAAGCGGTAAAACAACTACTTTATACTCGGTTCTACATAAACTGAATAAAGAAGATACTAAAATACTTACAGTTGAAGATCCAGTAGAATTCAACTTCAAGGGAATCAATCAGGTGAATGTCAAGGATGATGTGGGAATGACTTTTGCATCGGCTCTCAGGGCGTTTTTACGCCAGGATCCGGATATTATTATGGTGGGTGAGATTAGAGATTTGGAAACTGCAGAGATTGCCATAAAGGCTGCCATGACGGGCCATCTGGTTTTCAGCACCCTCCACACAAACGACTGCCCTTCTACTATTGGACGTCTTATGGATATCGGAATACCGTCATATCTGGTGGCATCTTCAGTGATAATGGTTCTTTCTCAACGCCTGGCACGAAAGCTTTGTTCGAAATGTAAGGTTCTGGATAAAAATTTTAATCCTGCCGAATTGGAAGACATGGGATTTTCACAAGATGAAATATCCGGGCTTAAAATATACGGACCCGGGGGGTGTTCGGAATGCCTGGGGTCCGGGTATAAAGGGCGCATGGGCCTGTATGAACTTATGGAGGTAAGCGATAAGATTTCCAGAGTAATCAGTGCCCAGGTGTCGGAGGACCAATTGAGAAAAACCGCGTTACTGGAAGGCATGGTCACCTTAAGAGATGCCGGCCTGGAAAAGATACGTCAAGGGGTGACCTCGGTTGAGGAAATATTGAAGCGGACAACCGTAACCAAAGGAGCCATTCCCGCATATCTTGCTGATCCTGAAGTAGAGCAATATGAAAATAAAGCGGTCATTTTTCGGGAAGGTAATAGGGGATCGGACTTTTTTAAACTTGTCAAAGGTGAATTAATTGTAGTGAAAAGCGGCAAGAAGATCGCCGAAATAGAGCAGCCCGGAGACTATTTTGGAGAGATATCCGCCATAACCGGCAAGCCGAGGTCTGAAACAGTAATGTCAAGGGGTAATTCGATTGTCCAGCGCTTTCCAGGTGATAAGCTGTCGGAGGTCATCGAAAAGTATCCGGAGATCACAAAAAAATTATTAGAAATAAATGCCGATCGCCTGAATTATGCACATAATATCATTGTAAATATTATGAATAAGAAAATGCAATGAAAGTAGAATGTTCGAATTGCAAAAAGGAATATAAAATTCCGGACGAAAAACTTCCGGTTGGGAAAAAGTTTGCCGTTCAATGTCCGGCCTGCAAAAACCGCATCGTAATCGATTTGCGGTCTCAGCCAAAGCACAAAGAATCTCTTCAGCAATCACAGCCCGTTGAAAAAGAGAAGCCGACAGTATCGTTCGCCAAAAAGCGTCCAAGCGGCATGACTCTAAAATACGGGATTTTGCGAACATTGGGTGATTTGCCCGCCATGCCTCATGTTGTGCAAAAGGCTCAAGAGATTATTGCAAATCCGGATTCAAATTTGAATGAGCTTTCACGTCTGATAGAAATAGAACCGGCAATCGCTACCAGAGTTTTGAAATTGGCAAATTCTACATATTACGGTTTGAGCGGAAAGGTTTCTTCGGTTCAGCATGCTTCTGTTTTGCTGGGGTATAAAACTCTTGGAGAACTCATAACAGTGGCCGGTATTTCAGGCATGATGGGTAAGAATCTGAAAGGGTACGATTTGAGTTCAGAAGATCTGTGGCGACATTCCATAGCTGTTGCCGTTGGTTCAAGGATTATTGCGAGCAGGAAAGATCCGGAATTCGGGAATGAAGCATTTTTTGCAGGACTGGTGCATGACGCGGGAAAACTTGTACTTGATCAGCATGTTTACGAAAGAAAGGACGATTTTGAGACGTTCATGGGAAATGGTCAACATACATTCCTGAGTGCTGAAAAAGAGATTCTGGGATTAGATCACGCAGAAATAGCCTTTGAATTATGTCAGAAATGGCAGATTTCTTCAAATCAAAGTGTTGCCATAAAATTTCATCATTATCCATCAAAATCGCAAGGCAATGAATTAGCTTACATACTTCA
>CAZBOB010000054.1:0-23005 GCA_964492995.1 uncultured Desulfobacteraceae bacterium | reverse complement strand
TGGCATAATATTCGCGGACATCATTTTCCAGAATCGAGCCGAGTTTGACTTTAAAATCCGTCTCAGTCAAACGGTCGATCTTTTCCCTGAATTTTCTTAATCGGGCAGAACTCATCTCGGGAAGTGAAATTCCCTTTCGAAGCAGAAATTCAATGTCGAATCCATCCCTGATTTCCCCACGGTCCATAAAAGCGTTGACTTTATTCTTCATTGCCTGTTCCAAGGTAAGCGCCTTGAGAACGATCTGTTTGGTAGCAAATCTGGAAAAGGCGATTTTTTCCTGAAAATCAATATCCGGCATTTCTCTGCGGATTTCAATTTTCAGCCGCTTGGGATAGGTCACGGTCCGTAATTCAAACAACAGAGTAAAATGCTTAATCTGTGCATCCGTGATTTCATATACGCTTTCAAACCGCCGTTTAAACCGGGTAACATATTCGCTTTGGTCCGTTTTCTTTACAAACCAAAAATCGAGACCCGCGGAATACCGGTTCAGCTCATGGCATAACCGCAACATGCTGCCACCGCCAAAAACGAGCGGCTCCAGCAGCTTGAAGCTGCGCATCTTGTCCAACACGTCTATTTCGAACAATTCATGCTGTCGGAAGGTATCCATAGGTCTGCAACAGTGTTAGGGTTCTTAGAGGATATGCCCGGCTCAGTTTTTCCATTTCAAACCTGTTTATATTCTTCGAATCGATGGACGAAAGGTCGAGAGAATACCGACCATAAGAGATCAGATACACGGCATCGAGTAGCGCTTTTTCCGGAGTGGCAATGAAGAAGCCATCTTTTTTTTCAAATCCGAAGTACAAATTCGATGAAATTTTTGAATACCGGAAAACGGTTCCCCCAACCGATATGGTTTTGGTTCGTTGAACAACTACCGACTCGAAAAAATCCCTTTGCACCTGGGTGGTGATGTCATGGTAATCCAGGGCCGTCATCAGGGATATATAGGAAGGTGTCTGGCCGAGGTTCGCCACCATGAATTTGTCTTCTTTGGTTGCCGTATTCCACGACTCCCTGAGCATATAAAGGTTTCGCTTGATACGCACCAGCAAGCCCATCTTGACATATCGGCTTGCCGTCACCCGTGCCGAGTCCATGCTGATACCGAGAGTTCGGCCCAGTTCCTCGTATCCGAAGTAAAGCTTCTGTATGTTCCGCAGTTTGATTAGATTCATAAAGTATACTTAATTAACATATTTGTTAATCGACAATACTTTATAGAGCGTTATCTGTCAACCGCATTCATTGAATTAAAATGATTTTTAAACATTCAGGGGGATTGGGGTTCCCCGGTGAAATCCCCGATAGGGGGTCCAGGTAAAAAGTCCCAATGAATAATGGTGTCACCCATTAATGAGAAAATTATGAATAATCCACAATTAAAATTATTGGACAGAGTCCGACTATGGTTTGGGTTTAAAATCGGGAAAAACTTTACCATATGGGAATAAGGGGTGCGATCCAGGCACATCGCCGGGGGCACCGGCAGGCATTCATCGCGGTTTGATCTTGACTAATCGACCGAAAGCGTCTATAAAAGCATTTCTCTGAAGGAGGAGGAAACGATGCCGATCTATGAATATCAGTGTAAAAGCTGTTGTCACTGTTTTGAAAAACTGGTTTTGTCTTCAGCAGATCCCCCGCCCGAATGTCCGCAGTGCGCTTGCAAGGACGTGATCAAACTGATGTCCGCCGCCGCCGTGCGCTCCCAGGGCATTCCCACCGGCTCCGGCGGTTTCAAGGAACCGGCCTGCAAGCCCTCCGGTTGATCGATCTAGTGTTTTTCCTCGGTTCGAGGAAAAAATCCAATCCGCGCCCGGCGTTGCCGATCGCCCGTGTCAGGAAGCATCGGGTCCCGGACGCACGCCCTCAGTCGACGGTTTCCAGCCCATTGATCCCGGGTTTAAGTCCCCGGGCGTGGTGAAGTTAGGTAATAAAGAAAAAGCTTGACAATATACTTAAGAACCATTAAAAAGGTTATTTAACTTAATACGCAGGATATCATGAAAAACTTTATCGTCATTAACAACCTTATTAGCCTTATTATTCTCCTCGTTGTAGATGTACTAATCTACCGCGAGGCAAAGGGTTGATAATGGCCTGATTTTATAATAAAACAAAAAAACAAAATCCGTTATCAGCCCAAAGGACGATAACGGATTTTTTTTTGAGGAGATTTATTTAATGAAAAGTGATCCGGCTAATTTTTTTTTGAGGAGGTATGTTTAATGAAAAGTGATCTGGCTAAAAAAGGTATTGAACGGGCGCCCCACCGCTCTCTGTTTAAGGCAATCGGATATACGGATGATGAAATCAAAAAACCCCTGATCGGTATCGCCAATTCGGCCAACGCCGTTATTCCCGGTCATATCAATCTGGACAAGATCGCAGAGGCCGTAAAAGCAGGCGTCTATATGGCAGGCGGAACGCCTGTTGAATTCGGCGTGATCGGGGTTTGCGACGGTATTGCCATGAATCACGAAGGGATGAAATATTCCCTTGCAAGCCGGGAGCTGATCGCCGACTCCATCGAGGTTATGGCCACCGCCCATGCATTTGACGCCATGGTTATGGTGACCAATTGTGACAAGATCGTACCCGGAATGCTCATGGCGGCGGTGCGGCTCAACCTGCCAGCCATCGTAATCAGCGGCGGTCCCATGCTGGCCGGAGAACATCCTGAAAAGACATGCTCCGATAAAATCGATCTGGTTACGGTTTTTGAGTCTGTAGGTGCGGTACTTTCCGGGAATATGACCGAAGAAGAGTTAAATCGTATCGAAGATGCGGCCTGTCCCACCTGCGGATCATGCGCCGGCATGTTCACGGCCAATTCCATGAACTGCTTAACCGAGGCCATCGGCATGGGCCTGCCCGGCAACGGCACGATCCCGGCAGTGATGTCGGCCCGTATCCGCCTGGCCAAGGAGGCCGGCAAACAAATTATGTATCTTTTGGAAAAAAATATCACGCCGTCACAGATCATGACCGATAAGGCGTTTAAAAATGCACTGGCCGTGGACATGGCCCTGGGGTGTTCCACCAACACGGTACTTCATCTTGCGGCCATCGCGCGGGAATCAAATGTCGCCATGGATCTTAATCAGATCAACGAAATCAGCAAAGCGACCCCGCATCTTTGCTCACTCAGTCCGGGCGGAACGCATCATCTTCAAGACCTGAACCGGGCGGGCGGTATCCCTGCGGTGATGAATGAACTTTTCAGGTCCGGCCTGATCGACAACACCTGCCTGACGGTAACCGGTAAGACAGTGGAAGATAATATAAAAAATAAAAGCATACTGGATGATACGGTGATCCGGTCAACAGACACCCCATACCATGCTGAAGGGGGGCTTGCCATATTGTTCGGCAATCTTGCTCCTGAAGGGTGCGTGGTTAAGCAGTCTGCTGTTCTGGATGAAATGTTATGCCATGAAGGACCGGCCAGAGTGTTTGATTCAGAGGAAGAAGCAACCCGGGCCATCATGGACGGCAATATCCGTAAAGGGGATGTTATCGTGGTTCGGTATGAAGGGCCCATGGGAGGCCCTGGAATGCGGGAAATGCTGACCCCCACTTCGGCCATCGTAGGCATGAAGTTGGATGCTCATGTGGCGTTGCTTACGGACGGCCGGTTTTCAGGAGGCACCAAAGGCGCGGCCATCGGGCATATTTCACCGGAAGCCATGCAAAAAGGGCCCATTGCGATTGTTCAGGAAGGAGATGGAATTGCCATTGATATTCCTGCGAAAAAAATAGCACTCAAGGTTTCGGATCAAGAAATCAACGAGCGGTTATCAAAATGGTCCCCGCCGCAACCCAAGATCACCCATGGGTATATGGCCCGGTATGCACGCATGGTTTCATCCGCCAGTGAGGGGGCGGTGGTAAAATAAAACAAAGATGAGCGTTTCAAATTTTAAAAGGGGATCAACTATTTATTTTTTTTAATGAATTAAATTGATTTATATTTTTAAAATTTGAAACCCTTCGGGATTGTCGATCTTACCGCATCTACTGCGTCAGATACCGTCCCGCATAGTTGACTATAGCGGAACGGCATCTTTCTTGTATCTGCGGCAACCTCAACAATCGCTCAACTTAGGCAAAAAAATTTTGAGGTATTAATTAAAAAGGAAGGAAGAGACATGAAACTAACAGGCGCACAAATTATGATGAAGGTACTAAAAGAGGAAGGTGTTGACACGATTTTTGGATATCCGGGCGGTGCAGTCATCGACATTTATGATGAACTGGAAAGAACAGATATCCGGCATATCCTGGTTCGCCAGGAGGCGTGTGCGGTTCATGCTGCTGACGGTTATGCCCGTGCCGGCGGACGGGTGGGGGTGTGCCTGGTAACATCCGGGCCCGGCGCAACCAACACGGTAAGCGGTATTGCATCCTCCTATATGGATTCCATTCCGGTCGTAATATTTACCGGGCAGGTCCCTACACATCTTATCGGAAATGATGCCTTTCAGGAGGTCGATACCGTGGGCATAACCAGACCGTGCACCAAACACAACTACCTTGTTAAACGTACTGAAGATCTTGCCAGGATTATCAAGGAAGCCTTTTTGATCGCCAGTTCCGGTCGCCCGGGACCTGTTTTGGTGGATATTCCTAAAAATGTAAGCGTCAATACGATCGATTACAAGGCGCCCAAAAAAGTCAATCTCAAGTCTTACAAACCGACCTACAGCCCGAATGTAAAACAGCTGCAACGGGTTGTAGAGATGATTAAAAACTCCAAAAAACCGATTATTTTTGCAGGCGGTGGTGTTATACTTTCAAAAGCTTCCAAAGAGCTTACGGAACTTGCCCGTAAAACCCAAATTCCCGTGACGTGTTCTCTGATGGGCCTGGGTGGATTTCCGGGTACGGATCCGTTGTGGCTCGGCATGATCGGCATGCATGGTACATATCGATCCAATATGACAACCGGAGAATGCGATCTTTTGATGGGCATCGGCGTCCGTTTTGACGACCGTGTTACCGGCAAGACAGACGTATTTGCACCCAATGCCAAGATTGTGCACATCGATATTGATCCCACATCCATACGAAAAAATATTCCGGTCACTATTCCGGTTGTGGGCGATTGCAAAATCACTCTTGCCCAACTCAACAAGTTACTGGACAAAGAAGACCTGGGCAATCTCAAGAAAAAGCGAAAAAAATGGTTCGATCAGATTGATCACTGGAAAAGCACATCACCCCAAACCTATGATCAGAAAGATGTTATCAAGCCCCAGTATGTGGTGGACAAGCTCTATCAGCTCACCAAAGGTGAGGCCATTATAACCACCGAGGTTGGTCAGAATCAGATGTGGGCCGCCCAGTATTATCACTTTGACAGACCCAACCACTTTATTACCTCGGGAGGCCTTGGTTGTATGGGATTCGGACTACCGGCCGCTATCGGAGCACAACTCGCCTGTCCGGATAAGCTTGTGGTCGATATTGCCGGGGACGGCAGTATTCAGATGAACATCCAGGAAATGACCACGGCTATACAATGCGGTCTTCCGGTAAAAATTGTTATCCTGAATAACGGCTATCTGGGTATGGTCCGACAATGGCAGCAGCTTTTTTTCGATAAACGCTATGTCTCCACCGGCCTTGAATGTGCTCCCGATTTCGTAAAGCTTGCCGAAGCATACGGTGCTGTGGGTTTAAGAGCAACAAAACCCGATGAAGTAGAACCTGTACTCAAAAAAGGTCTTTCATCCAAGGAAACCGTAATAATGGATTTTGTGGTAGAAAAAGAAGAATGTGTTTATCCTATGGTTCCGGCAGGGGCCCCTGTTACGGAAATGCTTCTGGTATAAAATTGTTTCACTATGATATAAAACCAAACTTTGCCGTTTTAAAAAAAGGATGTTACCCATGACAGAAGAAAAACATGTACTTTCGATTCTAGTAGACAACGAGCCCGGTGTTCTTTCCAGAATTACAG
Source organism: uncultured Desulfobacteraceae bacterium (assembly GCA_964492995.1). Classification (GTDB taxonomy): domain Bacteria; phylum Desulfobacterota; class Desulfobacteria; order Desulfobacterales; family UBA11574; genus S5133MH16. The sequence continues at coordinate 17,028 of CAZBOB010000054.1, read as the reverse complement.
GACTGTTCAGTGGCCGGGGATTTAACATTGAAAGCCTCTGTGTTGCCGAAACAACCGATCCGCTGGTATCGAGGATCACCCTGGTTACAACCGGAGAACCGCCGATTATTGAACAAATTGAAAAACAGCTTAACAAGCTCATTAATGTGATTAAAGTCCACGATCTTACCGGTAAGGAATTTGTACACAGGGAGATGGCCCTTATCAAGGTTATGGCCAAAGCCGAGCATCGGGCCGAAATCTTGCGGGTTGTCGATATCTTCAGGTGCAAAGTGGTTGATGTGGGACCCGATCACTACACCATAGAAGTTACCGGTGATGAAGGAAAAATGAAAGCCATATTAAATCTTTTAAAACCTATCGGTATCAAGGAAATTGCAAAAACAGGCATGATTGCGCTCATCCGGGAAGCCAGGTAGATACCCGCAGACGTATGACTTTGGTCTTGGGCATGTTTTATGATAGCTAATCCTTAACCCGGATAAACCGGAATTAAAATATATTTGCCACAAAGTCACAAAGACACTAAGGATAAATTTAATAATCTTTCTTGGCCTGCCCTGTTAAATATTGAAAAACCAGGATCGATTTTTGTTAAAAAGTACCATTGAAAATATATAATAAGCGAAATTTAGATCTATTTAACAGGGTGAACCTTAGTGTCTTAGTGGCAGTAAAAAAAGTTTTGCCAATTTTTAGGTGTTCAATTTTTTATTTTTAACATTTAGCATAGGAGAGTAACATGGCTAAGATAAATTTCGGGGGTACTGAAGAAGAAGTAATTACTTCGGAAGAATTTTCATTGGAAAAAGCTAAAGAAGTGCTTAAAGATGAAACAATTGTAATTCTCGGCTACGGAGTTCAGGGACCGGCTCAGGCGCTCAATCTTAAAGATAACGGATTTAAGGTGATAATAGGACAGCTTGAGGGAGACCATTACTGGAATAAGGCTGTTGCCGACGGGTTTGTTCCAGGTGAAACCTTATTTCCCCTCCAAGAAGCGGCAAAGCAGGGGACTATCATTAAAGAACTCCTTTCCGATGCAGGGCAGGTAGCCACCTGGCCTCAGATAAAAGAATGCCTTAACGAAGGGGATGCGCTTTATTTTTCTCACGGTTTTTCAATTGTTTATAAGGAGCAAACCGGTGTCATACCCCCTGATAATGTTGACGTAATTATGGTGGCACCAAAAGGATCGGGAACCAATGTACGCAGGAATTTTCTGGACGGAAGCGGCATCAATTCCAGTTTTGCGGTCTACCAGGACTATACCGGCAGAGCAAAGGAAAGAACATTGGCATTGGGAATTGCCATCGGTTCAGGCTATCTTTTCCCCACCACTTTTGAAAAAGAAGTTCATAGTGATCTTACCGGTGAACGCGGTGTTCTTATGGGCTGCCTGGCAGGTGTTATGGAAGCCCAGTACAACCTTTTGCGAAAGCACGGGCATTCACCAAGCGAAGCATTTAATGAGACCGTGGAGGAACTAACTCAGAGCCTTATCCGGCTGGTGGCTGAAAACGGAATGGACTGGATGTTTTCAAACTGCAGTACAACCGCCCAGCGGGGTGCTCTGGACTGGGCGCCCAGGTTCCGGGATGCAGTGGTTCCCCTGTTTGACGAACTGTATGAAAGAGTTGTATCCGGCATAGAAACCAAAAGGGTGCTTGAGGCAAATTCCGCTCCTGACTACCTTGAAAAACTGCAAAAGGAGCTCGACATCATCAAAAATTCTGAAATGTGGCAGGCCGGGGCTGCGGTACGGTCGTTGCGGCCTGAAAATCGATAATCATAGATTTTAAGTTTAAAGTGTCTAAAGTGATCTAAAGTGCCTAAAGTTTACCCTGTGGAATGCCTGCCCAATGAAATACAACGCCTATTTCATCGGTGTGGAGCTTATTACTCCGGGATTATGGTACTCTGTTATCTTTATATTTTACTGCGCTGTAAGCGCATTCCTTAATTTTAGTTCACTTTAGTTCACTTCAAACTTTAGCTCACTTTTAACTTGAAAATACAATAGCTTATTCAACATTTAAAATAAATCGTTGATACGGCTAATAAGTGTTTAATAATGGTATTATAGGAGTATAACATTATGGAACCGATCATCTTATATGACACTACCTTAAGGGATGGAACCCAGGGAGAAAATATAAACTTTTCCGCCATGGAAAAGGTACAAATCGCCAAACGGCTGGATGATTTCGGCATACATTACATTGAAGGCGGCTGGCCGGGTTCCAACCCCAGGGACATGCAATTTTTCGATTTGGCACAGAAAGTAAAATTCAAAAATACTCGTATAACGGCGTTCGGTTCTACTCGCAAACCCGGTATCGACCCGTCCGACGATCCCAACTTGATAGCGTTGCTTAAAGCCAACACCCCCGCGGTAGCCATATTCGGAAAAACGTGGGATCTTCATATTAAACAGGTCATGAACAACACCCTGGAAGAAAACCTTGCCATGATCCGGGAATCCGTTGCCTATCTGAAAGAAAATGATCGCGAGGTGGTTTACGATGCCGAACATTTTTTTGACGGGTTTAAGGAGAACAGTGACTATGCCCTGGAAACCTTATTTGCCGCCATAGATGCCGGAGCGGAATTTATTGTACCCTGTGACACTAACGGCGGCAGCCTGTCGTCTGAAATCGAATTCATAATAAACGAGGTTCGCCGTCGACTTGCCGAAAAATACCTTACAAAACCGGATGCGCTGCCGGTTAAAATCGGCATTCATACCCATAACGACAGCGGCCTGGCCGTGGCCAATTCCATTCAGGCCGTGGAATCCGGTGCGGTGATGGTCCAGGGGACCATCAATGGATACGGAGAAAGATGCGGCAATGCCGATCTCACATCTATCATACCGATTCTTTATTACAAAATGAACCGCCCGTGTGTTTCTGCAGAAAACATGGCAAAACTGAAATCTCTCTCCAGGTTTGTGAGCGAAACTGCCAACATGATTCCGTTAAACAGCAGACCTTTTGTCGGAAATAGTGCGTTTGCCCACAAAGGGGGCATTCATGTGAGTGCGATCATGAAAGTATCCAGAGCATATGAACATATGGAACCGGAACTGGTGGGCAACAAGCGCCGGGTTCTGGTATCGGATCTTTCGGGTAAAAGAAACATTGAATACAAGGCCAAAGAACTCGGTATTGAGCTGGGTGCCAACGGATTTGATAGTCGCAAAATCGTTACGGAAGTTAAACGCATGGAACAGGAAGGGTACCAGTTTGATGTGGCTGACGCATCGTTCAAGATCTTGCTGGAGAAGTTTACCGATCAGTACCAGCCCCTGTTTGAACTCAAATCCTTCAGGGTACACATTGAAAAGGACGCTGATCACCCCTGTTCCGCCCACGCCACCATCAAAATTTCCGTTGGAGGCAAGGAAGAAATCACCGCCGCTGAAGGAGACGGGCCGGTCAGTGCTCTGGATAACGCCCTGCGCAAGGCCCTGAACAAATTTTATCCCGAACTGGAAGCCATGCGACTGATCGATTTCAAGGTCCGTGTCATCGATGGACGCAAAGGAACCGCAGCCAGGGTTCGTGTGTTTATAGAGTCTCGGGATCAAGATGATATCTGGAGCACCATCGGTGTTTCCGAGGATATTATCGAAGCGAGCTGGCATGCCCTGGCAGAAAGTGTTCACTATAAGCTGTCTATGGCAAAAGCAGTAACAAATGACAAACGACTATGAAAAGGGATAGAATCTTGATTAAAAGAGATGGAATCAATGCCGCAGGACAATTTTTTTATCCTGTCCTGCGGCCTATGCTTGGTCGGATTTTACTCGTTGTCACAGGGACAGATTTGTAAATATATACTGAACCCTGAAAAAAAGGAGTAAAATAATGAAAGAACAAGTCATTATATTTGATACCACATTAAGAGACGGCGAACAATCTCCCGGCGCCAGCATGAATGCCGGCGAAAAGATGCGGCTTGCAACACAGCTGGAAAAGCTGGGGGTAGATGTGTTGGAAGCCGGATTTCCGGCAGCATCGGATGGAGATTTTGAGGCTGTTTCCGATATAGCAGGAAAGCTGAAACATACAGAAGTTGCCGCCCTGGCGCGTACGTCCAAAGCCGACATCGACCGTGCCTGGGGGGCAATCCGGAACGCAAAAAAACCGAGGATCCATACCTTTATCGCCACATCTGACCTCCACATGCACTACAAGCTGAACATGACAAAGGACAAGGTTCTTAAAACCGCTGTGGAAGCAGTCAAATATGCCAGGTCTTTTACCGACAATATTGAGTTTTCAGCCGAGGATGCATCCCGGAGTGATCGAGACTTTTTGTGCAAGGTTTTCGAAGCCGCCATTGAAGCCGGCGCAACAACCATAAACATTCCGGACACCGTAGGCTATGCCATACCCATGGAATTTTCCGATCTGGTCAAGTATGTTATGAGCCATACCCCCAATATAAATAAAGCCGTTGTAAGCGTGCACTGTCACAATGACCTGGGTCTTGCCACTGCAAATACCATTGCGGCAATAAGTGCCGGTGCCAGACAGGCAGAAGTGACAATCAACGGCATCGGTGAAAGGGCCGGAAATACCTCCCTGGAAGAATTTGTCATGGCAATTCACACCCGGCCTAATTATCTTCCCCTATCGTCCAATATCAAAACCGAGCTTATCTATCCCACGAGCCGGCTGGTCAGTATGATTACCGGTATCATGGTTCAGCCCAACAAAGCCATCGTGGGAGCCAATGCATTTGCCCACGAGGCCGGAATTCATCAGGACGGCGTTCTTAAAAATCCCATGACCTATGAAATTATGAAACCGGAAACCATCGGTCTCAGCGCCAGCAAGCTGGTTCTGGGCAAGCACTCGGGAAGACACGCTCTTCGGTCACGTTTGAAGGAGCTGGGATACGACCTTTCCGATGAAGAATTGAACCTTGTTTTTAAAAAATTCAAGGAGCTGGCCGATAAGAAAAAACATGTTGTGGATGAAGACCTAGAAGTAATTGTAACAGAGGGAATTCTGCGTACTGCCGATACCTTCCGTCTGGAATATCTCCATGTGACATGTGGAACAACCGTTATCCCCATGGCAACAGTCAAACTCACTATAAATGGAAGGCCGGTCCAGGGTGCGGGTTACGGAAACGGGCCCATTGATGCCGCCTATGACAGTATTGCCAAACTGACGGGAACAGAATCAGAACTGTTGAGATTTTCGGTGAGTGCCCTTACCGGTGGCACGGATGCCCAAGGTGAAGTCACGGTTCGCTTAAGCGAAAATGGGTTGATCGCACTGGGCAGAGGAGCGGACCCCGACATCATCACTGCCAGTGCCAAAGCTTATATAAACGGACTCAACCGTCTGGAGTACTTGAAAGCCAATCCCGTGGTCGCAACGACCTGACCCTGTTTTGAAAAAAGCCGAAGGGGCTGCAAGGCCCCTTGGGCAAAATTTTATACCTTCAAAGTACCGATAATATCCGCCAGGTCAGTAATATTTTTTTCCACTAGAAATGCTTCTATCCCTTCTATGATATCTATGGTGACATGGGGGTTTATAAAATTGGCCGTACCCACCTGAACCGCTACAGCCCCTGCGATCAAAAACTCCAGTGCATCTTTTGCCGTCATGATTCCGCCAACGCCGATTACCGGAATTTTGACCACTTGAGCCACCTGCCAGACCATTCGGAGGGCAACGGGCCGGATTGCCGGTCCGGAAAGTCCTCCGGTGATGTTGGCAAGCTTTGGACGTCGGGTTTCGATATCTATGGCCATACCCGTTATGGTGTTAATCAGAGAGATCGAATCGGCGCCTTCTCCTTCCACACTGCGAGCGATTTCAGTAATATCGGTTACATTGGGAGAAAGCTTGACCATCAGGGGCCGGGTCGTGCTCTTTCTAACCGCCCTGACAACCTGGGCTGCAGATTCAGGATAAGCCCCAAAGGCCATACCACCGCACTTTACATTGGGACATGAAATGTTTACCTCAATGCCAGATACTTCTTCAATATCTTCAAGGCGCGAGGCCAGTTCAGCATAATCTGCCATACTTTTTCCATAGATGTTTACAAAAACCGGCGGTTCAATCATTTTTAAAACCGGTAATTTTTCTTTCACAAATGCTTCCAAGCCCACATTTTCAAGGCCAATGGCATTCAGCATGCCGCAAGGAGTTTCAAGAATCCTCGGCGGTGGGTTCCCTCTGGACGGCTCAAGGGATAATCCCTTTACAATAATGGCGCCCAGACGGTTTAAGTCCATAAGCCTTTCAAACTCGCCGGCATATCCGAAGGTTCCGGATGCCGTCATTACCGGATTTTTTAATTCTATTCCCCCGATATTTACACGCATATGAGACTTTTTTTCGATCATAACACTGTTCTTTCCAATAATTGCACAAAATTCAATTTTAAGTGATTCAGCAGTCTGGGTGTTTTTCTTATTAAGCTTTGCAAATAGCGTAATGAATGATCAGCAGCGAAATCATACACTGTTTGAATACATTAGGGATCGTTAAGATAGAACAGCGGTATTTTGTGTTCGTAATTAAAATGCTTTAAACGGGTAGCCATATACCCTATTTATTTAAAGCCATATTTTCTGTTCTATCTTTACGAACCCTTATGTATGAGTTTGTATGATGTAGTCGCTGATTATTCATGGAGCTATTGAATCGAAAAAACTCCCCAACCCCTCAAGTAATTAAAGAAAATTTAACACATTGGTAAAAAATCTTTTACGAGACCATCATAATCAGGCTTTTTATAAAATAAATATTGATAGATAGCAAGTCACTGTGTAACTTCTCAATAAATTATAAATTCGGGGTAATATCATAAATTAATACACCAGAACTTATTTGAAAAATTATGGTGTTAAGTTTTAAGTATCTGTTAAGACATCTAATTTTAATTACATAAAACTTAAAACGGGATGAATTCTTTCTTTTACGAATTCATCAATATCTATTAATCAAAAATTTTGTTTGAGGTGATATTTATGAAAAAAATTTTAGGTATTATCGGTTCTCCGCGAAAATTGGGAAATTGCGAAATCATGGTTAAAGAAATCAGCAGGCAGATTTCAATCCCTCATGAATTGAAGTTGTTGCGTCTCCAGGATTTTAAGATCCTCCCTTGCAGGGGATGCTACCAGTGTCTTTACAAAACTGAACAATGCGTGATTGAAGATGACCTGGCTTCAGTCGTAAAAGCCATTGTTGATGCAGATGCATTGATCGTATCCGCACCCACCTATTTTCTGGGCATAAATTCATGCATCAAACAGTTTCTTGACAGAGGGCTTTCATTGTTGGCCCACATTGAAAAACTATGGCATAAACCGGCTGTGGGCGTTGTAATAGCAGGTATTGAGGGCAAGGAAGGCTATAGTTTACTTGGCATTCAAAGTTTTTTAAAACTGATTTTGGCAGAAAATAAACAGAGCAGAATTGTTTACGGCGCCCTGCCGGGGGAAGTTTTTATGAACCCGGATAATAAACAGACGGCCGCGGAACTGGCTTATGCACTGTTCGAGCCGTGTGTTAAAAAAAAGGGGGCGTGCTGCCCTCTATGCGGCGGGGATACGTTCCGGTTTATCGAACACAACAGGGTGCGGTGCATGCTGTGCAGCAATGCGGGAATCATGACCTTGCAGGATAATGCACCGGCATTCGAAATAAATAAAAGTGATCACGAGCTTTTTCTCAGCAAGGAAGAAGCAGTAAAACACAAGGAATGGTTGCTCGGCATGAAATCACGGTTTGTTCAGCAAAAAAAAGCTCTGAAGGAAATTACTAAGTCTTATATTAAGCAAGGGAGGTGGATCAAACCCTAAAAAGTGTCCATCCATAAATGGTCTTTTTGCCCAATCTCTACGTTATGCTCAAAAAATAATCCTCGAAATATCAACTATATGTCTGCGGTTATTTTTTTCGCATGCCTTGATCTTGAACAAAAATCCTTATTTAAGGATGGACACTAACATGGAAATATTGAAATGATCTAAGCGGGTGAGAATTTATCTTATCATTTATCAAGGAATCGATTTTCCGTGATTTTTACAAATGACCGCTCGCTAAGGTCATGTCACAACATTAACTTATTTTATATCACTTGGATATTTTCTCAGCTATCTCGGCAAACACCTTGGTTATCTGAGAATCTTTATATTTTTCCTGAAAAGAGATGCCGTTATCGCCGCATGAAACAAAATTTGGATCAAAGGGAATTCTGCCCAGAAACTGAATGCCTGTATCCCTGGCGGTTCTTTCTCCTCCGCCGGTTCCGAACAACTCAACCATTTTATTGCAGTGGGGACAGGTAAAGCCGCTCATATTTTCAATAAGACCAAAGATCTCCATTTTTACGGTTTTGCAGAAATTAATGGATTTTCTGACGTCCGCCAGCGCCACCTCCTGTGGTGTCGTAACTATGATTGCCCGGGCATCGGAAATGGTCTGTGCAACGGTCAAAGGTTCATCACCGGTTCCCGGGGGGGAATCAATGATCAGAAAGTCTAAATCACCCCATTCAACTTCACCGATAAATTGCCGGATGGCGGAATATTTAAGCGGACCTCTCCATATAACGGCATCGTCTTTACTTGCAATCAGCGATTCTATTGAAACTACTTTCAAGTTATCCAAATAGCTCATGGGATCCAGTTTGTTGCTCTTACTCAGACCCAGCATCCCTTTCAACCCGAGCATTCTCGGTACGTCAGGTCCATGTAAATCCACATCCATAATCCCCACATTGAATCCGTTTTTGGCAAGTGCAATGGCCAGGTTAACAGAAGTGCTGGTTTTGCCTACTCCGCCTTTGCCGCTTAATACAACGAATTTTTTCTTTATTTTTTTCAAAGATCTATCCACAGAAGCGTCCTGTTCCGACTGAGCCTTTTTCTTCTTTTGGACGTCATCAACACTTTTTTGAATTTGTACCATAGTTCTTATCTCCTAATAAATGTTATATCACTACTAAAGATTATTTAAAATTAAACAAAACGCTATTACCATAACTTATGCTTCGCAACCATAAACCATATCATGATTACATCTTGGACACCTTTGAGGCCTTCCTGTACCCAAAGGTTCAACCCATCTGTGATTGCACTTGGCACACATGAACGTTCGTACTTGATCTGCCATCTTGTAGTTCCCGCCTTCAACGTTTATGGCCTTGCCGTTAATCAGAGCATCTGCAACGACTTTTCTGGCCCGCTGAATAATCCGTCCAAAAGTGGCTCTTGAAATATGCATGTGTTGTCCTGCTTCTTCATGGGACATACCATGAAGATCTGCAAGCCTTATGGCTTCACGCTCATCAACCGTAAGCCGCACTTCGGAAAGGTCGCGCATGGGAATTCCTCTTGGCTTGAAGTAGCTGATGTCAGGGTTAAAAGCCACCATTCGATGCTTCTTTGGTCTTACCATAACAGTCCTTTATGAGTATATACTCAAAAGCTGAAAACTAAGTATTCCGATCCATATTGTCAAGGATTTTATTAGGTTTAATTTCAACAAAAATAATAGATAGTTTAGTACCTTTTAAAATTTTCGCGTTGACTCGGGGCGTCCATGCCCCTCGCCATTGTGGGCAGCTTGTCAGCTGTCCAATTCTGCTATTCTGCAGAATTGCCCTTGGCCTTGAACCCCGGTTAAATATAACATACGGATTTAACTGGGCAGGCAAAATTGAACATTTTTCAAAGGTCTCCGTATGTGACCGTTTTGACTCATATAGACCTAACATTATATATTGACTATTGCTTTAAAAACCTTATAATACTGGAAGAATTAAATTCCGTTTTTTAAACCAATTTTTTTTGTTGACACTAAAGACTCATTACATTTATATGCTTTAATGTCAATTGAAGATCTAAATCGTATCTAACTGTACTTTTATCATTTTTTTGTTTGCCCTCCCCGGAAGACCTGGGAGGTGAAAGGTGAAACATATGATTGAAATCAGAATACATGGTCGAGGCGGACAGGGAAATGTTGCGGCCGCGGAGCTTTTATCTATTGCTGCTTTTCAGGACGGCAAATTTGCCCAGGCTTTCCCTTCTTTTGGAGCGGAACGAATCGGTGCGCCTGTCCAGGCTTTTGTTAGAATTGATGATAAAAAGGTTCGCACACGGGAGGATGTGCTCCATCCGGATTATTTGATTGTCCAGGACTATCATTTGATCGAGATGGTGCCGGTTTTGGAGGGGCTGAAGCCCGATGGGTTAGTGTTGGTCAATTCTGATAAATCCCCCGAAGAATTGAACTTAAAGACCACGGCCACAGTGGAAACCATTCCCGCCACAGAAATAGCCCTTGAAATCATCGGCCGGCCCATTCCCAATGCAATTATGATCGGAGCCTTTTGCTCTATTACCGGTCTGGTGAGCCTGGAAGCGGTGCAGGAAGCCATTATGGCAAGGTTTCCGGGCAAAGTGGGTGAAAACAATGTCGCTGCCCTTGAACGGGCACATGAAATCATGCAAAAGAGGTAGGTTATGCTTAAACAAATTGAAGGGTCTCAAGCCGTTGCGGATGTGGTGGCGTTATGCCGACCCAATGTTATTTCCGCTTACCCGATTACGCCCCAAACTCACATTGTGGAAGATTTATCTGTCATTGTTGGCCAGGGAAAACTGGATGCGGAATTTATTAATGTAGAAAGTGAATTTAGCGCAGCTTCGGTTGTTCTGGGAGCCAGTGCGGCCGGCGCCAGGACCTACACGGCCACATCATCACAGGGATTATTGTTAATGGCCGAGGTGATCTATTGCATTGCCGGGATGCGCCTGCCCATTGTTTTAACCTGTGCCAACCGCGCCATATCCGCGCCGCTGAGTATCTGGAACGACCAGCAGGACTCCATGGCCGTAAGAGATGCGGGCTGGATTCAACTTTTTGCCGAAGATAACCAGGAGGCTGCGGATTTACATATCCAGGCATATAAAATTGCCGAGCAGACCTTTCTGCCGGTGATGGTCTGTATGGACGGTTTTATTTTAACCCATGCTTTCGAACCGGTGGATATTCCCGAGCAAAAAGAGATCGACGATTTTCTACCTCCCTTTAAGCCCAGGCATATCGTTGATCCCCGGTGGCCGAGAGGTATCGGTCTATATGCCGATCCGCGTTTTTACATGGAGACTCGCTATATTTTGCACCGGGCCATGGAGAAATCCGAGAAGACCATAAAGGAGGTCAGTGCTAATTTTGCCAAAACGTTTGGTAGAGACAGCGGCGGTTTTATCAAGACCTACAAGCTCAAAGAGGCTGACGTGGCCATTGTATCCATGGGGTCTGTGGTCGGGACAATTAAGGACCTTATCGACCAGTTAGAGGAGGAGGGAAAAAAGGTCGGGCTTTTGCAAATATGTTCCTATCGTCCCTTCCCCCGGCAAGAAATTTACAATGTGTTGAAAGACAAAATGAACATTGTTGTGCTGGAAAAGTGTATTTCACTGGGAAGAGGCGGCATTTTGGCCAGCGATATCCGCTGGTCTTTTCCCCGGGCCGAGAAAAAAGACCGTAATATCAGCAGTTTTATTGCCGGCCTCGGGGGCCGCAACATAACCGTGGACGATTTGCGATATATGGTTGAACGGGTTGAAAAAGAACCGGTGGAACTGGAATTTTTAGGGTTAAAAAAGGAACTTATAGCAGATAAGGATTTATAATAATGAATGAAAAAGCTGAAGAACTCGACAGGGTGGAGAAAAAAGATCTGTTTGGCAGCGGCCATCGAGCCTGTGGCGGATGCGGGCAGGCGTTAGCCGCCCGTCTGGTGCATGATGCTGCCGGTGAAAATACCATTGCCTGCGTTGCAACGGGTTGTCTGGAAGTCTTTAGTTCCCCCTATCCGGATCCTTGCTGGCGCATACCCTTTTTACACAGTCTTTTTGAGAACCCGGCGGCAGTAGCCTCGGGCGTGGAAGCGGCGTATAAGGCGTTGAAAAAGGGTCCGGTGAATATCATCGCCCAGGCCGGCGACGGTAGTACGGCGGACATCGGCTTTCAGTGCATCAGCGGTATGTTTGAACGGGGGCATAACGTGCTGTATGTCTGTTACGACAATGAAGCCTACATGAATACCGGGGTTCAGCGTTCCAGCTTTACCCCCTATGGCGCATGGACCTCCACAACGCCCATGGGTAACAAAACCCGCAAGAAAAACCTGCCGTTAATTGCAGCCGATCACGGCATTCCCTATGTGGCCACGGCCACCGTAGATGATTTTAGAGACCTGCAGCGCAAGGTGAAAACAGCACTCTCCATTGAGGGACCCAAATATATTCATATCCTGGTACCCTGTCCCCTGGGATGGGGACATCCCGGAGAACTCACCGTTAAAATTTGCCGGTTGGCCAAGGATACCGGTTTGTTCCCCATATTTGAAATCATCGATGGTAAAGTGACCAATGTCAAAAAGATTCCGGTCAAAGTACCGGTGGAAGAGTATCTGAAACTGCAAGGCAGATTCAGATTTCTGTTTAAAAAAGGAGTGCCCACAGAGGAAGTGGCCGAAATTCAGAGAATTGCCAACCAAAACATAGAGAGGTTTAACTTATAATGAAAAAGCTGCCTTTAGGATTAGCACTGGATTTGCGTAAAGTTGTTCCTTACAAGACCGGGTCGTGGCGGACGCTTATGCCGGTTAATATCATGCAGACTCCGCCATGTACCCACAGCTGCCCGTCGGGCAATGACATTCGTGGTTTTTTGAGGGTGCTTGCGGAAAAGCAGGACTATGAAGAAGCCTGGCATGTGTTGACCCGCACCAATCCTTTGCCGGCGACCTGCGGCCGGGTGTGTCCCCATCCCTGCGAGGAGGGATGTAATCGCCGGGACTTTGATACGCCTCTGGCCATAAACAGCGCGGAACGCGCCGTGGGTGACTATGGTTTGGAACATAATCTGAAGCATAAAAAATTCATTTCCAAAAGAAAAGAAAAGGTGGCGGTGGTGGGTTCCGGGCCGGCCGGGCTTTCCTGTGCCTTTCACCTGGCCAAAAGAGGGTTTCAGGTGAAAATATTTGAAGCAAATAGTGAGCCCGGAGGGTGGATGCGCTATGGTATTCCGTCCTATCGCCTGCCCAATTACATTTTAAAGCAAGAGATCGATAAAATACTGGAGTTAGGCATTGAACTGGAATTCAATGTCAAGGTTGGGGTCAACATTCCCATGGATCAATTGACCCGCGATTATAATGCCGTGTTTCTGGGTCTGGGCGCCCAAACCGGGACATCTATAAAGATTCCCGGTGAAGATGCCCAAAACGTGTTTACCGGTGTGGACTTTTTAAAACGGATCAACAGCGGTCAAATCGTTGAAGTTGGCAAAGATGTCGTGGTTATCGGCGGCGGGAATACGGCCATGGACTGTGCCCGGGTGGCAAAACGGCTGGGGGCCAATGTCAGTGTGTTTTATCGGCGTACCCGGGTGGAGATGCCTGCCATAACCGCTGAGATTGATGAGGCCATGGAAGAGCGCATCATGTTTCGCTATCATACCAATCCGGTGAAAATCATCACCGATGAGGATCGGGTGGTCGGTCTTTTGTGCGGGCAGATGGAGCTAAAGGAACCCGATGCCAGTGGTCGGGCCCGACCGGTTCCCATCGAGGGATCAGAATCGGTTTATCCGGCCGACACGGTGATCATGGCAACAGGTCAGGCGGTCGATTATGACGGCATCGAAATTCAAAAGCGAGACAATCAATGGATCTCTACCAACGAAGATCTAATGACCAGTATGGATGGCGTTTTTGCCGGCGGTGATGCGGTTCTTGGCCTGGAAACCGTTACTACTGCCATTGGTCAGGGCATGCGAGCGGCTTCCGCTATTGAAGACTACATTGAAGGGAATGTGGAAAGGCGGCTGTCACAGCCGCCGGTGATCTACTCCAAGGATCTGAATACTTACTATTATACACAAGAAAAGCGATTCAGCAAAGAAGCCGTCTCCATCCATACGCGGCTAAAGAATTTCAGAGAGATTTATCCGTCTTTTGATCGGGAAGATATTATCAAGGAAGCTGAGCGCTGTTTCAGTTGCGGTCTTTGTTTCGATTGCGGCAATTGCTATATGTACTGCCCGGACAATGCCGTAAAGATATCGCCGTCAACCGGTAAATACGAATTTGACCTGGATTTTTGCAAGGGATGCGGTCTATGTGCCAAAGAATGTCCCTGCCATTATATTATGATGACTCTTGAAAAGTGATGCCGGGATCAATTTTAACCTCTAAAACGAAAATCTATCCGGATTTTTATATAGCTAATATAATTAAACAATTTCAAAAAGGAAGTATCCTAATTATTTGATGGGATCTTCCTTTTTTGTGTAAATTTAAAGCGATATCTACCGCTCTTTTTGAAAATAAAAGAAAAGCGCTGATTTCGTAAGATCTATCTGAAAACCTCTTTTTGTTCAAAACCCAATATTTTTATATATCTGCTTATAATACTTAGAAAATAAACGATATTTAAAACTGTATGTATTTTAGGATGGTTAACAACAATTGCTTGATAATTGTTAATTAAATCAATTAGATATTTATTTTCCTCTTAAAGAATTAGTCAATGCTATCCATGATCTTTCTTCAACATCTTCAAAATAAATCGCTCAATTTAGGTTTAATTCTCTTTGTTCCTGAGACATGCGGGTTAAACTCCTTGACAGCTATAGCGCATGGCTCTAAATATATCTAAAACATCACCCGTCTGAACAGTTACAAAAGGAGATTGGCAAATGGTTGATTTTGCATATCAGGAAATGTTTCCTCTCGAGGAAGACACAACCGAGTATCGTAGAATAACGGATGAGCATGTTTCTTTACAGTCTTTTGAGGGCAATGAAATCCTAAAGATTGCGCCCCAGGGTCTTACCCTTCTGGCTGAACAGGCTTTCAAGGACGTATCACACCTGTTGAGGTCCTCTCACCTGGCGCTCCTGGCAAAGATTCTTGATGATCCCGAAAGTTCCGACAACGACCGGTACGTTGCCCTTGAAATGCTTAAAAACGCGGTTATCTCCGCACAAGGCGTCTTTCCCATGTGCCAGGACACCGGGACTGCCATTGTAATGGGTAAAAAGGGTCATCAGGTCTGGACAGGCTATTCCGATGAAGAAGCCCTTTCAAAAGGCGTTTTCAATGCTTATACAAAAAACAACCTTCGGTACTCCCAGAACGCCCCTCTGAGCATGTTCGATGAAGTCAATACAGGCTGCAATCTTCCTGCTCAGATCGAGCTTTATGCCACACAAGGAGATAGCTATCAGTTTCTCTTCATCGCAAAAGGCGGCGGATCTGCAAATAAAACTTATCTTTACCAGGAAACCAAAGCCACGTTAACGCCTGAAAAACTGGTATCTTTTATGAAAAGCAAGATGAAGACCCTTGGAACCGCCGCCTGCCCCCCTTATCATCTTGCATTTGTTATTGGCGGGACTTCTGCTGAACTAAACCTGAAAACAGTCAAATTAGCCTCAGCAGGATACCTCGACACTCTTCCCACAACCGGAAACCCATCGGGTCATGCATTCAGGGATATAAAACTTGAGGCCGAACTGCTCAAGATATCACAAAAGATGGGCATCGGCGCCCAGTTCGGCGGAAAATATTTTTGTCTAGACACCCGGATTATCCGTCTTCCAAGGCACGGCGCATCCTGCCCCATCGGCCTTGGTGTGAGTTGCAGCGCAGACCGTAATATAAAGGCTAAAATTACACGGCAAGGAATTTTTCTGGAACGCCTTGAGACCAATCCGGCCAGGTACCTTCCCGAGCCCGGTGAGCAGGATACGGCGGCCGTCACTATCGATTTAGATCGTCCCATGGATGAAATCCGGGCCGAACTGAGCAAATATCCGGTTGCGACCCGGCTGCTGTTGAACGGAAAAATCGTGGTGGGAAGAGACATTGCTCACGCCAAACTTAAAGAGCGCTTTGACAGCGGTCAGGGGCTGCCGCGCTATTTCAAGGACCACATCATATATTATGCCGGTCCGGCCAAAACCCCTGAAGGATATCCTTCAGGATCTTTCGGCCCAACAACCGCCGGACGAATGGACCTGTATGTGCCCATTTTTCAAGAGCACGGCGCTTCCATGGTCATGCTGGCAAAAGGAAATCGTTCAAAAGAAGTTACTCAGGCATGTAAAAAATTCGGGGGATTTTATTTGGGTTCCATCGGCGGCCCTGCAGCCCGGCTCGGTAAAGAGTGTATTACAAACATTGAAACTTTAGAGTATCCCGAACTCGGAATGGAAGCCATCTTTTTGATAACCGTCAAAGATTTCCCCGCATTTATTATTGTAGACGACAAGGGTAACGACTTTTTTGAGAATCTTTTATGAGTAAAATAATTACACAATGTATTCGCTGCGGCACCTGCTGCAAAAAAGGCGGCCCGTCTTTTCATCTTGAAGATAAGATTCTGATTGAAAAAGGTATAATTTCATCAAAATATCTTTATACCATCAGAGAGGGTGAACTTTTTTATGATAACATTAAAGAGTCTATTTTGCCGGCAGCTTCGGATATCATAAAAATAAAAGGTCAAAAAAATTCGTGGACCTGTATTTTTTTTAATGAAAAAGAAAATGAATGCACGATTTATGACAACAGACCTCTTGAATGCCGGGCTCTTAAATGCTGGGATACACGGGAAATTGAAGAAATTTATTCTAAAAACAGGTTGACGCGAAAAGATCTTATTTCAGCCATTGAAGGGCTGTGGGACCTGGTTGAGGACCACCAGAAGCGATGCTCATATGAAAAGCTCAACCTTTTTATTAATATTCTTAAAAAAGATAAAAAGAATGAGGCGTTAAAAGGCACTCTCGACATAATTGAATATGACGCCCAAATCAGGGAACTGGTTGTGCAAAAGGGAGGCCTTGATCCCGAAATGACCGATTTTATTTTCGGCAGGCCGATTACAGAAACCATCAGAATGTACGGCTTTAAAATCAAAAAGCAAAACGATAATTATCGTTTGATTCCAATTAGTTA
>CAZBOB010000053.1:0-23100 GCA_964492995.1 uncultured Desulfobacteraceae bacterium | reverse complement strand
TACGGCCCACTTTGAATGTCTCCCAATGGTCAGAGATGAATCGAAATTTCATTTCTGATCCTCCGCAAAGTAGGCCAGCGCTTTTTTTAAGATGTCGCGCTCTTCTGTTACGCGTTCAAGCTCGCGCTTGAGCTGGCGGAGCTCCTCATCCGGAGCTTTGAGCCTTCCCTTACCGGGAAAGGCGTCTTGTGAATCGTCTGCGAGCTGGTTTTTCCATCGTCGCAGTACGCTGTAGTCGACGCCAAGATTCCGGGAAGCTTCGGCGATGCTGTATCCCTTTTTGGTGATCAGCCCCACGGCCTCCACCTTGAACTCTCGGCTATAGATCTTTCTTTTTTTCTTTGACATTGGAACACCTCCTGTCGCCCATATACATTAGGCTTTTCGAGGTGTCCACTAAATTGGGGTAGCTTCAACTTTAGGCACTTTAGGTCACTTATCACTTTTAACTTGTCCGGCTTGTAGGATAACAGGCCCTTTTAGGGTCAAACCAAAGCCTGGTCCTATGGACCAGGATTCTTTACGCCATCAGAATGGAAGAATGGAATGCTGGAATATTGGGGATAAAGGTGGAAATAAACCATTTTATTTAAACGGCAGGATTTCACCGAGCCGTTTGTCGTACATTTTGCCCACTCCGTATTCGTCGCGTCGCATGAATTTTTCCCTGGCAGGTCCGATGATTTGCATTTCAGGATGCTTTGCCTGAACTTCCAAAGCGATACGCATCTCCTTGGTACATCCGGTGCTGAAGGTTGCGTCCTTGCAGACCCATTCCGGCGGAACCTTGCTGCTCATGATCTGAAAGGCCTGAACAATGTCGTCATAGGTCTGAAATCGCCAGATATCGATGTGCCCGCTGCGCTGGACAATCTCCCACATGTACATCAGGTCATCGGCATCCATGCCGGGTTCAAAATATTCCGATGGGTTAATGATGAACGTCATGGCAAACTGTTCTTTGAGATACTCAATTATAACAGACATGATCTTTTTGGCCATAGAGATCTTGCCGGGAATAGAACCGATGATCCCGCTGTAAAAGACCACCGTCATGCCGCGCTTCTTGGCTTTCACCATCCGGTCAATGATTTTCTTGGCTTTGTTTTCCAGATCCTTGTGGGAAAACTTGATCACGGCCGGATGTTTGGGTTTATAGCAGATAGAAACCGCCCCATGATCGTCTACGGAGATGTTAAAGATATCCTGGGTGAACTGAAAATGGGTATCAAAAAACCGACGTCTTTGGTCGTGACCTCGGGAAATGATCCCGTCGACTTCTTTAAATATGCGGGCAAAGGTTGTGGATGACAGCAATAGATTGAGGTTTTCGCGGGTCCCGTCGGATATGACAATGATGTTATAATCGCTTCTCAGTGTTTTGACCAGTTTGTTCTTGCTCATATTTTTTTCCTGAAGGAAGAGCGCTCCTTCAAGCTCTCGGCGCAGCACCTCGTCTTCTTGCGCATCCTCAAAATCGACCTTGCTAAACAAAGGCCCAGCCTTGAAAGCGATGATGATTTTGTGACCCAGCTTGGTTAGGTAATTAATAATGGCCAAATCAACCACAAATTCTCCGGCCTCATCGGCCAGCCACAGGATTTTTTTGGTGCCGACTTCGGATTGATCGTTTGAGGGCTGAATGTCCAGAAATCGAAACAGGCGCTCAATTCCGTTTCCGGTTAACGGACGGTCGAACATCCTCAGAAAATCTTCTTCGGTATACGCTATGGATTCGTCCGATTTCCACAGTGAGCGTTCCACAGCCAGTGAAAACAGTCGTTTTAGTTCCAAATCTTCAACTAGCGCTTTAAGTTCCGTCAGACTCGACGGCGAGTCCGTTAAATCCGCGCGGTTGAAATAGTTCAACGCCTTTTTAAACCCTTCTGAGTTTAGTATCCGGCTGACTCGGCGGTTGCGGCTGGCTTTTTCGATAATGTAGGGGTCTCCAATCTGGGAATGATTCAAAAATATCCGTATCAGACGCTTTTCCAATCGCGAAGGTACCATAATCTCATCGCGGGTTTCGTGCCGATACTTGATTTTAATGAGGGCGTTCAAATAGTCTTTTTCACTTTGATCTTTGATCTGCCCGTCGATTAGTTTTAGAATCCGCTCCAAAACCTCTTGGTATTTACTTTGAATGAAATCAGATTCATTTCTGCTCATAATCGCCGCAAACATATGGTCTGAACAGGGGTAGTAGCGTTCATCATCTTCGGTATAGACCGTGAAGCGGACCTGCTCCGGAGCGGCGGCCTGCTCCGGGTGGGTGAAGTGATCGAGATGGTTCTCGATAAAGAATGCCGTGAACCAGGCGTCCATTTCGGGATCCAGTCCCGGTTGATAGGGTTTCTTGGATATTGTCTGCTGAGAATGTTTCGAGTTGCCGTTGTGAGCTCTCATGGGGCCTCCTTTAAATCAAAAAAAAGCAGCCATAAACTGTGGTGCAGTCCCATGCGGATTATGTATGGTCAAAGGTTGATGCGGCCCTTAGCGATTTATAATACAAGGGGATCTGAAATCATACGGGTTTTTAACTCTGCCAAGAGGCACATACATTAAACTTACCCTTAACGATAATGGCGATAGTCGATACTGTATTTATTGGCCTTGTAGGAAAACTTGCGCACCGTGGTATTAAGTATTTCGGCCGCTAGGGTAATGTTCCCCCGCGTATTTTTAAGTGCGTCGATGATCATCTCTTTTTCGAGATTTGCCACCGCATCTTCCAGGGATAAAACCGGCAATGTATCCGATTCCGTACCGGTTTGTAATGTGGGCGGAAGATGATAGCTGTGGACCACCCCTTCTTCACACAAAAGCACGGCCCGTTCGATGCAGTTTTCAAGTTCTCTGACGTTTCCCGGCCAATGATAATCCATGAGCATATCTATTGCAGGTGTGGAAAACCGCCGGATAGTTTTATGATTCTCCCTGGCATATTTTTCCAGGAAATGATCGACCAAAAGCAAAATATCGGTCTTGCGTTCTCTTAAGGGCGGCATGTAAATTGGAAAAACATTAAGGCGATAATAGAAATCATGCCTGAAAGTATCTTCTTCAACAGCCTGTTCCAGATTTTTACTGGTAGCGGTTATAATGCGAACATCCGTTTTAATGGTCTGGTATCCCCCAACCCGTTCAAATTCTTTCTCCTGCAAGATGCGCAAAAGCTTTACCTGAACTTCTATATCCACCGATCCTATCTCGTCTAAAAATATGGTCCCTTTATTGGCCAGCTCGAATTTGCCCAGTTTTTGCTTGATGGCTCCTGTAAAAGCGCCTTTTTCATGCCCAAACAACTCGCTTTCAATAAGATTGACCGGTAATGCCGCACAATTTACTTTAACAAAAGGCCTTTTTGATCTGAGACTGTTGTAATGTATGGAGTTGGCAACAAGTTCCTTGCCGGTACCGCTTTCTCCGCGAATAAGCACCGTAGCGTTGCTTTTGGAAACCTGGGAAATCATTTGATAGACTTCGCGCATTTTGTTGCTGTTGCCGATAATATCGGTAATACGATATCGATTTTCCAGTTCGTTTCTAAGTCTTATATTTTCTTCTCTTAAATGCTCCTTTTCCAGACGGATGGTTTCCAGGTTGATAACCTGCCGTGCAACCATGGTCGCAATTACAGACATGAGCTTTTTCCCATCTTTCAGAGAATATGATTCGTCAAAAGGCATGTCAAAGCTTAATGCTCCGATAACCTGGCTGCCCTTTTTTACCGGCACACAAATAAAGGATAGTTCCTGATTCTGTTTGGTTTTTCTGGAAGCTGTCCGGTTAAGAAAAAGCGGCTCCTGGCTAATTTTGGGTATGGTGACGGCCTTACCCGTCTCAATGACCCGGCCGGTAATACCTTCACCTAATTTATATTTTCCTTTTTGCATAGCGGTTTTGGAAAGCCCATGGGCAACCTCTATGCTTATCTCGTTGCGCAAAGGGTGTAGAAGTGTTATGGTTCCCCGAAGCATGTTCATTGAGCTGGATAGAATGTCCAGAACCTTATATAAAGATTTTTTAAGGTCCAGGTGCTCATTTAGTGCTTCACTGATTTCATAAAGCAGGGTAACGTCTTCAATTCTTTTCATGATCTAAACTTTCGTGCATCTTCCCCATGGGCTTGTTTGCGTTACCGAAAGTAAATACATTAGGCGCTTAGTTGTAAATTTTGTGCATTTTATGGCAAAAAAAATGCTTAGCCAATTAAGTGTGAAATGCCTAAAGTGAGCTAAAGTGCCTAAAGTTAAGGAATACTGCCAATTTGTATAAAAGCCGGAGCGTAGCGACTCCTTAACCCTGGCCCAGACCGATCACCAATACTCTGTACTCAAAAAGTCATGTTTGTAATGGTGCATAAGTCAAATCAATATATGAACGATTAGCACCAGGGCGGGCTTTAGCTCACTTCAAACTTTATCCGCCACCGTACTTTGGCGGATTTAGTTCACTTGTAACTTTTCCGGTTTATCCGGGTTAGGTTATGGGCATATACTTTTCTATTTCATACTGGCTCACATGAGTCCGATACATATCCCACTCAATCTTTTTATTTTCCACGAACTTATTGAAAATATGCTCACCAAGGGCTTCTCTCACAACTTCTGATTTTTCAACCTCAAGAAGGGCCTCATAAAGGTTATCCGGAAGGGTAGAAATACCTCTCTTGTTTTTTTCTTTTCCAGACATTTTATAGATATCCTCTTCGATAGGATCCGGGAGTTCATACTCATTCTCAATTCCTTTAAGACCGGCCGCCAGCATGACCGCAAAAGAAAGATAAGGATTGCAGGCCGGATCAGGAGCGCGAAACTCTATGCGGGTAGCCACCTCTTTACCGGGTTTGTACATAGGAACCCGAATCATGGCCGAACGGTTGCGCCGGGCCCAGGAAATATAGACAGGGGCTTCGTAGCCGGGAACCAGCCGTTTATAGGAGTTGACCCACTGATTGGTCACAGCGACGATTTCCCGGGCATGTTTCATGATTCCGGCAATATACCCCTTGGCCATTTTGGATAAATGGTATGGGTCATTTCCATCAAAGAAAAGATTTTTGTCTCCCGCAAACAAGGATTGATGCACATGCATACCGCTTCCGTTCACACCAAAGATCGGTTTGGGCATGAAAGTGGCAAAATAACCATGTTGCCGGGCGATTTCTTTGACCACAATTCGATAGGTCATGGTCTTGTCCGACATGCTGAGTGCATCGTCAAAGCGCAGGTCAATTTCATGCTGGCTCGGCGCTACCTCGTGATGGCTGTATTCCACCTCAATGCCCATGTCCTGTAGAGCAAAAATCGTTTCCCGCCTCAGGTTTGAGGCCATATCCAGAGGAAGGCTGTCAAAATATCCGCCTGTATCAATCCCTTCAGGCCTTTCGTTGCTTTTAAAATAGAAATACTCGAGTTCAGGGCCCACATAAAAGGTGTATCCTTTTTCTTCTATTTTCTTTAAGAGCCTTTTGAGCACATATCTCGGATCTCCGTCATACGGTGTATGATCCGGGTTAACAATGTCACAGAACATCCGGGCCACAGGCCTTTCTTCCGGTCGCCATGGCAGCAATCTGAAGGTGGCGGGATCCGGCAGGGCGACCATGTCGCTCTCTTCGATACGCGCAAAACCTTCAATAGAAGATCCATCAAATCCCATGCCCTCGCTCATGCCCGTTTCGAGTTCGGATTGAGTGATTGCAAAGCTCTTTAGCATACCCAGAACATCCGTGAACCAGAACTGAATGAAGCTTACATTTTTTTCTTTAACGATTCTCAAAACGTCTTCTTTAGTTTTACAGGTTACAGAGTTCATTTACACACCTCTCTTTTACTATTTGATATTCTTATGATAATTCTGAAGTGACTTTACAGTGGCCTGTCCCGTTCTTCGTCCGGCAATGCCTCTGGCAGCTGCTGTGGCTGCGGCAGTTGTTGTAATATTCAGGACGTTATATTTTATTGCCGCCTTGCGGATATAAGAGTCATCATCCTTACTATCTTTTCCGCTGGGCGTGTTGACGACCAGATTAATCTCTCCGTTTTTAATTGCATCCACAATGTCGGGCCTGCCGTATCCTAACTTGTTGATAGGTTCGGAATCTATGCCGTGCTCAGCCAGAAAACCATGGGTCCCTTTTGTCGCCCGGATCTTAAAACCGAGTTCCTGGAAAAGCCTGGCCGGTTCCAGGGCACTGGGTTTATCCCTGTTTGCTATAGTGATCAGGACGGTTCCCTCGATGGGAAGCAGGATCTGGGTTGCCTCCTGGGATTTGAAAAAAGCCTTGCCAAAGGAATCCGCCATCCCCAGCACCTCTCCTGTTGAACGCATCTCCGGTCCCAGGAGCGGATCCACCTCGGGCAACATATTGAAAGGAAAAACCGCCTCTTTTACGCCGAAATGAGGTATCGATTTCTTCTCAAGACCCAGATCCGAAAGTTTTTTGCCCATTATGATCTGGGTGGCCAGCCGGGCCATGGATATATTACAGACCTTTGAAACAATCGGTACCGTGCGCGAGGCCCTTGGGTTGGCTTCCAGGATATACACGGTATCGCTGGCAATAGCGTACTGTATATTCATCAGACCGACCACATGAAGCTCCACGGCAATTTTCCGGGTGTATTCATTAATGGTTTCTATGTGCTTCGGCGGGATACTGATCGGTGGAATCACGCATGCGGAGTCTCCGGAATGTACGCCGGCAAGTTCGATATGCTCCATCACCGCAGGAACAAAGGCATCGGTGCCGTCGGCAATGGCGTCTGCCTCGGCCTCGATGGCGTTTTCCAGGAACTTGTCGATTAAAATTGGCCGTTCCGGAGAAACTTCTACGGCCACAGCCACATAGTGCAACAGCATTTCTTCATCCAGAATGATTTCCATGGCACGTCCGCCTAAAACGTAAGAGGGACGGACCATCAAGGGATACCCGATCTTTTTGGCAATATCGAGCGCCTCCTCCACGGTGCCGGCCATACCGGATTCCGGTTGAGGAATTCCCAATTTACGCATCAATTTACGGAATCGGTCCCGGTCCTCTGAAAGATCTATGGTTTCCGGAGAGGTTCCCAGGATTTTAACCCCTGCTTGGGTCAGCTCATTGGCGATGTTCAGCGGCGTCTGGCCACCGAACTGGACAATAATACCCTCTGGTTTTTCCTTTTCATAAATGCTCAGGACATCCTCCACAGTCAGGGGCTCAAAATAAAGCTTATCCGATGTGTCGTAATCCGTTGAAACCGTTTCGGGATTACAGTTTACCATGATCGATTCATATCCCGCCTCCCGGATGGCAAATGCTGCGTGCACGCAACAATAATCAAACTCAATTCCCTGTCCGATACGGTTCGGTCCTCCGCCGAGAACCATAATTTTTTTGCGATTACTCACTTCTACTTTGTCGGGAGCATTATAGGTCGAAAAATAATAGGCAGCATTCTCCACGCCACTGACCGGAACCGGCTCCCAGGCCTCGACCTTGCCCAGAGAGATACGTTTTTCACGAATATCCTTTTCCCGAATATCGAGAAGATAGGCCAGATATTTATCCGCAAAACCGTCTTTTTTGGCCTGAATGAGCAAATCATCGGGAGGGATTCGGCCCTTATGAGTCAGGATCTGTTCTTCAAGTTCCACCAGTTCCTTCATTTGCTCGATAAACCAGGGCTTTATATGGGTTATATGGTATAGTGTTTGAATATCGGCGCCTTTACGCAATGCCTCGTACATCATAAACTGTCGTTCGCTGGTGGGAGTACCTAGCATATTCAACAATTCGTCTTTGGTTTTTTTATTGAAATCTTTGGCAAAACCCAGGCCGTAACGGTCGATCTCCAGGGAGCGAATCGATTTCTGAAAGGATTCCTTGTAATTTTTGCCGATACTCATAACTTCGCCAACCGCACGCATCTGGGTTCCAAGCTTATCTTCGACGCCTTCGAATTTTTCAAAGGCCCATCGGGCGAATTTAACCACAACGTAGTCGCCGGAGGGGGTGTATTTTTCTAAGGTTCCCTCTCGCCAGTAAGGGATTTCATCCATGGTCAACCCTCCGGCCAGAAGCGAGGACACAAATGCAATGGGAAAGCCGGTTGCCTTGGAGGCCAGAGCTGACGAGCGGGAAGTTCGCGGATTAATCTCAATAACGACGACTCTGCCGGTCTTGGGATCATGGGCAAACTGGATGTTGGTTCCGCCGATAACCTCGATGGTTTCCACAATGTCGTAAGAATATTTCTGAAGCCGTTTTTGCAGATCCGTATCGATCGTTAGCATGGGCGCAGTGCAATAGGAATCGCCGGTGTGGATACCCATGGCATCAACATTTTCAATAAAACAGACGGTGATCATCTGATTTTTGGCGTCGCGGACAACTTCCAGCTCAAGTTCTTCCCAGCCCAGCACCGATTCTTCGACCAGAACCTGGTTTACGAGACTTGCAGAGAGACCCCTTGAGGTTATTGTGCGAAGTTCTTCAACATTATAAACCAGGCCTCCGCCCGTACCGCCCATGGTGTATGCCGGACGAAGTACAACGGGATAACCCAATTCTTCTGCGACCTTTTCTGCATCTTCCACACTGTTAACCGCCTGGCTTTTCGGCATTTCAATTCCCAGCCGATCCATGGTCTCCTTGAATGCTGTCCGGTCTTCTCCTCGCTCTATGGCATCGACATTTACACCGATTACCTGGACACCGTATTTTTCAAGCACACCGGTTTTCGCAAGCTCGGATGACAGGTTCAAGCCGGATTGTCCGCCCAGATTCGGCAGCAAAGCATCCGGCCGTTCGGCCGCGATAATATCGGTCATGGTTCGCAGGTTGAGTGGTTCAATATAGGTTGCATCGGCCATGCCCGGATCGGTCATAATGGTTGCCGGATTAGAATTAACCAGTACAATTTCGTAGCCAAGACTGCGCAAGGCTTTGCATGCCTGGGTACCTGAATAATCGAATTCACATGCCTGGCCGATAATAATGGGACCTGATCCGATAATTAAAACTTTATGTATATCTTCTCGTTTGGGCATAACAATTGCTTCCCTTACTTTTAGGCGTTTATTTATAAATTTTGTGTTTTTTATGGCAAAAATTTAATAACTTAAAAAAAGTATGAAGTGATCTAAAGTGATCTAAAATGCCTAAAGTTATGGAATTCTGCCGATTTTTATATGAACAGATGGAGCCAAGCGACACCCCAACTTTAGTCACTTCAAACTTTAGTTCACTTTAGTCACTTTTCCGGCTTTTCCGGGTTAAGCCATTAAAAATAACTGCTTCCATCCCAGCAGTGAGTGCATAATTTTTCTTTTGGCAGGCCGATCGCTTTTACAAGATTTTCCAGTTTTTGATATTTTAAAGAAGTAAGTTTCAACCGTTGTCTGATTTTTTCAACCATTGCCTCGTTTTTTTCTGAATCTGACCTTGCATATTCATCTAAAAATTTATCATCTGTATCCTCGAGTTCCCTTATGGCTTTTCGTCCTGCAAGATCCAGCGTTGATCGAGAGGTTGAAAAATTGAGAAACTCGCAAGGATAGATCAAGGTGGGGCATGCGGGCCGCATATGAATCTCTGATGCACCGTAATCGAATAATATTTGTGCATGATCCTCTAATTGAGTGCCCCTGACAATTGAATCTTCACAAAAAAGAATCTTTTTCCCTTCAATCAGTTCTCTGATGGGAATCAGTTTCATTTTGGCGACAAGATCTCTGATGCTCTGATCCTGAGGCATAAAGCTTCTCGGCCAGGTGGGGGTGTATTTAACATAAGGCCTGATATATGGAATATTTTTCTCATTGGCGTAACCGATTGCATGGCCGGTGCCTGAATCCGGAATTCCGGCAACATAATCGATGGTATAATCATCCTCTTTTCCCAGAGCCGAACCACATCTGTAGCGTACAAATTCCACATTAATTCCTTCATAGCTTGAAGCGGGATACCCATAGTATACCCACAGAAAAGCACAAATCTGCATTTTTTCCCTTGGCTTTGCTCTCTGTTCACATCCATCCGCTGTCATAAAAATAATTTCACCCGGGCCAAGATATTTATAAATCTCAAAACCCAGGTTGGGAAATGCACAGGTTTCCGAAGATGCGGCATAAGCGCCTTCTTTTTTTCCGATAATGACAGGCGTTCTACCTAATTTGTCCCGGGCGGCATAAATTCCTTTTTCCGTGAGCAGAAGCATGGAACACGAACCTTTAATGGCTTCCTGAGCATTTTGGATGCCTTGCTCAAAAGAATCTTCCTCACAGATTAATGTTGCTACAGTTTCCGTTGGGCTCAAGTCTCCACCACTTGTTTCGGAAAAATGAATTTTCTTTTGAAAAGCTTTTTTTGCAAGTTCCACAATATTGTTTATTTTTCCAACGGTAACGATACCAAATCTTCCCAGGTGAGATCCGAAGATCAACGGCTGAGCATCGTAATTGCTGATAACCCCGATACCTTTGTGACCTGAAAATTCGGGAAGATCTGACTCGAACTTGGATCTGAAATAGTTATTCTCAATATTATGAATGGACCGTGAGAATCCCTTAGAGTTTTTTGTCGCAAGACCTCCTCGTTTTGTTCCCAGATGAGAATGATAGTCTGTTCCAAAAAACAGATCGTTTACACAGTCTTCTTTAGAAACAACACCAAAAAATCCGCCCATAAATCATTCCTTCCTGTAAAAGTTGATGGTCTCGTAAAAACACAAAAAACGACTTTTTACGAGAGTTTTAAGTTTCAGGTGTTAGGTTTTAAGGATCTGTTAAAAAAACTATTAATAATCAACTAAAACCTAAAACGTGATGAATTTTTGATGTTACGAATTCATCATAAGTTGGCTCAAAAAAATATCATCACAGTGGCTATAATTGTTCTAGAAAAAATATTCAACAATTAAGTCATTCTAATTTATTATAAGACTATATTTAACCGGTATATTTTACCAAAAAATCGAAAAACAGTTTTTGTGTGTAGACCTTAATTTATTGAGATGCTACTAAACGGTTAATTAAAAACAGATTGCACGAAAATTGGGCATTTCTGATGCCGGATGCGGATCACTTGTATGCGCAAAGCGGAAATCCCGATTGAGCGGGGATGCGGGATGGGAATGCACTCGCTGTTTCAGTTCAATAGGAC
Organism: uncultured Desulfobacteraceae bacterium; assembly: GCA_964492995.1. GTDB lineage: Bacteria > Desulfobacterota > Desulfobacteria > Desulfobacterales > UBA11574 > S5133MH16. The sequence goes on along the minus strand of CAZBOB010000053.1, from coordinate 11,948 downwards.
AAGCGCCCAAGTTGGTGACCGCTGTTGCGGTCCGTAGGCATTGAGGCTAAAGGGGGCGTTTTGCAAAGGTCTCAAACTTAAGTTACTAAGAAAGCAAACAAGATTTAATGTTTTTTGTTAATTCGTCTGTTTTAGCGCACAAATATTTACCCATGAAGCATTCCCCGGTAATTTACAGTCCCAGAACAACCAGCCGTCAACGGCGTTACGGGTTATTGTAACTGCAGCTGCCGACGGCGATAAAAATTCCTTTCCGTTGATCATCAAAGCACCATTAATCACCTGGGCATAGTAGAAACACCCTTTGTATTTACAACGGAATTCTGTTCCATTGGGGAATGCAACCCCATCGACGATCCACGACACTTCGCCGACGGCATTTTTGGGACTTTTTGGGTTAATACGGCCTATTTTAAAGGATTGTTGCGAAGGAATTTCAACACGCAGGTCGGAATCGGTTTTAATGCTTTCCATAGGCTCCCCTTAAGGTTTACGCATGAGAATACAGCTGACATTTATGGATAAAGGGATGTAAGGATTTAAAACATGCAAATATATTATTAGCACAAATTAATCTATACTTCAACAATTAAGTGACACTTAAATTTTCATAACAATTAACGCGGGTTTTAGGTGATGGCAGAAGTCCTTGCATATGAAAGCCTCCGACTCGTGCAAGATTCAGTTGATATAACCTCTTTTGTATGGGCATCAGCTGATGTGAAAGACCGGGTGGTTTTTCTTTACAGAGAATCGGTGGATTTGAAATTTCCGGATTTGACGGTAGGCGGTATTCATTAAAGAATATGTCAAAAACCAGGAAAGTAAAAATCCGAGCCCAAAGGACCCGGATTTGGTTTATCCCTGGAAGGGGTTAATATTGCATTTTTCAACTGAATTAACCCCATAAAAAAAATCGAGATGTTGTTATGATAAGAATTAAACCTGAATCGAGCGATTTTTTGGGAAGAGATGTGCTGAGATCTTGATGCATAAGGGTTCGCGAAAACCGTCCCGAAAAGACATCGGGATGGATATGTCGAGGATTTTCGCGGATCCTTGATGCGCAAGAGATCGGTGCAGATCGAGTAAAAAATCGCTCAATTTAGGTTAAAGTAAACCTTGATCCAGCATGGCATTCACCACCTTTGTAAATCCGGCGATATTGGCACCTGCCATATAATTTCCGGATACACCGAACTCGGCAGAGGCATTCAGACAGGTCTGGTGAATGTTTTTCATGATCATCTTGAGGCGGTGATCCACTTCATCTGCGGGCCAGTTCAAACGCATGCTGTTCTGAGCCATTTCCAGGCCGGATACGGCCACCCCACCGGCATTGGATGCCTTGCCGGGAGCATACAGAATTTTCTTGTCCAAAAAAATGTTGATGGCTTCCGGGGTGCTCGGCATGTTGGCCCCCTCGCAAACCAAGTGAACACCGTTCTTCATCAGGTTTGCCGCATCTGTTGCGTTGATTTCATTCTCGGTGGCACTGGGAAAGGCGCAGTCTGATTTATGGTTCCACAAAGGATTATAATCTAAAGAAGTATCCGCTTCTGTGTAAACCGCTTCGGAATACTTATCAATATACTCACTCATTCTACCGCGTTTGATATTTTTCAACCGTTTTACAAAGGCGAGTTTGTCACTGTCGATGCCTTCTTCATCATAAATATAGCCGGAAGAATCAGAAAGGGTAACCACCTTGCCGCCAAGCTCAATAATTTTTTCCACGGTGTACTGGGCCACGTTGCCGGAACCCGATACCAGACAAGTTTTGCCTTCAAGCGTTTGGTTTTGAGTTGCCAGCATTTCAGCGGCAAAATAAACGCTGCCGTAGCCGGTTGCTTCCGGGCGAATAAGACTTCCCCCCCAGCCCAGACTTTTACCAGTCAAAACGCCGGTGAACTCGTTGCTCAATTTCTTATACATTCCAAAAAGATAGCCGATTTCTCTGGCGCCCACACCGATGTCTCCTGCCGGTACATCCGTATCCGGACCGATATGGCGAAAAAGCTCAGCCATGAAACTCTGGCAGAACCGCATCACCTCGTTATCAGATTTTCCCTTGGGATCAAAATCCGATCCGCCTTTGCCTCCCCCCATGGAGAGGGTGGTCAGCGCATTTTTAAATACCTGCTCAAAAGCCAAAAACTTGAGGATACTCAAATTGACTGATGGATGAAAACGCAAACCGCCCTTGTAGGGACCGATGGCACTATTCATTTGGATTCTGAATGCACGGTTGACGTGCACTTGTCCCTGATCATCCATCCACGGAACTCGAAACATAATCACGCGTTCAGGTTCCGTAATTCTTTCCAGGACAGCATCTTGACGGTATTGAGGATTTCGGTCCAAAACAGGTTGAACTGACTCAAGCACCTCTTCCACAGCCTGATGAAATTCCTTTTCGCCCGGATCTCTATTCTTTATCAAATTCAAAATGTCCGTCATATACAACCTCCTGTCAATTTATTAATTATAAATCATCACACATTGAGATTTTTTACCGTCAATTTTAAGGGTAAAAGGGTTATTCAGTCTAACATGCCGTAAATAAGTAGTTTCCTGAATGGCAGGCTGTGAACCCACCCACTTCCAATCAAAATAATCGTCCGAGCCTTCAGTAACCGTAATGTAATGAATGCCCAGAGACGTTATATTTTGAAAAAAGTGCGATCCCTGGGAAGGATCAGCCTTTAATTTTTCAGTTCTAAGTTCGATCATGGCGCTTACCCCTGAAATATTGCGCCATTGCACCGGTATTCCAAGCCATCTGTCGGCGGACCCCCACCGTCCGGGACCGACCAGAAGATAGGGGCGCCTTTCTTTAAGCAAGCCTGCATTTAATTTATCAATTTCTTCTGCTATTTTTATCGTAGCTTTCGGTTGAAAATCATCTGGCTTGACATACACAATATCTGCCATTTCTTCATTTTTTCCATTTCCAAGGGCCTGTTTGGAAAGGCAAAAGGCTTTTTCAATTTCTTTCCGGGTAATTTGAACCTCAAACCTTTCTCCACCTGCAACCATGGGGCGCATCTGAAGAAAAAAGAAATCGCTTTTCTTTTTTTTATCGGAACTTAAGTTTACCGAAAATTCAATCTCTACAGGGCATCCCATCCCCTTTCGCCCCAATTCGAGCAGGTCTGACAATAATTGAGGTAACGGAAATATATTGTACTTGAGTATCTGAAAAAAAGTTAAAATCTTGGGCCCCGGCATATATCCTGTATCACGAATACGATGTTCTTCCGGCACATATGTGCTGGCAAGCAGCTTTACAGGATACTCGGTCTCAGCATCGTCAACTTCCCTTTTTTCCAGGTTTGAATATTTCAGGAAGTTAAGTTCATCGGGATAATTTTTAATCTTCAAGGCATAAAAAAAACGCTGGGCGTTTGCCAGAATATCATCAACCATGGAAAACTGGGGCATAATATTTGGATATTTTGGAGAAAAACGCACCGTTCGGCCACCTTCCACAACGGTCCTGCCCAATCCCAGAGCAATATGGGCAATCCCCTCTTCGGGTTTCATCTTGGAAACCGGATAAAAATTATGAGACTGGACCACTCCGGAAATGGCCGGATAAAAATAATCTCCATATTCTTCTCCGGTCAGTTGCTGTATGATAACCGCCATGGCCTCTTCCTGAGGCTGACTCGATGTACTGCGGGAAAATGCCTTGGCATCTTCATAATAGGTAGACGCATACACCAGTTTTATGGCGGTAATAAGATGGTGTAGCCGCTTGGAAAGTTGAGAATGGTTATTGGGAATCATATAGGTTTCATAAATTCCGGCATAGGGCTGGAACTGCGCATCTTCAAGCAAACTTGAAGAACGGATCGACAGGGGATATTTCACCTGTGCCAGGTAAGCTTCCAATTCTTTCACCAGCCATTCGGGTATCTCTGCCTGTAAAAATACCTCGGTAACTTCTTCATTTGTATAATTTTGGGTGGCAAAATGCTTTAAGTCGTTCTGTGCGATAAAAGATTCAAAACCGTCCGTACTCACAACCAGAGTTTTTGGAATTTCGATGTTAATTTCCGGATAATTTTCATAAATTTTCGGATTCTGCTGTAGCAGGGCGGACATAAAGGCTAAGCTCCGGGCCTTACCCCCCAGCGAACCCTGGCCGATTTTAACAAACTCCATAACATCTGCATCGAAATTATGGCTTTTGAATTGAGCGACCACACCTTTTTGACGCCACTTCCGCAACGCATGGACATTGGCGATGATATAATTCCTTATGTCATGGGCGCTTGCAAAATCAGAGGCTTTGACCTCGCGAAACTTGGAAGCAAGGGGGATTTCCGAACGAGACATAATCCAGTTGGAAAAATGATTGCGCTTGGCATGATAACAAATCGATTCATCCGGTATCTTAGCAACCTTTGCCTCAAGATCACGAAGGTCGGACGCCCGGTCAATTTCCGTGCCGTCCGGCATGCGGAAAACAAAATCTCCAAATCCTAAACGGTTCAGAAAGAAATCGTGTAACTCTGCAAGAAGGTTTGGAGAATTCTTGTCCAGAAAAACAGCCGGAATTAAATCTGCTTTTGCCTTATTGGATGGTTTTGAACTCATCAAGAGAAGGGGAAGATCAGAGATTTCCTTTCTCATTTGTGACAGTAACAAAAACCCTGCATCATCGATCAGCCTTCCATTTTTAGGGATGCGGGTATCCGATATAATGCCGAACAGAAATGACCGGAACTTTTGGCATAGTTCCATGGCCTCTTCATAGTTCTCCGCTAACAGGATTTTGGGCCTGGCCCGCATGGTGAGCAGCCGGTGTTCTTCGTTGAGACCAGCTCCAAGGACAGCCTGGGTTTGTTTTACAATTTCTTTGTAAATCATGGGTAGAAAAGAAGAGTAATAAACCGGTGAATCCTCAACCAGAATCAGTACCCGGACCATTGCCTTCCGAGTGTCGTTTTCAACATTCATGCGATCTTCCACGTTTTTAACCAACGCGAGCAACAGATCGGAATTGCCGGACCAGATAAAACTTTTGTCAATCCCTTTACAATTCTTGCTTTTCGGAAATGGATAAATACCGATAGGGCTGTGAGATAGTAGAATAACAGGGAGACTCGGGTTGAGTTTCTTAATCTCCAGGCCCAATGAAAACGCATCCATGTCATCGACATGGGGCATGGTTAGAACCATATCGAACTTTTTCTTATTCAAGTGAGACAGCGCTTCTCTAGCCGAAGACGCCCGAGTTACCCTGGGCGGAAGACTAAGATTTAACCCGCTGTATTCATTTATGATTCTTGATGCCGGACTTCCATCCTCTTCCATTATAAACACATCATAGGGACTGGAAACAAATAAGATTTCACGCACTTTGATTGACATCAACTCGTGAAAAACTTTTAAGTGTGAATAAAATTCACTGGGTATTTGACTGTATTCTTGAATCATCCTTTGTCCCGATTTTATGATTGTTAATCAGGATGGCAGCGGAAAAAAAGTGGTCCCAAGGCCGGGGTGGAACCACCAGAGATGTTTTTAAGCCGCCTCTGGTGGTTATTGTAATGCCATTTATGTATTTTTTCAAGAATCGATTATCTGGAGAGCTTCCTCCCGATAGGCATCCATTACATACGGCGTACCTGTGACTTTGGCACACTCTTCGGTAAGTGAGAATATGTCATTTCGACTGATGTATTTGACGGCCCAGTTTCTGGATCCAGCCATTATTTGTTGAAGTCCGACCTTGATTTTATCCACCACGCTGAAAATGCCGATGGCACCCAAAGGAAAACGTTCGGCTTCCGAACCGTATTTTTCCTTTAACACTTCGTAATTCATAAATATTTCTTCTTTGTTAGATCCAAATCTCGAAACTGTCGTCGGAAGACCACCGTCTTCTCCTCGAAACCACTTTTCAGTGTTTTTACCCACCATGCCAGGAATCATTAACGCGCGGCCCATGCATACGGCCTTACAGTACGGTGCACCTAAAGCCAGTGCTTTGAAAACATGATCCTCGGAAGAAAAGCCACCGGCAAATGCGATGTCCGGGACCCGTTTCCCTCGTTGGGCGAGGCGTTCACACAGCTCATAGGCCATGGAGTGAAGGTATATGGATGGAATACCCCACTCGGTCATCATTCTCCAGGGGCTCATTCCGGTCCCTCCCGGAGCACCGTCCATGGTCAAAAGATCAATATTGGCATCGCTGGACCATCGTATGGCCATGGCCAGTTCTCTCATCGGATAGGCGCCTGTTTTCAACGTGATACGTTTGGCCCCGAGCTTTCGCAGCCTTTCGACTTCATTCATAAAGCTTTCCTGGTCAATAAATCCGAGACGCGAATGCCGCTCAAATTGCTTCAGGGGACCCGCCTTAAAAGCAGCCTGGAAAGCGGGTTTCTCCGGGTCCGGCGTAACAATGTAGCCACGTTTTTTTAATTCCAGCGCCCGATCCAGAGAGTTTACCTTAATTTCACCACCGATACACTTGGCGCCTTGCCCCCATTTCAGTTCAATGGTTTCGACACCAAATTTATCAATGACGTATTCCGCAACTCCGTTACGGGTATCCTCAACGTTCATCTGTACGAGGATATCCCCGTAGTCTTCATGATAGCGACGATATTCTGTTATACGGCGGTCCATCTCCGGAGATTTTGTAACCTTGCCGTTACCGTCGAGTTCCAACTCAGGATCAATCCCGCATACATTTTCACCACACACCAGGGTGATACCGCTAATTGCAGCTCCTATTGCAAAGTGTTCCCAGTTTCTGCGGGCAATATCCGTACTGCCGAGGGCGCCGGTGAAAATAGGCACTTTCATCTTCACCTTGTCGGTGACACCGAAAGATGTTTCGGTATCCACGGCCGGGAATGTCGCCTTATCCGGATCTGGGTCTATTCCTTTGGCCCCCAATGCATAGCCCATAATATTAAGGTGAGAGTAGTCAACCGGGTAGTCCTTGTCGGCACCAGCGGTGACACTCCCGAAAGGCTCCGGATAAAGGAGTTCACGCCCACGAAATGTGGCCCTGAACAAATCGCAATTGCCCTTGCATCCATCAATGCATCGGCTGCAGATACCGGATTGGGGCGCAACGTTTCGAGATCGGTTTTTTGTTTGTAATGCCTCATTGGCATTTGGTCGATGTAGGTTCATAACAATTCTCCTTTTACAATATGAATTCAAAATAAAAAAAGCGCCTGCCTGGTTAAGGAAAAGACGCCTTTGTCTTTTAATTTTTTTAAAAAAATCGCACGCCTTTGTGCATAATTTTAATCAAACTAATTTAATTTTTATATTATTAGCTATGCTAATATAATTTGTCAAGTGATGTTTGATTCCCCTTGTAAGTTTTAAGCCCGCTGAAAGTGAGATGAATGAAGAGAAGTGAGATAGGGCTGAAAATCCTCATTTATGGATGGACACTATTTAGTGCCTGAACGAAAACATTCTTTGTGATGTCAATAAAGAGCGCCGAATACTTTTTTGTCGCTTTTTACTCTGTCGATTCTGACCTGAACCAAGGTGTTTTTGAGATTATCATCACCGTTTACACGAACGGGTATATAGTTTGATGTGATACCTTTAAGCAAACCCGTAGATCTGTCCCTTTTGTCTTCAATAAGGATTTCAACCGGTTTCCCTGCAACTTTTTTGTAAAAATCCTCTTTTTTTACCTGGCCGAGACTGCGCATTTTCTTACAGCGGGCTTTGATTGTTTTTGAATCGACCTGTTGCGGGTAACGGCTTGCAGGTGTACCCTTTCGAGCTGAAAACGGGAAAACATGCAGATAGGTAACGGGCAATTCAGCGATTAATGAATATGTATTTTCAAAAGCCTTTTCGGTTTCACCCGGAAAACCGATTAAAACATCCACACCTATGGCAGCATCCGGAAGCAATTCATTAATTTCAATAATCTGATTGCTGAAAAGCGAACGTGTATACGGCCGGTGCATTTTTTTTAAGATAAGATCATCCCCGCTTTGCAGAGGAATATGAAAGTGATGACAAAAAATATCTGTTCCTGCCACAAGTTGTATTATATCATCCGTAAGCTCATGCGGTTCTATAGAACTGAGTCGCACACGGTCGATAGGATTGGATTCACAAATCCGGTTTAACAGCTCTGTTAAATCGGCTTTTGGAGAAAGATCTAGTCCATAGGCGCCAAGATGAACGCCGGTGAGGACAACTTCGTGGTATCCGGCCTGCTTAAGCTGCTTTATATTTTCTAATACGTTTTCAATCAGCATGCTGCGGCTGCGTCCGCGCGCATAGGGGACAATGCAGTATGTACAGAAACTGTCACAGCCGTCCTGAATCTTTAAAAATGGTCGGGTTCTGTTCCCCGAGACCGCTGCAGGGGTCTGTTCGAAATTGTGTTCAGATAATATGTTTTGCCGGATCAGATGAGGGTAGGGCCCTTTTTCTTTTGATAAGACCATGTCGGGTATTTTAAATTTATCCGTGTGACCGATGATGTGGTGAATGCCGTCTATTTTATCGATTTCATCAGGCTCGGTCTGGGCATAACAACCGGTTACAATAATACGTGCCCCGGGATTGGATCGTATGGCCTTTCGCACAGCCTGCCGTGACTGCATGGATGCTTTCTGTGTGACCGTACATGTGTTAATAATACACAGGTCTGCCTTTTCTTTATGGTGTACCGGATAACATCCTGAATTTTTGAGTTGATGGGCCATGGCATCCGACTCGGATTGATTTACTTTACAGCCCAGTGTGGTGATCGTAAACTTGAGGAAATGATTCTGTATACTCGATACCGGATGCCGTCGCATCCTTTTTTTTTGTTTTTTCATCAATTCTATAGTCTTATTAAGGTAACATCTCAATAACTTCTGGTGTGTTAATTGATGATATTGACGTCCATAATTTAACGTCTCGGAATTTCTACAACTTAATGAAAATATAAGATATTCTTTGAGACTTGAACGCTTGCCTCAAACATGGAATAATGGAAAAGTGGAATACTGGAAGGTTGGTTTTTAAAAGGATATTATCCATTTTTGATTTTATCTTCAACACATATTTTACCATTAACCCAACATTGCATTATTCCAGAACCCATTATTCCATTATTCCAGCATTCCACTATTCCAATTGGGGCGAAGCCCCTAACATGTTACCCATACAATGTTACTATGTCTTTTATCAATGATAAAGAAAATGGAACAAAACAATCCAAAGACTCCGGATAATCGTCTATTGCGATGAAAATTGGATTACGGTCACACAACACAATATATTGTATGAGCGCATATTTTCAATTTTCAGCAATTGAATAGCTCCATGAATAATCAGCGACTCCATCATACAAACTCAACCATAAGGGTTCGTAAAGAAAGAACAGAAAATCTGGCTCTAAATAAATAGGTTATATGGATACCCGCTTAAAGCATTTTAATTACGAACACAAGATACCGCTGTTCTATCTTAACGATCCCTAATGGTTTCAAACAGTGTATGATTTCACTGCTGATCATTCATTACGCTATTTACAAAGCTTTACTCTATAAGAAAAACACGCCGACTACTGAACTAAATGAGGCTGCAATGCGGATTCAAGAAATCCGGATCAGTGCCGAATGGATTTTGATTTCATTCGTATGTTGTTAGTTCAATTCTTATGGTTGAAAATTGGGGAAAATACAGAGATGGGGAATCAGCTGAATTTGTTCGTTCAAAATATAATCCTGAATGTTAGAAACAGTTCCCATGCGACGACAAGCATAAGCACACCAATGGCATAAGAAAAGAGAGATCGAGTGTAAATTTTAATTTTTCCCAGAAAAACATTATTGAATATTAAAAGAATAATTACAGAATAGCATGCTAATAAATATTTCACACTTATAAACGTCAAAGGGCCGAAGTTGAGAAAATATGCCATTATAGGATTGATTTCTTTAGCACCGCAACCTAACAAAAACAGAGTTAATAACGCATCGATTATATTTAGAAGGAGAAGAAATATTATAGCTCCAAAAAGCGTTGAACTATATTGATCAAAATAGATAATATTATACTTGTCCTCCTGCCGACGTATTTTTTTTCTCCTCCTGTAAATAAACAATGATTTGACTTCCGGAATCTTATGTATACGTCGGTCTTTTCCAGATCTTCTATCCAAGTAAAATGATTTTTTTGGGTATCCGGTCATAAGTGAAAGAAAATATGTCAAGGTTTAAAAATTTTGAATGTGATATTCTACATAATCAAAAATTGTGCCAGATTTATCAATTAAATAAATCTCTAATGATTTCTATTGGTTATAATTTTTTAAGAATATACAAAATTAATTATTGTGAAATGAATTTCATAGTAATTTATGTAATTAATTCTACATTTGCAGGGAGTTTGGTGATTAAAAGAATTGATGATAGGTATTTAATGGGGTCTTTATTTTTACATTGAAAGCCTGGTCCTCTGGGCCAGGATTTTTACTTCTGCGGACCAATTCACAGGCATTGCCATTTAATGTAGTGCAGGGTTTCCCCAAGGACCTCTGTGTTAGAATGACCGGTAACTGTTTCAAAAGCCCTGTTAACCGAAGTTAAGGTGCCTTTTGAGCCCACAATCATGACTCCGTCCTGAATCGTGTCCACTATTGTTTTCCAATACTTGTTTAATTCCTGTTAAAAAAATAATTCCAAATGTTCAAATATTTAACAATTTTACTGTTCAAATATTTAACATATTGACAGTTGGATGACAAAAAAATTTAAACTCGAACTTCAATTTTACACTGTTTTACCCAGCAACTAGCAACCGGTAACGAGCAGGCAGCACCCAGTCTTAATTGGCATCATTATTGCTAATTTGTTAATATAGTTGATTGGTAAACCGATAGTCCCCAAGCGGACAGGAGGTTTATAGAGGTTTATAATGGATAAAGTAGTTCTCTTAACAGATCGTCCTGAAGAATATGAGGCCCTAATATCATGCCTTGAGATACTGTTTCCCAAGTGCGAGATCCAGGTCCAGTCAAAGGGTTCCGTTTGAACCTGATCTATGGTGTTAACCAGGATATGACGGGTTTTGACATCGGTCTCGGCAACCATGCCAAAGGCAACATGAGCCGGGTTGCATTGATTGCTAAGAGTTTTCTATAATTGAATGCAAAATTAAAGGCTATCCCTAAGCAAGAATTATTTTCACTAACAGGTTGGTGATCAATCATGTTTAAAATATTACTGATCGTTGCACTAATGGTGGCCATTTTTTGTCTGTGTGTTGCTATAACTGCTTTATTTGCTGCATCTCGTGAAAACGAATTACCGGATATCGAGGATGTTGAGGTCAATTAAATAATTACATTGTAAATACTAAAGTCTTGCTCCGGACGCTCTGAAAACTCGACCTCGCTTGGCTCGGGACTCAGACAGTTCAGGGCGCTTTTCCTTGGCTGCTCCAAGAATTATACCCAAATGAGGCTGCAATGCGGATTCGAGAAACCTGAATCAATGTCGAATGGATTTTGATCCCATTAGTAATAACGGCATTTCGAGGAGCCTTCATATTAAAATGGTTGGTATGTGCTATAAATAACAGAGTTTGAGGTCTTAAAATTTGTGTAATATTGTTTTTCAATAGGGGCGAATCCATTTTACAGGATTTGTCCTTTGATTTTTTTTGAATTTTCAGATATATGTAATCAACACTAACCCGGATATTTCACGAGTGCAAGGCTTTCATCTCCCCGCTTTAAGCGGGATCTTCGAGCTGCGTTATTAAGGGCTCGCAATAGCAGACTATGGCCCTTAAGTGCCTTGTCGGAACGTAGTGGAGATCCCGATCCTTCGGGATTGCAGCGAAGTTTACCATGTGAAACCATTTTGTATTTTTTTGTTTAACTGTGGCGGAAATCCCGCTATCGGGGCATATGAAAGCCTCCGACTCGTGCAAGATTCAGG
>CAZBOB010000052.1:0-23410 GCA_964492995.1 uncultured Desulfobacteraceae bacterium | reverse complement strand
TTATATTATACGTCATGAATACGAAACTAACATTACGAATGGACGAAGCCACTGTGCGAAAAGCCAAAATGGAGGCAAAACGCCGGGGCAAATCCGTATCCCGTATGGTCGCCGAATTCATCGAGTCGATTGGTTCGCGGCCGGATTCGGAAAAAGTTCTGCCGCCGACCACAGCGTCACTTGTCGGTATTTTGAAGGGGCAAAAGATCTCGGAAGATGATTACAAGGCCCACCTTCGGGATAAGTACCTTTGAGAGTGATTATTGATACCAACGTGGTGCTTGATGTTCTGCTTGAGCGTGAGCCTTTTGTAAAAGCTGCTGTGGATGTTTTTTGTCTTGTCGAAGAGTCTCGCATTGACGGGTTCCTTTGTGCAACTACCACTACAACGATAGACTACCTGCTTACCCAATCCCTTCCAGTGCCGAAAGCTCGGGATGCTCTGCGTAAACTCATCAGCCTATTTGAAATTGCCACCGTGAACAGACCAGTAATCGAACGTGCGCTTGGGAGTAAAATCCACGATTTTGAGGATGCAGTGTTGGACGAGGCTGGTCAAATGGCAGGGGTTGATTCTGTTGTCACGAGAAATACGAAAGACTTTGCCGGTTCTGCTCTGAAGGTATTTGAGCCCAACGAGTTTTTAGCTCAGTTCAATAGTTAGCAACTACGAACCAGCAAGTGAATCTGATGGCTTATCCCGCCGCGGTTCCTAATTTCATGTTTTTTTTCAAATCTGCCTTTACAGTAGAAAAGTTTTCAGTATTTAATCGCCACAGCTCACCTGCACCGTACGAAAAATATCAATTAAAAGGAGGCATCATGAAAATAATACATCTATCAGACATTCACATTGGAAAATCAAACAACAAAAAGAGGTTTGATTGAATATGAAGGTGCATTATATCATTTAATGTGCCGGGGAAATGACAGGCAGGAAATCTTCCCCGCAGGGAATTCTATTGATTTATTTATAGAACTCGACTTCCTTATATCCAAGGTTTATGATACGATGAATCGACGTGAAAGGAGCATAAAGGTCAAACGTAGACACTATTCTTTTTTTAAACATTACATATAAGTACCTAAATCAAGCGGTTTTTTACTCGATTTGCACCGAACCCTTGATGCATCAAGATCTCAGCACATCTCTTCGCGAAAAATGGCTAAACTTAGGTAAAAAAGAGGAACGCTTGATGGACTCGATTTCCAAAAAAATTAAACAATGGATTGACGAAAAAAAAGATCCCAGAAGCGCCCACTGGCAAGGAGGGCTTGAGGCAATACTGAATGTTTTTTCACCGTATATGGAACCCGGCAAACTTTTTCCTGTTCAGCCTCTGGAAAAAGATGACCTTCCCGTTTTCGAGGCCGCTCTGGAGGTAGTTGACCTAAGTCCCAACCTTACGGCTGCTTTTTTTCCGCCATCTATTGCCGGATCCATTACCCCTCCTGAATCAGCAGACGAACTTCAGCGAATTGACAAGGGAAAACCATCCTATAAAATTCTGATAGTCAGACCCGGCAAAGATTTAAGAATTTTATGCGCTGAAATATCAGAGCATGCGAAAAATCCCGGAATAGATATTTTCCAGTCAGGAGCGTTATTAGGAACCTATAATTATGATACCCAACAGGACTGTCTCACATATCTAACGCAAGCCATAAGGTCACATATGTGGGAAAGGGGTAAATGGAGCCAGGATGAATATAAGAGATACACGATTAACTGGTTTGAAAAAATACTGGATCTCGGCAAAGGCACCGTTCGCGTGGAGGAAGACTTCTCTTTTTTCCACAGCCCGACACTGATAAAAAGTAACAGAATCGATGCTCTTTTTACTCTTATTTCTGAAATTTTGCTTAAACGCTTCAGCGATCCTGATGGTCAATTTAAAGATACTATTTCATCGATCCAAAATATCAAAGACAAGGACGTTAGGGTTACTCAATCAAATGAACTTGCTGAAAGAGCAATGGTTGAACTTCTAAATTTGATGAAGGAATTGGAAATTGTAAAATTCGACGAGTTTTCAAACACAGAGAACGAAAGGTTTAAAAAAGAATTCTCCAGAACTATCCGGCAAATAACCGACAGGATAATATAACCCTATCTTTACATTTACTTATTACCTGAATCTTGCATGCAAGATTCAGGTAATATTTAAGATCTGCTTTCCATGCCCCTTTATTGTAGTAGATCCAGATAATCAACAATGGTAAATTTTTTAGGCATAGGATTAATATTGGGCCTATCCGCAGGTTTTGCCCCGGGACCACTTCTTACCCTTGTAATTTCTGAAACGCTTCAACACGATATAAAAGCGGGGATTAAGGTTGCTCTTGCTCCAATTATCACTGACTTGCCAATTATCATTTTAACTTTGTTCATATTGGTAAAGTTATCCGGTTTCCATAAGGTATTAGGAATTATTTCATGTGCGGGTGGGTTTTTTGTATTATATTTGGGTTACCAAAGTATACGTACAAAAGGAGTAGACCTGAACATGCAGGGGATTAGGCCTAACTCGCTGGCAAAAGGAATAATAGTAAATGCTCTAAACCCTCATCCTTATCTGTTTTGGTTTAGTGTTGGGGCACCGACAGTAACCAAAGCAATGAAACAAGGCATTTTTGCCCCTCTTGCTTTCATCGGCAGTTTTTATGCCTTGCTTGTTGGATCAAAAATCATGATCGCGTTACTCGTCGGCAAGTCCCGATCGTTTTTAATCGGCAATGTGTACATTTACACAATGCGTTTTCTTGGTATGGCTTTATGTGTTTTGGCAGTTATTCTTTTTTGTGATGGTTTTAGGTTGTTAGGATTTATATAAGGTTTAACCCTAAATGATAGATACGATCCGGAAAAGGTCGTGCTCTATCCATTGTTCAAGAAGCCCGGCTGTCATGATTTTTCCCAAGTCGAAGACACAGCTCATCTCTCGGCGGTTATAGCCAAGGAATAATAATGATTTATTCAAATTTGACAGTCTCGTAAAAAGTCAGATTTTGATGGCAAAGTAAAAAGCTCCAAATTCAAGGCGCGCAAATTCCGAGGAATGAGACGTACTTATAGTACGTCGCAGTGACGAGGAATGCAGCGCAACGCAGAAGTTGGACTTTTTACGAAGCCATCAAATTTAAATTGACAGCAAATGCAATGGAAACAAAAAAGCTTGATTTTGTGACGGCAATGAGTTGTAATTCATTACGGTGATTAGCCCCAATATTTCATGAAAATTTTCGAGAGGCCTTTATATTAGCAATAAAAACCGTTTGTTATTTACAATTTTGCTTCTAGTTTTCAGGTGACAGTTTGTACCGAAAATTTTATTGTTCAATTTCTCAAAAATATTCACCCTACGGGCGAGTCCGAGGCGCCCATTTGCCGCGTTATCAAGGACTTGCAGTAGTCACCTACGGCTGCGCCCTTGAATGCCTTGCAAATGAACGCCTCGAACTCGTGAAATATACGGGTTAGGCCGACCACTCTATTTTATGCTCATTATTGAAAGGGTCAAAGATGATGAAAGAAATTTATTTTTTCAGCGCTTGTTTTCAGCGCGATCCGGAGGTTTTCTGTGAAGACTAATCCGGAGATCGATATGGCGGAAGTACGACGCCTATCCAAGTTAAGCGTAGAAAAAATCCTGGAAAATTCTCCGGTTTTAGATATCAGCCTTGAGAACTATTGGAGTAACGTTCGCGGGCGGAAAAAGCCACTGGTTGTATTTTTTTACTCGAACAATGATAAATCTTCAAAACGCGTGGCAACATTAATTAAATACATTTCGCCTGACTACACAAAAAATATTGCATTTGCCCGGGTTAAAGTTGTCGAAAACGGCAAACCGGATAAAGCAACAGCAACAAAGCTGGCATCTAACTTTGGTATAGATAAGACACCAGGCATTTTGTTCTACAACAATACAGGTCATGAAATGGCGCTCGAAGATGAGGACTACGTTAACCCTGATTTTAAAGAGTTTCGTACGCCTAAAATGCTCTTATGGAAAACATATTATTCAGCGGTGCGTAAAGAGCTGGATCAATTGATTGCGGTTTAAATGGGTAGTATAACAATTTATTGCCTGAATCTCGCGAAATATCCAGGCTATTTATTTCCTATCTTCTTTGTCCATGATATCCTGGCTCCAGGAGATTGCAGCTGAGACCCTGGGAAATCCAAGGATTGAAATAAGGAGTATAAGGGCATGATAGATTTCTTCTTTTGTGATCCCCGCTTGAAGTGCTCTACGAGTATGAGAATGAACCGAACCTTCTGATTGGATTGCTGCAGCTGCTGCAAGTTGAATTAGATTTATTGTTTTCTCATCTATAGGACCTACGCGTCGAATGGTTGAACCGAGGTTCTCCAGAGCAGAAATAGCCTCGGGGAAAAGCTCGGATAGTTTGTGATAATGCTTACTGGGTATTTTTTGCTCTGACATGGGAATCCTCCTTTAGTTAGTATCCACCCATAAACGGCATCTTTTGGCCCCCGGCGGCGTTCTCGCTCGTTTTCAATCCTCGAAATAGCGCGCTATGCCTGCGGTTGAAAACTCGCTCGGGCCTTGCCGGAAACCAAAATCTACCATTTATGGATGGACACTAGTTAATATTAATATCTATGCCGGCCGATCCATAACCCTGCAGTTGGCGAGATTTGTGATAGAAACTTTTTAGAAGTCTTTCAGGAAACCTGGATCAAACTCTTCCAGCCATGATGGAACATCCCCTTTCTGGCCAATTTTCTTGTTTATCCGTTCCAGTACTTCCCAGAGTTCAATGAACTCCGGGGCGAGGCTCCATTCCTCGGGCATGGTAGCGTAGTCCTCACCCTTGCGGGCATAGCGGTAGCAGTGGACGGTGCAGCCCCGGTACTCCTGGTCCGGTTTCTTCCATCGAACGAAGTTTCCCGGGAAAATTCCTGCCACCCGCCAGCCGTCCTTAATGCACCACTTTTGGGAGATGTCGTGCCAGGTCTCCAGGAAGGTGGTGAAGTATTCCGCCCCTGAGGCCAGGGCAACCTTCCAGGTGATCGCCCTCAAGTTCTGCATGATTTTCTTAAGTCGATAATTGGGAAGGGTGGCTGCAAAAGTGAACTCAACCTGGAGGTTCTTTTCGACCTTTGTGAGCATGGTTGCCGAGACCACCTTGTCGGTTTCGAGTTCAACCACCACGGGCATGCAATACACCTTTCTCCGGCTATCTTCTTCCCAGCTTTCGTCCAGGGCAATAAGCTCCTCGTATTTTTCCGGCATGAGCACGAACTCGTGCGGGGAACCGTAGACATCCGGATAGGCCTTCCGGAAAACCGTGGCCGCAGAATTAATGAACCTTCGGGAGAGAACCTTGGCCTGGAACCTCCCCTCTTCAAAGGGCTCCGATTCGAACCTTTTCCAAACCACCTTTTTTTCTGCAATGGGCCTCGTTGTGCACGTTGTGGCCATTTCTTTATACGGGTTGCCTAATGCATTCATCACCTTAAAAATACAGAAAATATTTATTTGAGTCAATAATTATTCACGATTCGAAATTTGTTTACAAGAATTGGAGTTTTATGGATAGACACTACTCAATGTTTTCAAAAATCTGCATATAAAAATATTGTCCTACTTCTACCAAGGCTTTAGGTGTTAGATTTATTATTTCTTTTAACTCTTCAGGTGAGAACCTTATATCTAAAGGAGGTCCGAAGGGAGTGTCTTGTTTTTGTATTTCTATAATTGCCAAACGAGCGTTTGGTTTTAGTAGACGCTTTGCTTCTACTAAAAAGTTGGTTATTTGGTCCTCTGAAAAGCCATGGAGTACTGTTGAGAGATAGATCAGGTCTATTGATAATCCTTCTATGGGCGTTGTTTGGGTTATATCTGCTTCTATGGGTTCTATGTTGGCTCCTTTTGTTTCTTGTTTGAGCGTTTCTATTGCCTCTGTGTCAGGGTCCAGAGCATAGACCTTCCCCGTATTGTTGAGTATTTTCGAGAATTCCTTTGCCATGTAGCCGTTTCCACAGCCGGCATCAAGAATTGTTTGACCAGGAAGGATATTTAGCTCTTTTAGTATTATGTCTTTGTTTAGGAAGCTTTCTGATGATTTTCCTCTATGGCGGTGCGCCGTACTTACGGGTTTTTCATCTTGCAATGTTTCTGAGAGCTTTGATTCCTTGTCCATTTTACCCTCCTCTTTTAGAAGCTGTTTCAAAACCTCCCGTTCGTTGGTTTGAGCCTTTTGCAAAGCGCTAAGTGCGATGCACTAAATTTTTAGAAAAGTAAATGGTCTTTAACGCCAATGAATTTTCTGCTTGCTTTGTATTGGGGTTGTCTGCGAATTGGCGAAGCCAATGGTCCAACGATATGATAAACAAGTCTTTTAAAGACGCATAAGATTTAAAAGCAATTCTGTTTTTATATCATTATTTTAATATAAATTCAAAATGATATGTTAAGGAGAACAATACCGTAATCATTCCATCGGATCTTAGCGATATCGCCGGCATAGTGACTACGGTTACCAGTCTACTTAAATCTTCACCCAAAACCCTGGATATGAAATAGGCACAGACATGCGGTTCAGGGTAAACGCATTTGAATCCCAATACAGGGAGAACGCTCCACGCCGTCGCTACGCTGCACCGAAATCAAATGCGTTTGCCCTGACATGCGGTTCTGTCCTAATTGACAAACTTTTAATAATAACATAACATTGCCGACAAGTTTATTTGCCTTGTCTATGCCTGCCCCGTGAAATTTTTACCCCGCCTGACCCCAGAGAAATAGGCTTCGCATTTCACGGGGCAGGCACGAATACATTGAGTATTTCGAGGATTAACCCACCAAATTTCGGTGGTGGGTTAAAATTTGAGCCCCGCCGTTGGGCGGGATGTACCACCTGACGCAGAAATTGAGCAAAAAGGGGCGTTTTGCAAAGGTCTCATACTCTAACAGACAGCCAAGCGGGAGAGTCTGATATGCCGAAAAAAAAGAAAATAAAACTGATTTCTTGGAATGTGAACGGCATTCGAGCGGCCATTAAAAAGGATTTTTTTAAATCATTCAAAAACATGGATGCTGATATATTTGCTATGCAAGAAACAAAGATTCAGGATTCACAACTAACTGATGAGATGAAAAATATTTCCGGCTATAAATCATTCTGGTCCCATGCCACGGTAAAAAAAGGATACAGCGGGGTCTGCACCTATACCCGGATTGAGCCCAAGAGAAGTAGTTACAGTATTGGTGAGCCGAAATTCGACAGCGAGGGTCGCATTATCGAGATGGATTTTGATGATTTTATATTTTTTAACGTTTATTTCCCTAACGGCCAAATGAGCGAGGAACGGCTTCAATACAAACTCGATTTTTATGAAAATTTTTTCAAATATGCTGATGATTATAAAAACCAGGGCCGAAGCCTTATCATTACCGGAGATTACAATACAGCTCATAATGAGATTGATTTGAAGAATCCCAAAGCCAATGAAAAAAATTCCGGATTTTTAAGAATCGAGCGTGATTGGCTCGATAGAATTATTGAAAATGGCTATGTGGATACCTACAGATGTTTTTATCCGGATGCCATAAAATATTCATGGTGGACCTACCGATTCAAGGCAAGGGAGCGGAACATAGGGTGGCGTATTGATTATTTTTTTGTTACAAAAGATATTATTGATAACGGCTGGGTTAAAAAGGCTTTTATCGACAATGATATTTTTGGCTCAGACCATTGTCCCATTGGACTGGTTATCGAAATCTGAACCCCGCTTTGATATCCCGCATCGCGCTGTCGCAAAAGCGGTTAAGAGGCGTCGGCGATGCAATGCGGGAAGCTTTAATTTATGAGATTTCCATGTCACAATCAAAAAAATTACCAAGAATATTAAAAAATACAGCATCTTGTACCTAATAAAATCTTGACAAAGCTCATCGGAATTGAGAATATACAGTTAGGCAACTAAAATGAGTGTATTAAAAATCCAGGTTTTAGCTCATATGAAAAAGGATTTCGAACATGAAATGGTTTCTTTATGCAATTAGCTTGATCTGGATCTTTGTTGGATGTTGTACTATTCTTTATACCCATGAAACCAGAAATGTTACGAAAAGCATTATTAAAGGTATAAATTATAAAATACTATCTATCTTACCGTTTATATTTGGCATCCTTTTTTTATTTTCTGCATCAGCCACTTTTAATCCATGGTTTATAAGAATAATTGGATTTATAGGTATGGCTAAAGGTTTATTTATTTTCATAAACCCTAAAGGCTTTTATGATAAATTTTCTGATTGGTATCTTAACTCATTATCCGATCAAACCCACAGATTTTTTGGCATTTTTGCCATAATCCTTGGAACAGCAATTTTATCTTGGATTTTATAGACACAAAGGAGACCTTATTATGACTCTAACAAAAGCTCAACTCGTTGAATCCATTTACAATAAGATCGGTCTAACCAAGAACAAATCCTCAGAAATTGTAGAAACCTGTTTAGAGATCATAAAAAGTGAACTGGAATCAGGTGAGGATGTGTTGATTTCTGGATTTGGTAAATTCTGTGTAAAAGAAAAGAAGGAACGTAAAGGCAGAAATCCTGCCACCGGTGATACTATGATGTTAGCCCCAAGAAGAGTTATTACGTTTAAATGTTCTGGCAAGTTGAAGGACATGATAAACGGAAAATAAAAAAGGCAGACCCGCTTTTGGTCTGCCTGGATTCGCCTGATAGCTTTTCTCTTCAAAAAAATACCCGGCGTTATTGTCTGTTAGCTTCCCTGAATGCCGTTGTACAATGCAGTTTTGCATTGAGATGCACGGACATTCGAGAAGCTGAATAAATGTCACATCCAGCTCCTCTTTTTTTTATAGTGTAACCTTCGTAAAGACCAAGTCGTCACATGGTTTAAATCATAATGTTGAAGCTGAGTGGCATTTAGTTCTAATCAAATATTAATTATTTAATAAAATATGTCCATAAGACAAAAGGCTCATTTTTATAGGTGAAAATCCTATCCCATAGGGATTATTCCCGACAGGAACCCATATTTCTCATGAAAAACTCGTCCTGGCGGCTACCCTTCCCACCTCAGCGGGAGGGTGTGGTCTCCAGCCTACCTGCCTTTTATTTCACCTTGTAGAAGCTTCTTAAGCCCTTCGAGAGTACCCTTCCAGACACTATTGTCACCCGCCATTATCGCGACGATAACATCTTTTTCTACGCTGATTTCCAGAACAATTTCTTCATCGCCAACCTTAAATACTGCTTCTCCCCATCTCTCTGAGGGAAGACCCGCTACTTCACAATCGTAGTCCGTCCGAATTTCTCCGGTCATTCTTATATTGCTCATTTTTTTGCTCCTAATTTTTCAAGCTCCCCGCAATAACTTTAACTTTACTTTTTTCATAACCGTGAATGCTTTCGTTTTTTTTGTTTAAGAGGTCTTATAGTGTTTGTCCTTTCTAATTATGCATGAAGCTTCAGCATCACGCTGAACCACGAGGAACACATCTGACAGGGGGCCTTTAAAATTCGGTTCCGGGATATCCAGGATTTGATGTTTGAGCAGATCCTCGCTGACATTCAACGTCACTCGCCAGGTATCTTTGCTGTCGTCGGTCAAATAGGTTTTTAATCCGGCCCTGGCAGCAACCATGTCATTAATTGGGTCGTTGCCGACCATCAGGCATGCTTCGGGAGGTTCATCGATTTTCCGGCAGATTTCCAGGTAATATTCTATTCGCGGTTTACAAAACGACATATTTTCAATGTGAGTCACCAAATCGAAATGAGAATGGTCCAAACCGGCCCAGGCCAGACGTTTTATCTGGACATTAAAAGGAAAAATAGGGTTAGTGGCCAGCACCAGCTTTAAACCGGTCCGGACAATTTTATTAAAAGTTTCATGAAGATCATCCGGAAGCCTTACATTTACTTTAAGTTTATCATATTCGGTTTCGTAGAAATGCAAAAAGCGTTTCCACAGCTTGTCTCTCAGATTCGCAGATTGTTCATTAAAGGCCTTTAAAAAGTATTCGACATTTGTCATTTCACCGTTGTTTTGCAATAATGCGTGTGTCGCGGTTATCAGCCGCTTCCGGAAGGTATCCGCAGGCATGAGATCCGCAAACAGGGTTTCTATGCTGCGAAAATATTCCTGGTAAAACCTGGCTTCGTCAAATAAAATCAGCGTATTGTCTAAATCAAACAGAATTGCCGTCAACATGGTTCAGATCAAGAGTTACCCTATGGTTTAAATTGGAATAAAATATCCTAATATAATCAAAGCCAAGGCACTAATCAATCTTTAATTCTAATAAAAGTTTGACAGATCCCTATTTTCTATGGTATTAAATTAGGTAATATTACAGCAGCTCATACTGCTTTCTAGTTCACCGCGTTTTATGGAACAGTATTTTTCTTCATTTGGTATTCTTATTCGGTGCCCTCTCATATTCATCATGCTCTGATAGAATGATCCGTGCTCGTTATCCATCAGAATCTGGCAAGAAGTTTTCCTGCTTTTCGATCTGTTAAAATTGATAAACTGCAACTTTTGACCGTTATTCATTATTTTCCAAACTTTTGGACATTGAGGATGATTATGAAAATAGGTTTCCTAAAAATGCCCATATCCCGCCCTAAAGAGGTGGCGTTACACCTCTTTAGGGGAATTTCTTATGCATTGGCGCCTAATCCATTTTTATTTTTAAGTTAACTTTTAACTCTATTATGATGACCACGGGACTTACAGCGAATTTTCTTGTCGGTTCAGTGGTAATCTAGAGAGGAAGGAGGAGCCATGTATATCCAACAATCAGATCTTTTTTGGGGTATGAACAGGGATTTCGTGAAGGAAGTTATGAATATTGCGGAAAAAGAATCTTATCAGAACGGAGACTTTCTTTTTCGCGAAGGAGATCCCGCAGCCAATTTTTATATTCTAATCAAAGGACGGGTTAAACTGACTATCGGTGAGACCGGGCAGATGGTTTATACTGTGAATAATGCCGGAGAGGCTTTTGGCTGGTCGAGTTTGATCGAACGGGATGTTTATTCTGCATCGGGAGAATGCAAGCAAGAAACCATACTGCAAAAATTTGACAGCAGAACATTGCTAAATTTCCTGGAAGAAGACCCGGTGAATGGGCTCATATTCATAAAACGCCTGGCAGGGTTGATCGGGAATCGTTTGCTTTGGAGTTACAAAATGATTACATCTTCATCGCAAGGCGAGGTTTCCCTCACCGGAGGTTCAGAGCAGATCGAGGAGTCTGAAGCCGCTGCATAAATGTTGATTTTTGCTAACCGGCTCTCAACTGGCTTAAATCAAAAAGAGGATAGCCTTTTTTGTTTTCAAAAAAGGCTTACTGCAATATAGCAAGCTTGATTCTATCCTCCCTGGCTGCCTCGCTTTGCCCTGCGTGCCCTGTTAAAATTTTGGGCTATTTATCCGAGGTGAAATATTTACCCCGTTAAATTCCCAGATCATTCTGTCGGGGCAGGTCATCCCACCGTTCGGGAGGGGTGCCTGCCCTTTTTTCATGATTTTTTCCGGATTTTTCTCAAACCTTGTAATCGAAGTGCTGATGGTTATATTGCTTTGTTAAGCTTCCCGGAAACTCGTTTAACGCCTTGCATAAAAATTGATGAAAATCTTTCAGATACGTAATTAATGTGTAACTTCTCAATAAGTTCTGGTGTATGAAATAATCATATTGATCCGACTCCATAATTTATTGAGATGTTACATTAAATTGAGTTTATAAAACATCAAAGAGCAAAAAGGCGAGGCGAAGCGAACTAAGTACGGGTCTCGGAAATTCTATCCTGAGATAGAGGGAATGAATTCATAAGTCTTTTCATGGCAGCGTGTTTATGCTATCAAACCCATTATTTTTACCCAGCATGCCCCGTAGGTCCCCGTGAAAATGCCGGGACATGGCCGGCAGATCGTACTGGGGTGAAACTTTTTTCTATTTTACCGGGGCCATTATTCCAATTGGGCCTGCCCGCTCGTGCCCCTGGCCGCCTCGCCTTGCTTGGCAGGCGGGCGAGCTTGCAATGGCAGGCGGGGCAAAGTCCCTGAATTTTGATTGAGGGCCAATGAACGATAAACAGATCACCACCCTATCCAAAGAACTCGGCTTTAAGGAAATACAGATAAACGTCGTGGTAAACCTTTTAGAACAAGGCGCAACCATTCCGTTTATTGCACGCTACAGAAAGGAAGCCACGGGCAGTCTTGACGAAGTTGCGATAACTTCAATCAGGGACAGATTGAAATACCTCGAGGAACTTGACGGCCGCAGGGAAACGATTCTCAATTCTCTCGAAAAACATGGCCATTTGACTGATGAACTGAAAGAGAGGGTGCGGGCCGCCCAAACGCTTTCCGTTCTGGAAGACATCTATCTGCCATTCCGGCCCAAACGCCGTACAAAAGCGATAATTGCCAGGGAGAAAGGGCTTGAACCGCTTGCCCTGGAACTTTTCGAACAAAGGGGAATAGACCCGGTAGAAACTGCCGCGGAATTTATCGACGCCCAAAAGGAAGTTGACACAGTGGAAGATGCGCTTTCCGGTGCACGGCATATTATTGCTGAAATCATTAACGAGGACCCCCATGCAAGGGTTTTGATGCGGAATTTGTATACCGGCAAGGCGGTTTTCAAAAGCCGGGTCGCATCCGGCATGGAGCAGGACGGCGCCAAGTACAAGGATTATTTCGACTGGGAGGAACCCGCGTCCGCCGCGCCGTCCCACCGGGTCCTTGCCATGCGCCGGGGGGAAAAAGAAGATATATTAAATTTGACCCTTGCCCCGCCCGAGGATGAGGCGGTTAAGGTTCTCGAAGGTCTGTTTGTCAAAGGAAACGGCCTGGATTCGGACCAGGTAAAAATGGCGGTGTACGACAGCTACAAAAGGCTTCTGTCACGCGCCATGGAAACGGAACTGCGCATCGCCACAAAAGAAAGAGCGGATACGGAAGCAATCAGGGTATTTGCGGACAACCTGCGCCAGCTGCTCCTGGCGCCCCCTCTTGGCGGCAAACGTGTGATGGGGATTGACCCCGGATTCAGAACCGGATGCAAGGTGGTCTGCCTGGACCGGCAGGGCAAGCTTCTTCACAATGATACGATTTACCCGCATCTGTCTGAAAAACAGGCTGAAAACGCCGGGAACACGGTAAAATCCTTATGCGAACGCTTCGATATTGAAGCCATTGCCGTGGGAAACGGGACCGGCGGCAGGGAGACAGAGGCGTTTTTGAAGCAGATGAATCTGGGGAAAAACATCTTGATTTTGCTGGTTAATGAAAGCGGGGCTTCGGTATACTCTGCCTCGGAAGCGGCTCGGGAAGAATTCCCTGACCATGATCTTACCGTACGAGGCGCAGTGTCCATTGGCAGACGGCTGATGGACCCCCTGGCGGAACTGGTAAAAATAGATCCCAAGTCGATCGGCGTGGGCCAGTACCAGCATGATGTGGACCCGTCTTCGTTGAAGGAAGCTCTGGATGATGTTGTGATTAGCTGTGTTAATGGTGTCGGCGTTGACGTCAACCGGGCCAGCATACAGCTTCTTACCTATGTTTCGGGTCTTGGCCCCGGGCTTGCAAAAAATATTGTGCAATACAGGGATGAAAACGGTGCATTTGCTTCCAGAGATGATTTAAGAAATGTCCCCCGTCTCGGGCCCAAGGCCTTCGAACAATCAAGCGGGTTTTTAAGGATAAAGAACGGCGCCAACCCGCTGGATGCAAGCGCTGTACACCCGGAAAGCTATGGGGTTGTATTTTCCATGGCCCACGATCTGGGATGCACGGTTTCCGATCTGATGAATGATGCACAACTTCGGCGTGAAATTGACATTTCAAATTATGTGACGGACCGTGTGGGCATTCCAACCCTGAAAGATATCATGGAAGAGCTGGCAAAACCCGGCCGTGATCCTCGGGATGTATTTGAATCCTTTGCCTTTGCAAGCGACATCGAGAAAATTGAGGATCTGGAATCCGGCCGGAAGCTGCCTGGAATTGTGACCAATGTTACCGCTTTCGGGGCATTTGTAGATATCGGGGTTCACCAGGACGGTCTTGTTCATATTAGCGAATTGTCGGACAATTTTGTCAAAGATCCCGCCCAAGTTGTAAAGGTTCACCAAAAGGTCATGGTCACCGTACTTGATGTTGACCTGGAAAGAAGCCGGATCAGCCTCTCCATGAAATCCAATCCCGGTGAAAAGCCGAAAATTCGCAGCAAACAACAAAGGACCAAACCGGAGAGTCGGATCAGGGAAAAGAAAGTCAAGACAAAAAACACCCCGTTTAACAACCCCTTTGCGGACATTTTTAAAAGCACGTCGTAACGGTTGGAAACTCTGTGGTGAACTCGATTGATGAAGAATCCGGAATGGAAAAATAAATCTTGAATGATGTTGAGACAGGACATGTTGGCAGAGGCAATAATATTGGCAGTGAGACTTTTCGCACCCAACTCATCCCACTCCTGCTCATAGCATCCATATTTTTATTAAACTTTACTGCCCGAATCATTGCAGCTCCGTTACTGCCTACAATTGAAAAAGATTTGGGATTTAGCCATGGTGATGCGGGTTCGCTTTTTCTGTTCCTTTCCATCGGGTACTTCATATCACTTCTGGGGTCCGGGCACATATCTTCTCGTATTACCCACAGAAAAACAATCGCTGTTTCTGCAATCGCTGTGGGTGCGGCTCTTTCATTAATTTCTTTTAGCAAAAGTCTCTTTGCGATGCGATGCTGTGTATTTGTGCTTGGAATATCCGCAGGCATATATCTTCCATCGGGGATTACAACCGTTACGTCTCTGGTTAAACCCAGGCACTGGGGTAAAGCAGTGGCGATTCATGAACTTGCGCCAAATTTAAGTTTTATTTTGACACCGTTATTGGCCGAGATGCTTCTTCACTGGTTTATCTGGCGTAATATTTTATTTTTTGTTGGAATCGTTTCGGTTATTATGGGAGTTGTATTTTCCCAATTGGGTAAAGGTGGAAATTTCCTGGGAGAAGCGCCTAATTTTTCGTCTATTAAGAAAATTCTTGAGATCCCCGCTTTCTGGATCTTGATTGTTCTATTCAGTTTGGCCATTACAAGTACACTCGGAATATACAATATGCTTCCGTTATACCTGGTAACCGAACATGGCATGAGTCTAGATTGGGCGAACGGTCTGGTCGGCATTTCCCGAATTTCGACTTTGGGGATGGCATTTTTCGGAGGATGGGCAACCGACCGGTTTGGTTCGAAACCAATTATGATTGGTGTATTTTTTGTTACCGGAATCCTTACATTACTGATAGGGATGGTTTCGACATATTGGATTGCTGCGGTGGTATTCCTTCAACCCGTGTTGGCGGTATGCTTCTATCCTGCGGGTTTTGCGGCATTGTCAACAATAAGTACACCGGAAAACAGAAATATGGCCATTTCGTTAACCATACCCGTAGCTTTTGTTTTAGGGGGTGGCGTTGTCCCCGCTCTGATCGGGATTATGGCGGATAACGGTTATTTCTCCTGGGGCATCAGTCTTTCCGGGGCGCTGATCATGGCGGGTTTCTTTTTATTATTTTTTCTTAAACTATCAGACAGCAGGTAAGGGCCTCGGAAAAAAATCACCTTAAAAGGAACAGCAAATGAAAATTGTAGATTCAAAGAAACTTACGAACCTCAAATGGTTAAACCTGTTTAATGTATCATATGTTGATAAAAATGGTGACCATAAGATTTGGCAGGTCGTTTCCAGAGTAAAAAAACCCAAATGTGTGACCAACGATTTTGCCAACCCGGATGCGGTGGTCATGGTTCCATTTCATAAATCTAAAAAAAAGATGGTCATCACCAAAGAATACCGGGTTCCGTTAGCAGATTATGAATACGGTTTCCCGGCGGGACTTATTGATGAAGGGGAAACGGTTCAAGAAGCAGCTCGCCGTGAATTAACAGAGGAAACCGGTTTAAAACTAACCCGTTTCATAAAAATCGGCCCTTGTATATATTCATCAGCGGGAATGACCGATGAATCCGTTTCCATGGTATATATTGAGTGTGATGGAGACCCTTCAAATGACAGAAATGAAGGATCTGAGGATATAGAAGTTATTTTTGTGTCCCGGGAGGAAGCTTCACAGTTATGTAACGATTCATCTTTAAAATTCGATGCCAAAGCATGGATCGTTCTTATTAATTTTGCTGAGTTTGGTCATATTTGAAGATTGACTTCGGAAACCGTTTATGGTTTTAAACCCAATTATATCATTCATATTTAATTGAGGGGTCGGGGAGTTTTTTTGATTCAATAGCTCCATGAATAATCAGCGACTACATCATACAAACTCATACATAAAGGTTCGTAAAGAAAGAACAGAAAACATGGCTTTAAATAAATAGGTTATATGACTACTCGCTTAACGCATTTTAATTACGAACACAAAATACCGCTGTTCTATCTTAACGATCCCTAATGTATTCAAACAATGTATGATTTCGCTGCTGATCATTCATTACGCTATTTACAAAGCGTTATAAAAAAAACACCCCAACTGCTGATTTAATTGAGAGGTTTCTATGTATAATCCAGGTGCCTTTTTGATTTCTTCCGCCGCCCTTACGAGCATATTCAGTTTCTTTTTCGGTGGTTATTTCCGGGAGAGGGAACGGGCCTACCGGTTATGGTTAATGTTTGTGGCGTACGGCAAAGAGATTCCATCGGAAAATGAAAAAATTGATATATGTTCAGAGTTAGAATCCAGGGATCGAATGTTCTATCAGGCCAAGGGGCTTCTTGGAATTCTTTTATTGACGATTGGACTGGCGTACCTGATTTTTCAGATCTATTCCTTTTGTTACATTTTTAAGTCTTCACCCCTTTATCAACCTGGAGTCTTCATTAAGTATGTATGGTTCAACACAATTATCGGTTTTATCGTAATGATAAATTGCCTGGAGCTGCTTTATATCCGGGTTGCCGTGGATAGAACCGAGAAATTTCCATTTTTTAGAATTCGGCATCGGGTCACAGGCCAGGAAAGATTGTCCAAGGTCTGGATGATCCTTGGGTGTTCCAAACTTAAAACGCCGGAATACGCTCAAAATAAAATCCCGCGAAAGTTTTATGACAACCAGGAATATTATTCCAAAGAAAAGGATAGGGTTTGAAGCTTGAGAAGGTTTTTATCATAGTCGATTGGTATTCATCCTGTTATGGCACATGACCTTAAATTTTCCCTTATTCCGCTCTCGAAAAGGGAATTCTTATCAATTCAATATCAATTCAAAGACTTGGGTTCAATTTAATTCGCTTTCAAAAATCGAATTCTTATCAATGTTAACGCTCTAAGGATTATCGAAATGGAACAGTTGAAGCTTGTGATTATTGAAGATGACGAGGCACACTATCAGCTCATGAAACGGGCTATCATAAAGGCCTATCCGGACGCTTCGATTCATTATTTTCAGGAGGCAGCCGGTTGTATCGAAAGGCTCGATGAGATTAATCCGGACCTTGTTATCGCTGATTACCTCTTGCCCGGCATGAATGGTATCGAATTTTTAAAATCTTTGAATCGAGAAAAGAGGAACATTCCGGTCATTATGATTACTGGCCAAGGAGATGAGAACCTCGCGATTCAGGCCATGAAATTGGGAGCATGGGATTATTTGGTAAAGTCTGGAGATTTCTTTACCCTGATACCGAGCGTGATTGGCAAGGTGGTTCGCGAATGGAAACTTAAAGAGTCGCTGCAATGTTCACAGAGAAGATTCAGAGAGATTTTTTCACAATCTCCTGTCGGCATTGCGGTTTACGATCAAAATGGCCTGTTGGTTGAGGCCAATAAATCTTGCATGGATATCTTTGGGGTGTCCGACCCTGTTCATATGAAAGGTCTCAAACTGATTGATGCGCCAAATGCGCCTCCTGAATTGAAGGCAAGAGTCCTTAAAGGGGAAACGGTGAGATACGAAGCTCCCTTTGACTTTGATAATGTCAATGAACTTGAATTGTTTGAAAGAGATAGATCAGGGATGGCCTATCTTGAAATCGTAATCACTCCGATGGAAGGCGGAACAGATCGTTGTCCTAGTGGTTATCTGCTTCAAATTCAAGATATCACTCGACGCAAGATGGCGGAGGAAGAGAAAAAGGAACTTCAAGTCCAAAGGATGGAAAGCATTTATACTTTGGCCGGCGGGATTGCACACGATTTCAACAACACGTTATCAGGCATTACCGGAAACATAGAACTTCTTAAGATGGGCCTGCCAGACATGGCAAGTATAGATCGGTATGTCGAAGCCATGAGCAACGCCGCTCAACGGATGGTCCACCTGACAGATCAGTTGTTGGCATATGCACGAGGGGGAAGGTACTGGCCGACAAATATATCTTTAAGTGAATTCGTGGGAGAGACATTACCCATGATTCAGCAAAAAATCGCTCCCGCTATCTGTATTAAGACAAATTTTGCCGGCGATATTTTCAACGTAGAGGCGGACATGACCCAGATGCATATGGTGCTTTCGGCTGTGGTGATAAATGCGGCAGAGGCTATAGAAGGCCAAGGTCAGATCATCATAAGGACCAGCAATAAAGAAATCGACGAGGGGGTTGCGAAATACAATCCTGGTCTTAAACCAGGGCGCTACAGCTGCCTCACGGTTCAGGATGATGGAAAAGGGATGGACGCAGAGACAAAACGCAAGATATTTGAGCCCTTTTTCACCAGAAAATTTCAGGGTCGTGGGCTTGGCATGGCTGCCGTGTATGGCATTGTCAAGAACCATGGGGGCTGGATTTCGGTTGAATCCCAATTGGGCAAAGGGACCGTGGTCCGTATCTATTTGCCTGCCGTTGAGGACAAGCCAAAAGTAATAATAAAGCCAAAAACCGAGCTTGCCAGGGGAACAGGTACTATTTTAATTATCGAGGATGAAGAGCAGGTGATGGATATAACCCGAACGATATTAAAAAGGCTCGGTTATCACGTTCTAACAGCCAGTACAGGGATGGAGGGCGTCAATATTGGCAATTCCTATGATGGAGATATCGACCTCGCCATCATCGATATTTATTTGCACGATATGCGCGGCGACCTGATTTATAAACTTCTTATGAAAGCCCGAAGGAACCTCAAGGTGATCATCTCGAGCGGCTATACCTTTGACGGCCCTGCTCAAGAAATTTTGAACGCGGGTGCTCAAGCCTTTATACAAAAACCATTTAAACTTGCAGCGTTGTCAGAGAAGGTGAAGAACGTTTTGGAGGGCAATTAAACAGATGAAATTTGGATCAAGGGGCTTCAGTAAACGTAGCCGAAGCTATACGGGTTGTTGCTCAAATCACTCTACGGTGGTATTTTCTTTATGACCGAAGGCTGCTTTCCGAATTAAGCCGTTGTGGATGGGAGGCACTGAAAGCCTTTTACACAACCGGCGTGCGGGACCCAAAGGCGGTTCCCGGAGCTGTTGTCGCAATACAGACATTCGGGAATTTTTTTGGGTTCCATCCTCACCTTCACATTCTGGTTTCCGATGGATGTTTCTGCGAAGACGGCATGTTTTCCGTTCTAAAGACGGGAAGGAAACCAAGATGTTCGACGCGCTGGAGTGGTTGACTGCTATGTGTTCCCATGTGCCCAACAAGGGAGAACAGATGGTCCGATATTACGGCTATTATAGCAATGTGGCGCGCGGAAAACGATTTTTTAAAGTTACCCGAACTTTTTGAGATGTTACAATATGAAATAATTCTTTATTATTTCTTTACACATGACTTGCAACCATCTATTTCTCTATACTTTTCGCTATCTCAATAAGGTTTTTATTGCAAATGAAGTCTGTAGTTTTCTTTGATTCTATAAACATATCGGTGCCCAGAAGGGAAATATTTAGTCGTCTGGGATATCGAAAAGGCATAACCCGGATAGGGAAAGACCAGAAAGAAGTAATTGAAGGCTATATTGAATACGCTCTCTCCCTCATTCATTTGAGAGGAGCCGGCAGGAGAATTTCCATAAAGGAGAAAAGTTTCTCAAATATTGTACTTTCAAATGGTGTTGTCTTTGAGAGTAAGAATCTTTCGAAGATGATCGGAGATTGTGAAGAAATTATTCTTATGGGCGCGACAGCGGGGGATGATGTCATCGAGTCAATCAGGGAAGATACGGAGGCAAATCAATTAACTCGTGGTGTCGTTCTCGATGCGGTAGCCAGTGAAATGGTTGATGCGTCACTTGACTGGATTGTCGATTATTTTAATCGTGAGCTTCGAAGAGAAAATAAACGACTGACAAAAAGTCGTTTTTCCGCCGGTTATGGTGATTTTATCCTTGAGAATCAGAAGAAGATCTATGATGTCCTTGAGTTTGAGCGTATTGGAGTTAAAATCAATGAAAACTATATCCTGATGCCGGAAAAATCAGTGACCGCAGTAGCTGGAATTCAAAGTCGATTTTCGGATGCGAAAAGGGAGTCGGAACGTGAATAAAAAAAGCAGCGTTAAGAATCTTTTAAAAAGAAGAATCCTTGTTCTTGATGGCGCAACGGGAACAGAACTCCAAAAGCGCGGTATGCCGTCAGGAGTGTGCCCGGAGATCTGGTGTCTTGAAAATTCCCATGTCATCGGGAGGGTTCATTCTGACTACCGAAAATCCGGCGCTGATGTGGTCTATACATGTACTTTCGGTGCAAACCGTATCAAGCTCGGCCAATATGGTGTTTCCGATGTTGTGGAAATGAACAGAGAGCTTGCCTTTATAGCAAGACATGCCATAGGGAAGCGGGTTTTAGTGGCCGGCGATATCGGTCCCATGGGTCACTTTGTTAAGCCATTTGGAGATCTGGATTTCGAGGAAGCTGTAGACATTTTCAAGGAACAGGTAAGGGGTCTCGCTGAAGGAGGGGTTGATCTTTTTATTATAGAAACGATGATGGATATCCAGGAAGCCCGGGCGGCTCTGATTGCCGTAAAAGAGATTACCGATATGTTTACAATGGTAACGATGACCTATGAAAAGGATGGTCGTACACTGAATGGGACAGATCCGGTAACAGCTTTGATTACATTGCAGAGCCTTGGTGCGGATGCGGTGGGATGCAACTGTTCTACGGGACCGGCAGAAATGATTCAATTGATTGCTGCCATGAAGCCGTACGCCACGGTTCCACTGGTGGCAAAACCCAATGCCGGTATGCCTGAATTGATTGGTGATAAAACAGTTTTCAATATGGAGCCTGAAGAATTTGCTGCATATGGGAAAGAATTCATCTCGAGAGGTGTTAATATTTTAGGAGGTTGCTGCGGGACAGCGCCCGATCATATCAGGAAATTGAAAGAAGAAATCACAGGCCGGAAGCCGCTTGCACCGGTTCGAAAATCTGTCAGCGCCGTAAGTTCTTCAAGGAAGACAGTTGTTTTTGAACAAAATAAACATCTTCTCATTATTGGAGAGGGGGTTAACCCGACAGGGAAAAAGACCCTTCAAGAAGAACTTCTTGAAGGGAAAATGACTCTTGTCCGGCAGATAGCCAGATGGCAGGAAAAAAAGAGTGCCGATCTTCTCGACGTCAACGTGGGAGTTCCGGGGATTGATGAACAAAAAACTATGGAAGGGGTGATAAACCTTCTTGCAACAGTAAGTAATCTTCCCCTGGTGATCGATTCATCAAGCATCAAAGTTATAGAGGCGGCCCTTCGTTTGTACCCTGGTCGCGCTTTGATTAATTCTATTACAGGAGAAAAGGAAAAGCTCAGTAAACTCCTTCCCCTTGCAGCCAGATATGGCGCAATGTTAATACTTTTGCCTTTGGATGACAGGGGAGTGCCCGAGACAGCAAAGGGCAGAAAAGAGATCATAAAAGATGTATTTAAAGAAGCCAGAAACTATAAGTTTACAAAAGATGATATTATCGTTGACGGCCTGGTTATGGCCGTATCGTCCAACCCGCACGCTTCCCTGGAGGCACTGGAGACTGTTGAGTGGTGTTCTGGCAATTTTAAGTGCCGCACACTTTTGGGGCTTACCAATGTTTCTTTTGGAATGCCCCAGCGTAAATGGCTGAATGCTGCATATCTTGCAATGGCAGCAGGAAGAGGATTAACCATGGCCATTGCAAATCCTGAAGTGGAAGAGTTGATGAACATTAAGGCAGCCACTGATGTATTGGGCAATAGAGACGAGGATGCCACCGTTTATCTGGCCCGTTTCACAAAAACAGTACCAAAGGAAGAAAAAGGGGTATTACAAAAGGCCATTACTCCTGCCGAGAAGGCTTTTCGTAATGTTTTGGAGGGAAACAGGGAAGAAATAGAATCGGTTCTGTCAGAGGCACTTCGTGAAGGTGCATCTGCTGCGAAGCTTGTTCATGAAGTTATGATTCCCGCTATCACTGAGGTGGGAGAGTTATTTGACAAAAAAGAATATTTTCTTCCCCAGCTTATTGCCAGCGCCGAGACGATGAAAAAAGGCCTTGCTTATCTTGATCCCTATCTTAGGGATGATAAATCGGCACAGGAACAGAAAGGATGTGTTGTTATTGCCACCGTAAAAGGGGATATTCACGACATAGGAAAAAACATAGTGGCCCTTATGTTAAGCAATCATGGATTTGATATCATTGATCTGGGTAAAGATGTGCCGGCTGAAAGAATAGTAGAAGAGGTGAAACGGTCCGGGTCTGAGATTGTTGCCCTTTCTGCCCTTATGACGACAACCATGGTCAACATGAAACAAATCATCGATGCAGTAAGGAACGAAGAACTGAAATGCAGTTTCATGGCAGGTGGGGCAGTGGTGACAAAGTCCTACGCTGACTCAATCGGCGCCTATTACGCAAAGGATGGTGTGGAAGCAGTTCGTGTTGCCGAGAACATTTTAGGGTCCGTCATAAAATAACAGACCCTAAATTAGTGCTCATCCAGAAATGGATTTTTCAAAAAAAATGGAAACTAATTTGAAGATTCGACATATTCCACGATCTTTTCAGCAAACCTGTTTATTGTCTCTTCAAATTTGACTTCATCCTTTTCAAGCAAGGTGATTCTGAAACCTGGCAGATGGGTAAAAAATGATGTCAGCGGCACAACGCAAATCCCGGTAGCTCCCAAAAGATGATAGACAAATCGTTTATCATGTTCGATCTTGTGGGCAACAATTTCCTCTACTAAGTTTCTTGCTTCAGGTTCCTCAATATGTAATTTTTGTTTAGACCGCACGTCAACCGGGAGCATCAACATCGGCCATTTCAAAGATTATCAGCAGATCGAAAAAATATAAAGTCAACTCGAAGATATAATTCAGATGTGAGAAACGCCTTGTTCTTTGCTTTATTCATTATCAGTTGCGGGTCTCAGAAAGCTATCTTT
>CAZBOB010000051.1:0-23519 GCA_964492995.1 uncultured Desulfobacteraceae bacterium | reverse complement strand
ACAGATTAATTCCGATGCCATCAAAGACATGGAAGAAGAGCATCGCATCCAGTTTGAAAAACACGCTCAAAACTTGAAAAAAATCAAATCCGAGGTTCAGGGCAAGATTGAGAAGAAAGGGACATCGGAAATAATCTCCAGCGCCGATGGCATACACGAGGCGATCCAAGATATTGTGAAGGCCATGCGGGGTTTGACAAAATATCTTTCCTGATTTCCGTCAAGCGCCTTTGAATAAAAGCCGGCCAAATTGATGAAGAGATCAGCCGGGTCGTCGAGGAAGCCCATCAGAGGGTGCGAGGAATCCTGGGCGCTCACCGGAATGTTTTAGATGACCTGGCCCATCTCCTTTCCCAGAGGGAAATTGTACAGGGGGAGGAGCTTAGAAAGATGCTGGGCAAAATCCCTGCGGAGAATTCACCGGTGCCACAGGTATCGTAATCGTCACCCGGTCGGACGGGTGTAGCTTTGTTTTTCCATTTAAAAACCGTTGAAACGAAACAATAAGCAGCGTCACAGAGGACTTTTATTCTCATGCAATACAAATGGATCGCTCTTAGTGTCACTATTATAGGCACATTAATGGCCGGTATTGATACGAGGATAATCATAGTCGGGTTGCCAACCGTCGCGAGGGAGCTTGGCGCCGACGTAGAGTCTATCATTTGGGTCAGCCAGTCATACCTTCTGGCCAGCACGGTCGGACTTTTACTGATCGGCAGAATTACCGATGTCGTCGGCAGGGTAAAAATATACAATATCGGCTTTGCCATATTTACAGTCGGCTCTTTTTTGGCTTCGATTTCTCAGAGTGCGGTACAACTCATCCTCTCAAGGATCGTGCAGGGAACAGGGTCGGCTATGCTCATCACCAACAGCGCTGCCATCCTGACAGACGCGACACCGAGCAACGAGCTCGGCACCATTCTTGGCATCAATCAAATCGCCTTCAGGATCGGCTCTGTCGCGGGTCTGACACTCTCCGGCGTCATCATCGCCATGTCGGGTTGGAGAGCGCTTTTCTATCTCAACATACCCATCGGGATCTTCGGCACCCTATGGGCGCACTTGCGATTAAGAGAGATCTCGACAAAGGACGTTCAGAAAAAAATGGATTGGCTCGGGTTTGCTACGTTCACAAGTGGATTGACCCTTATGTTGCTGTCGATTACTCTCTTGAGTTACGGAATAACAGAAGCTTTGCCGGGATTCGTAATGCTTACACTGGGCGCTATCCTGCTTCTTTTCTTCATCAGAATAGAAATTAGAAGCAATGCCCCTCTTCTTGACATTCGGCTATTTAAGATCAGAGAGTTTGCGGCCGGCAATATCGCACAGTTACTCAATGCCTTAGCCTGGTTCGGGATTGTTCTGATGCTCTCCTTTTACATGCAGATCGTATTTGATTTTACCGCGTTGCAGACCGGCGTAAGCCTTCTTCCTCTCGAAGTCGCTTTCGTTCTGTTTGGACCCATCAGCGGCAAACTATCGGATAAATACGGTACGAGACTCTTTTCAACGCTCGGTCTTTCCGTCTCAAGCGTCGGATTTTTCTGGCTAACCCGGGTGAACATTTCAAGCTCCTATATGGAAGTGGCCATTCCGTTGATATTGCTGGGTGTCGGCAACGGCATGTTTGTTGCGCCCAATATTAGTTCGATCATGAGTTCCGTGCCTGCCAACAGGAGAGGAGTGGCGTCCGGGTTTAGAACAACCATGTTCAACATCGGCGGGACCGCCAGTGCCGGGTTAGCGATTCTTTTGATTACAACCGGCATCCCTTACTCCGTCTTTTCGAGTCTGCTTCGGAGCATGAACCCTTCTGCGCTGGGTCGACTGCCGGAACAGGAGTTTATAAATGGATTCAAGGTCGCGTCATTCGTATTTGGAATCATCAACACCGGTGCGATAATTCCATCGTTCTTGCGAGGCCCGGGAAAGGCCGGCCTTATAAAAATTTATGGAGAGAAAAAAGAAAAGGATAAATAATTGGGCAGTTAAGAAAAATTTTGCGAAGAAACTATATCGCAACGTCTAAAAGGAAAGCTCGCCATGGGCTTGATTGAAGCCTGGTTCGTTGGCGGGTTCACGGTGGACACAATAAGGTGACGCCGGAATTCATTATATATACCCAAAGGAGAAAAGGACTATGAAAAAGACTATAAAAAGGTACGGTTATTTGTGGGTGGTCGCGGTTGTTGGAATATCCATCGCGGGCTGCTATTCCCCCCAGGGACGTCCGGACTACACAGCCTCCGGCGCTTTGGCCGGCGGGGCCACGGGCGCGATCGTCGGCAGCATGGCCCGGCACCCGGGACCCGGCGCGCTCGTCGGCGGGGCTGTGGGCGCAGTGGTCGGCGGCCTCATCGGGCACGGTATGGACCAGGAACAGGAGGCGAGATTGAGGGCGCAAGCCCCGCAGACCATGCAACGGATCGACCAGGGTCAGCCGTTGACGGTGCTGGACGTCAAATCGCTGACAAAGGCCGGGATCAGCGACGATCTCATCATCAGTCAGATTCGCAACTCCCGGACGGTCTATTACCTCACCACAGCGGACATCATCAATTTGAAGAACGCGGGGGTGAGTGAAAGGGTCATCGACTTCATGATCAACACGCGGACCCAGATTCCGTCCGCCCAAGTGGCGGGCGTGGCAGGGCCCCCGCCGCCGGCGCCGCTGCCCGAAACGGTTGTGGTGGCTCCGGGTCCGGACTATTTCTGGGTGGGAGGCGCGTGGCTCTGGTTCGGGGACCGATGGGTCTGGCATCACGGCTATTGGAACCGGCCGACGCATCCATACAGGTACGGGCGCCACCGGCGATAGCCCGGCTTTAGCACTGCCGAACAAACGTATTCAGCGGGTCGCGAGGACCATGCGCCAGCTGATACGCTGCGTTGTTCAGTGTACACAAAATGGATATCAGCTTGATTTCTTTTTCATGTCTGTGTTTAGACTGCAGTTAAGGGAATAAATTCCAATATTTTTTATTGTCCTTCTAATTCGTTATATACAACCATTGGGGAAGGCTCAAAATGATTGATAGCAATTTAGACAGGGAAAAGGCAGTGCTACATGTCCGCCCAACAGGCCCGTTACGCGAAGAAGATTTCGACGAACTCGCAAATATCGTCGATCCATTCATAGAAGAGACCGGGGGCCTCAGCGGTTTAATCCTCGAAACAGCACATTTCCCAGGTTGGGAAGATCTTGGTGCTGCCGCCCGTCATTTTCGCTTTGTCAGAGATCACCACAAAAAGATCAAAAAGGTGGCTGTTGTCACTGATTCACCAATAGGTAACGCGGCGGAACATATTGCATCCCATTTTCTTTCTGCCCAAATCAAACATTTTCCTGCTGGGCAACTCGAAGAGGCAAAATTATGGATCAGCTCATAAAAATATTCTGTTGGGGAATGATTTGTCCTTGCAGACAATGGTTTTTATCAACATGTTCTTCCCAACCAAATGGATTTATAGGTAATTCTTAGTCCTTCATAGGAGGTGAAGAGAGCAACTCTCACCAGTATCAGGTCAATTGGAAAATTATATAAAAGGAGGTGGAAAGTATGGCGAAACAAAATGTCACGGTAGCGGTTTACAAATCTCATCAAGAAGCAGAAGCTGCCATAAAGGAACTTCAACAGGCCGGCTTCAATATGAAAAATCTTTCCATTGTTGGAAAGGATTACCACACGGAAGAACAAGTCCTCGGTTTTTACAATACCGGAGACAGGGTAAAGTATTGGGGAAAACTAGGCGCATTCTGGGGTGGGCTCTTCGGTCTGCTCTTCGGCTCGGCATTTTTTCTTGTTCCAGGGATTGGGCATGTAATGGTTCTAGGCCCGGTTGCCGGTTGGATTATTGGTGCCTTGGAAAATGCCGTTATCGTTGGGGGCCTGAGTGCCATAGGCGCTGGTTTATACAGCATCGGCATTCCCAAAGATAGCATTCTGCAATATGAAACCGCGTTGAAAGCGGATAAATTCCTCGTCATTGCCCATGGCACGGCTGAAGAGGCAGAGAAAGCCAGAAAAGTGATTGACAATACAAGTGAAAATGAATGTGTTGTTCACCATCAATAATCTACAAAACAAAGGAGACAAAGCGATGAAAAATGTAATCAGAGTATTAAGGGTATTTTGTATTGGCTTATTTTTCTCAGCATTTACAATGGGTGTTGCGATGGCTGAAGAAGCAAAAAAACCGTCTGCCCAACCAGGTTGGGTGGTTATTGAAGAAGACATCTATTACGTCTTTGACGATGAACCGTCAGCCAACTTTTACAACGCCCATGAAAACTTCATGAAAAGGGATTTTAAGGCAGCGGCTAGTGAACTCCGCAAAGCAGCAGCCTTCGTCAAGCTGGAAAGTGCAAGGGCAACTGTGGACGGAAAGAAATTGCTCGTCTCCTCTTACCATGAACTAGATGAACTCGCCAAAAAAGTTGAAAATGGAACAGTTACCTCAGTCAAAGATTTAGAATCAGTTTTTGCCAAGACCCATCAGGCTCTGACGAAGCATTATTACTTGAAAGCAGTGGAAGCCGAAGGCGAAAAAAATGCTAAAGCGGCTGGCCATCATTTAAAATCAGCTGTAACTCAGCTGGAACATGGTTTTTCCTGGGCTGGCCATAAACTCGAAGCTGCCGCTTTGGCAACCGTTAAAGAAATTCGCATACTTTCAGGAAGGTTGATAGAAGGAGCTGGCTGGGTTCCAGATAAGATTGGCAGCGCTATAAAATGGATTGGAAAAGAAGTTGAAAAGTTAGGCAATAAAATCGAAGGGAAAGAGTAACAAAACAGACCGCCGACCAGGCGCTGCACTTGACCACAAGGGTCGCGGGCTTATTGCCTGTTGCCCCTTATGGCAAGGGAGCTTAATAGTTAATATCATTACTTTTATATAAAACCAACAATATAGATACTTCAATTATTCCTTCACCCGACAGTCTATCGGTTAACTGGCTTTGGTTTCAGATATTGCTGGTCCTCACTTTTGCTCTTCACATGATTTTAGTGAATTTAATGCTGGGAGGCAGTTTACTGGCAATCTGGGATTGGATAAAGAGATCGGAAACAAAATTGTACAAAATATCGTGTTGAGGAAATGACCAAGTTTTCATTAAAATATTGAAACTGGGCGATAGATAGGTTATTAGTATTACATCGGTTTGGAATCATTAGATATCTGGACTTTTTGTAAGATATCATCGGTCTTGTCTTCAAATAATCGGTAGAAAAAATCCAGAAATAATAACTCAAGTTTCGCACCCGAATATGGTTAAAAGACCTTTGACGTCACAGGCCAAAATAAATTATTCGCTTGTTTCACTTTCCAAAAGACAATTTTTATCAAAAAAGAGATACAATATGGAACCAATTGATTGATTAAGATTCCGCCTGGCTTTCGAATTGTTGTTATTGTGCTGCTTGCCGTTCTTGCTCACTTTGCCGTTCAGGGGCTCAAGCGGTTGAGCCGGTGGATGCTTACTTTGAAACTTGGATCAGAAGCTTCAACCACGGAAAGCTTTATCCGTCGATATCCCAAGATTGCCACTGTGACCACCATCTTCGTCAGCGGTTTTACTTTTGTCATCTATTTCATGGCCATCGGGTTAATCTTAAGGGAATTTAATGTCTCTTTGACTGCTTACCTGGCAAGCGCTTCTGTTATCGGACTTGCTGTTGGGTTCGGGTTGCAGGGTCTTGTACAGGATGTTATTATCGGATTAACCCTTATTTTCTCGGATGTGCTCAGCATCGAAGATGTCGTGGAGCTGTCAGGGCAGATTGGTAAAGTCGAAAACATCGGATTAAGATTTACGACGCTGGTCAATCTACATGGTCAAAAGATCTATGTTCCCAACCGCAATATAACCATGATCAGCCGATTTCATCGAGGGGCTATCCGAGGGTATGTGGATATCCAACTTCCTGATGGAATTGAAGAAAAAACGGTGACAGAAGCGGTTAAATCCATCGCTACAGGATTGTATAGTCAACAAAAGTCCATTATTTCGGAAAAGCCCGAACTCTTTGATATAAAAGAAGCCAAAGGTGGCGACTGGCGCTATCTGCGGGTCAAGTTTCGGCTGTGGCCAGGTCAGTCCGCAATCATAGAGACCACATTCAAACAAAGAGTTATTGATTTCATGAAAAAGCTATATCCAAATTATGCGGATTGGATGATCACCATCGCGTATCGCGTTGAATAGGGCTTTTTCAAAATCGGCATTTCAAAGATCTATTTAAATCCAGACACGGTGCCATATTTAATACGTCCAAATTGAAATATTCAAATGAATAAGTGGCTTGGAATCATTTTTTCTTCAGCGGCATTTTTAGCACTCTTTATCTATCATGTTTACCTGGTCTATAAGGTGCGTCGTGACCCGTTGACGACGGCCATCGGCATTACAAATCACGCGCGACAAATGTGGGCCAAAGGGGTCATAAGAGACAAGCGCGACATCCTGGCGGTACAGACTCTGCGCAATCAAGTGATGGCTGCCACGTTTTTGGCGTCTACCGCAATTCTTATCTGTCTTGGGTAGTTCAGGGCAGCTTTTCGACCGGGTGTATTCAGCGAGATCTCTCATGCGCTCAATCTGTTTGGGACAAAAACCCAAACATTGTGGATGTTCAAACTGATGCTGCTGGGTATATTATTCTTTGTCACTTTTTTTAATTTTACTCTATCCATCCGTTATTACAATCACGACGGGTTCATTATCAACACGTTTGAGCAAAACGATTCTACCGTTTCCGCGGAAGCTGTTACCCAGGTTCTCAATCATGGCGCGCTATGTTACACCATCAGTATTCGCGGGTTCTACCTTTCGGTGCCGCTGGCCCTGTAGCTGTTCGGTCCGATCTGGATGTTGACCGATAGTCTGGTTTTAATGGCCGTTTTATATCGCCTGGATCGAGAGGCCTGAATATGTTTGAGAATTGATTCTCCTAATTTTTTCTTTCGGTTGTGTTCATCAAGTAAGGAATGCTTTTGATGGATCTGCAAAGTATAATTGAAAATTATGGCTATGCGGTAATTTTAATCGGTACATTTTTAGAAGGAGAAACCATCCTGGTGCTGGCAGGTCTGGCAGCCCACCAAGGATATCTGGAACTGACCGGTGTGATTTTCGCTGCCTTTCTCGGCAGTCTTTGCGGCGATCAGCTTTTTTTTTATTTGGGACGCAAACACAGTCAGGCGGTTCTGTCCCGGCGACCTTCCTGGAAATCGAAAGCGGAAAAAGTTCACAAGATGATGAACCAATTTCAAACACCGATGATCCTATCCTTTCGGTTTCTTTACGGACTACGCACAGTTGCCCCTTTTGTCATTGGAATGAGCCCCGTATCATTCAAAAAGTTCATTTTGCTCAATGCCGCTGGAGCGCTGGTCTGGGCGGTAGCCGTCGGATCCGGAGGCTACCTTTTCGGTCATGCCCTGGAGATATTTGTCGGAAAGATCAAGCATTATGAAGTGCAAGTATTTGCTATGATAGCACTCCTTGGATTACTTGTTTGGACCGTGCATTTACATCATCGAAAAAAGCATAAATTATAAACAAGAAATAGGCGGTATCTTCTGTACAAGCCATTTCTTTGCAGGATTTCAACGTTATGAATTTTAATTGGCTACTTGTAAACCTTTTGCCATCCATTGGATTTATTCTGGCGCTGGCTTTATTATCCCACATCTTAAGGGAGCGAAGATCGCCAACCAGCACGCTTGCCTGGCTGATGGCCATCATTTTTATCCCTTACCTGGGAGTGCCGCTTTATCTTG
The DNA here is from genome assembly GCA_964492995.1 of uncultured Desulfobacteraceae bacterium. Classification (GTDB taxonomy): domain Bacteria; phylum Desulfobacterota; class Desulfobacteria; order Desulfobacterales; family UBA11574; genus S5133MH16. Next base: position 15,725 of record CAZBOB010000051.1, on the reverse strand, counting down.
TTTTTGGCGGACGAAAGATGATCAGCAAGGCTGAGACAAAACCGAAGCTTTCACAAGACAAGTCAAAACCTTGCTGCGATTCTTACATCAGCAAGGCGTATTTGTTTGAACCCGGCGATGGTATTTTCCCACCATCAGCGCATAACCACATCACGTTACTGCCGGAAGGCGAACAAGCCTTTCAAACGATATTAGAACTTATTGAGAATGCCCGCCACTCCGTTTATATTGCGACTTTCATATTGGGAAAAGATGAAACGGGCAGGGCCATTGTGCACGCCCTTGCGAAAAAAGCCTCAAAAGGTTTAGAAATTTGTCTCCTCTTAGATGCGTTGGGATCGGTGAGAATATCTAAAAAGTTTCTATTGCCGCTTTTAGAGGCCGGTGGCCGGGTGGCCTTCTTTATGCCGATGATTCATTTACCTTTCCGGGGACGAGCCAATTTGCGTAATCATCGCAAAATGATCATTTGCGACAGCAAAACTGCTATCATTGGTGGAATGAACCTTGCTTCAGAATACATGGGACCGCAAGAATCCATTGGCCGCTGGCAGGATCTGTCGTTGTTAGTTCAAGGCCCGGTGACCGATCATTTAACCGACATTTATAAGTCGGATTGGAAATTTGCAAGCAAGGCCACACTGAGTTACGATTCGACGACCAGGCTGGCACTAAAATCAGATTCCAACGGCATAACCCAATTGGTTGCAAGCGGGCCGGATGTTCGCAACGATTTACTTCGCAATGCGATCCTGACCGCGATTTTCAGGGCCAACCGACGCATTTGGGTTGTGACGCCGTATTTTGTACCTGATGAACTGTTGTTAGATGCCTTATGCATAGCAATCTGTCGCAATGTTGATGTATCCATTATAATTCCGAAAAAGTCCAATCATCGTTTGGCGGACTTAGTACGCGAGGGATATTTAGCACGGGTTCAGGAAGCCGGAGCCGGAGTATGGCTTTACGGGCCACGCATGCTGCACGCGAAAGCAATCCTGGTAGATGATGCGCTTGCAATCGTAGGATCGGCCAACATGGACATGCGAAGTATATTGTTAAACTATGAGATTGCCCTGTGTCTTTACGATTCGGATACGATCAGACAGCTCGAAACCTGGATACAAGAGTTAATGGCAGACTGCTCAATTAGGAAACAACGGCAAAGGAGTTCATTCGGACTCATAGAGGGAGTCGGACGTCTTTTTGCTCCCCTTTTGTGATATTATTTTCGGGATGTGTTTACGCAAGGAATCCAATTTCAGCTGAGGTATCTGGAGATCGGGTTTTCTGAGGCTACTTGCGTTCCATCAAAAACATTGGCTAATTGGGTATAGGAGGTTTAATCCAATGGACCAACTTGAACAATCAAATCTGAATAAAATCTCCCCGTCATTTTGGAGCGTATCTGTTAATGATCTGATGACAAACTTGCAAACCTCCCCGCAGAGTTTGACCCGTGAAGATGCCCGACAGAGGTTGGTACAATTTGGAGAAAATTTGTTGAGGCCAAAAAAGCAATCGAATAATCTACTGCTTTTTGTTTCGCAATTTAAGAGCCCGATTGTGTTAATTCTTATTTTTGCTGCAGGATTGTCATTCTTTCTGAGGGATGCCGTCGACGCGATAATTATTCTCACCATTGTTTTTATCAGTAGCCTTCTGGGATTCTGGCAGGAAAAGAGCGCAGCCAATGCGGTTGAGAAATTACTCGCCATCGTGCAAACTAAAACGGTGGTGCTGCGGGATGGAAGCCCAAGCGAAATTCCGGTTGAAGAGGTTGTTAGGGGGGATGTGGTAATCCTGTCTGCCGGTGCAAGCATTCCGGGAGACTGTGTCATAATAGAATCCAAAGATCTTTACCTAAATGAAGCGGCCCTGACGGGTGAAACCTATCCGGCGGGAAAAATGGCGGGGACACTGCAGGGCGAAACACCGCTGGGTAAGCGCACGAATTGCTTGTTTATGGGGACCCATGTGGTCAGCGGCACCGCCACGGCTCTGGTAGTGAATACGGGTAAGGCCACCGAATTCGGAAAAGTATCAGAGAGGCTGAAACTCAGACCACCGGAAACAGAATTTGAGCGCGGTATCAGGCGATTTGGTTTCTTCCTGATGGAGGTGACCTTGTTATTGGTAATTGCTATCTTCGCCTCCAATGTTTTCCTATCTAAACCGGTTATGGATGCTTTTCTCTTTTCTCTAGCCATTGCCGTCGGACTGACACCGCAATTGTTGCCGGCGATTATCAGTGTCAACCTGTCCCATGGCGCCAGCCATATGGCCCAGGAGAAGGTTATTGTCAGACGGTTGTCCTCGATTGAAGATTTCGGGAGCATGAACGTGCTTTGTTCTGATAAGACCGGAACCCTTACAGAAGGGATTGTCAGCATCCACTCTGCTTTAGACGTCCACGGAAATAGCAGCGAAAATGTGCTGCTGCATGCATATCTCAACGCGTTCCACGAGACCGGATTTGCCAATCCAATTGATGAAGCCATTCGCTCCTATCGTAAGTTTGATGTGTCAGGATACCGCAAACTTGATGAATTACCATATGACTTTATCCGCAAACGCTTGAGCATTCTCCTATCCGATAACAGCCGGCATATCATGGTAACCAAAGGGGCGCTGCAAAATGTCCTGGCTGTCTGTTCCGTAGCTGAAAATGCCGCCGGAGAGTCAGTTCCACTGGCACAAATTGCTGATGAAATTCAACAGCACTATGAAGCTTTCAGCGGCAAGGGTTTTCGCACCTTGGGCATCGCCTACAGGGAGGTGGGTGTCGAAACAACCACCATTACCAGAGATCATGAAGTGGATATGACCTTTATTGGATTTCTCGTTCTCCATGATCCGCCCAAGGCCGGCATCGTCGAAACCGTCCGGCGACTTAAAAACCTGGGAATTCGATTCAAGGTGATCACCGGTGATAATCAGCTGGTGGCCGCCAATCTCAGCCAACAGGTAGGCATGGCGGGCCGCAAAATTCTGACGGGTTCCGATCTGCGCCAAATGAATGATGAGGCGTTGACCCAGCAGGTAAACGATGTAGACGTCTTCGCTGAAGTCGAACCCAATCAGAAAGAGCGGATTATTATTGCCTTAAAAAAAGCAGGGAATGTCGTCGGGTATATGGGAGACGGAATCAATGATGCCTCAGCGCTCCATGCTGCCGATGTGGGTCTATCCGTCGACACTGCTGTGGATGTCGCCAAAGATGCTGCCGATATCGTACTCTTGGACAAAGATCTGGGTGTTCTCGAAAAAGGCGTTTTTGAAGGTCGAAAAACATTTGCCAACACTCTGAAATATGTTTTCATGGCTACGAGCGCCAACTTCGGCAACATGTTCAGCATGGCGGGTGCGTCTCTTTTTTTGCCGTTTCTGCCCCTGCTGCCCAAGCAGATCCTGTTAACCAATCTAATGACGGATTTTCCGGAGATGACCATTTCAACCGATAGTGTGGATGCCGAAATGATCGAAAAACCAAGACGCTGGAACATTAAATTCATTCGACAATTTATGATTACCTTTGGAATTTTAAGCTCCCTGTTTGATTACATTACCTTTGGAATATTGCTGTTTTTTTTAAAAGCCACCACAATACAATTTCGCACCGCTTGGTTTCTTGAATCCATTGTATCTGCATCTTTGATTGTTCTGGTTATCCGGAGCCGGAAGCCGTTTTTCAAAAGTGCGCCGGGAAAGTATTTATTGATCGCCACGCTCGCCATTTCAGTGTTTACGATTATTTTTCCCTTCAGCCCTTTGGGGAAAATTTTCGGTTTTGGACCGCTGCCGTTGGGATTTCTTCTGATTATTGGAGTTATCGTCGCCGTCTACATTTTTGCCGCGGAAGTGGTGAAGCGGGAGTTTTTTAAGCGTGTAAGGTTTTGAACTCTCTTTTCTGTCTTTTGAGGGTTAATTAAGCTGGCTAAAGTGTTTTACACCTTGATGCTGGCCTTTGATAACTTGATCACACAAATAAGTCAACGTGAGATATGTAATGGAGAGCACACGAATCGGACCTGTTTTAATTCTTGGGCTATCTCCAACGTACATGGAAATAAGTTGATCCTTTGGTCACTGCTGCAGATCACAACCACCCACACTCTTGCGATAAGAGAATATTATACCATATTGGCATCAACCTGTGATTGAGAGTATCCCATAAAGATCTCGTTTTTCAAAAGGGGAGTGATCTTGCCAGTAAAAAATATATTATCCTTTTGAAATTGTTGCATATAGTATTGCATATACCAAGGTTTCGAAGGGTTCACAAACGCAACTCCGTAAAGGTAAAATATGGCAAAAATGGCCGGGTTTGTATTAATTGTTTTTATTCAAGCAGTATTTTTTGTATTTTTTATATTTCGTGAATTCAAGGGTTTTCTTAGTTTTTCAATTGCCGAATCATACATTTATAAGATTAATATAAAATAAATGTACAAAATTGTAATATCAGTTGTTTTTTGATTTGTCCCTGCTTTGGCTTTATTTGATTGGAATTACAATAGAAAATAATAAATGATCCCTCTTGGCATGCCTTTTGCGCTATGATTTTATAAAAAGTTGGTTTTAAAAGATCAAATAACGCGGTGAATGTGTTGGAGTTTTGAAGACATCGGATATGAATATCTTTGCATACGGCACCTTAATGATACCTTCTGTAATGCATGCGGTAACAGGCCGTGATTTTCGTTCACAAAAAGCCATTCTTAGAAACTATGCCCGGTTTACGGTAAAAGGAGAATCGTATCCCGGAATTATTCCGATAACAGATGCGATTACCGAAGGGATAATTTATTTCGATGTGGATGAATTGTCATTGGGGCAGTTGGATACATTTGAAGGCGATTTGTATGAGCGGACTCGGATATGGGTAGAAACGGAAGCAAAAGAAATGCAGAATGCCGAAACTTATGTAACCAAGTCCAAGTATCTGGGGTATCTGTCTTTGAAAGGATGGGATGTGAAGGCATTTATTAAAAAAGATCTTGAGATGTTTTTAATGACCTATTCGGGGTTTCCGAAAAACGTATGACCCATGGGAGGGTCAAAAATTACACCTAAGATGAGCGTTTCAAATTTTAAAAGAAGATCAAATTTTTTTTATTAATCGCTCAACTTAGGTTACAATTTTACCATTTAAAAGCCCAATTTTTACCATAACATAAATTTACAATTTTGAAATTATTAGATCCATAATATGACAAAAGTGTAATTCACCAATCTTTCCTCGACATCCATATCAACAGTTAACTCTCTGTAAAGACATATAATAACGAATTGTTCGATTGGGTGGCATAATTGTTGCTGTTATTCGTCTTAAAACGTCGTCACAAATATTGTAATTTTATTCTGATTAAATGGTTCTTTAATCGGCGCTTTAATAATTTGGGTTGTATGCGTTTTTTAAATGCACAAAAAAAATCTTGAGACCGAATTCAAAGACCTGTTCCGTTGAAATATAATGAATCTTCAAAAAGCAAACATAAAAGATATTCATGAGCCTGCCACAGAAAGATTGCGGGAAAAGACCGAACTGCTGATTTCCGGTTTTTTGGAAGCAAAGGAACCGGATTTTATAAAAAAACATGCACGAATTCTCGACGATTATTTTCGCCGATGCTTTGAGAACAGCATGGTCGGACCCAGGATGGCTGCCGATAAGAATCTTTACGCCATTATTGCTCTGGGAGGCTATGGCAGGGAAGAGCAATGTATCCATTCTGACGTAGATCTGCTTTTTCTTTTTGAAAAAAGTGTTCCTGAAGATGGCGAAGATCTTGTTCGCGAGATTATCTATCCGTTATGGGACATCGGTCTTCATGTGGGTTATGCCACCCGATCGATTAAGGAATGCGTTAATCTGGCTTTAGAGGAGGTTGAAGTCTTAACATCTCTTTTGGATGCTCGTTTCATATGCGGCATGTCACCTCTATATTCAGCTCTAATGGAAAAGCTCGGTTACAGAATCACGCCCAAACGATCGAACAAAATAATCGCCGGTCTCATAGAAAATAATCGCCAAAGGCACATGTATTTCGGAGATTCCGCCTACCTGCTTGAACCCAACCTCAAAGAAGGGCAGGGCGGGTTGAGAGATTATCACACCATGCTCTGGATTGCCCGTATCAAATCGAATCTCAGGCAGTTTAGAGATTTTGAGTATCACGGCTATCTGTCTCACGACGAGATTGAGTGCTTAAGGGAAGCGTTACGGTTCATTTGGAATATCAGAAATCGTCTGCATTACATAACCGGTAGAAAATGTGATCAGCTATATTTCGAATACCAGGCACCTTTGGCTACCGTCCTGAAATTTAAAAAGGAAAACGGACAACAACCCGTAGAAAGATTCTTAAGCCAACTCCATGGACATATGGAATTCTTAAAACAGCAGCATCTGATATTTCTTTATGAGCTTGGATATGCATCAGGTTCAAAACGTAAAATAAAGACAAAAAAATATACGACGGTTAAGGGCCTGGAAGTATCCGGAGAGGGAATGCTTAATTTTGTTTCCTCTGAAGCAATCCTAAAATCTCCGGGCCTTTTGATGGAAATATTTGAAGAAAGCGCCCGTTTAAAGATCCCGTTGAGTATTGAGGCCAAAAGGCTGGCCAGGGAATTTAAATATCTTATGGATGATGATTTTTTATATTCGTTAAAAAATGTTCAATCCTTTGACTACATCTTGGCTACGCCGACCCCAACATTCAATGTGCTGAATGAAATGTTAAATACCGGCTTGTTAACACAGTATATTCCTGAATTTAAGGACATTGAAAATCGCATTCAGTATGATGAGTATCATCTCTATCCCGTGGACCGGCATTCCCTGCGGGCGGTTCAAATTCTAAAATCATTCGGCACCAAAGAAGGAGCGTCCAAAGCCCCGCTATGCGCTGATTTTTACAAAGGACTCAATAACCGGAGACTGTTGTTATGGGCAGCACTGTTGCATGATATCGGCAAAGGCGCCCCGGGTGAGAGCCATTCCAAAACCGGGGCAAAGATTGTTCGCACGGCGTTGTCCAAAAGAGGCTTTAAAGACAAGGATATTGAAACGGTTTCCTTTCTGGTGGAGGAACACCTTATGCTGTTTAAAACTGCAACCCGAAGGGATCTGTATGATGAGGAAACAGCCATTTTTTGCGCCAGAAAAATAAAAGACGTCGGGCATCTGAAAATGCTGTATCTCTTGACCGTAGCCGATGCCATGGCTACCGGTCCTAAAGCATGGAACGAATGGACTGCGGCACTTTTGAAAGATCTTTTTTTTAAAGTTCTGAAGATTTTGGAACATGGAGAACTTGCAAGCCGTGAGGCCGTCAAAGGTGTTGAGGAAAAGAAAAAAGAGGTTCTATCGTCGGGATTCGAGCTACATCCCAAACAGGAATTAGAAACCTTGTTTAACTTTATGCCTCCGCGATACCTCCTTTATACACCGGCTGAAGATATCCTGGAGCATATCAAACTTTACCAGAATATCGGTGCGGATGATTTTGTCTGGAATGTCGTTCAGACACCGGATTCCAACACGCGGACGGTCACCATCTGCGCCAAAGACCGCCCGGGGTTAATCTCGAAGATTGCAGGAACATTTACCCTAAATAGTCTCGATATTCTCAACGTTCAGGTCTTCACATGGCGGAATAATATCGCCCTTGACATTTTTGAAGTTAAACCCCCTCCGGACCGGATTTTTGAAACCAAAACCTGGGAACGTGCGGCAAAGCAACTTCAATCGGCTCTGGTCGGCGAATTGGATCTTACATCAGCGTTAAGCGAAAAGATGGATGTGTATCGATCCACCAAACCCCGCCCAAGGCATAGACCGCATAAAATTGTTCTGGACAATAACAGCTCGAGTTTTTTTACCATTGTTGAAGTCTTTACTTACGACTTTCCGGGGCTGCTCTACAGCATAACAGACGCTCTGTTTAGATGCAGATTGGATGTATGGGTAGCAAAAATCTCTACCAAAGTCGATCAGGTGGTGGATGTTTTTTATGTCAGGGATTTTGACGGGCAGAAGGTCGATTTGCCGGATCAGGTGGCGGCCGTTAAAGCGGCTATAGAGAAAGTTTTACCTTAAACCTAACGTAAAGCTAATTGAGGGGTCGGGGAGTTTTTCCGATTCAATAGCTCCATGAATAATCAGCGACTACATCATACAAACTCATACAGTGTATGATTTCGCTGCTGATCATTCATTACGCTATATACAAAGCTTTATAAGAAAAACACCCCGACTGCTGAGTTAATTGAGCGTCGATTAGCGTTAAAAAAATTCCGCTTTGGAGTGGATTCAAACAAATGAAGGATAATTACGAATGAAATTAATCGGTTTTACGATTGCTGTTCTGGGTCTGTTTTTTCCGTTTTCTTCAGCGTTTGCTGCGGATGTCTTAAATACCGGGGACACGGCGTGGATGATCGTTGCCACGGCCCTGGTTATGGTGATGACCCCCGCCGGTCTGGCCCTGTTTTACGGCGGCATGTCCAGGTCTAAGAACCTTTTGAACACCTATGCCATGACGTTTGTGGCCTATTGTTTGGGCAGTGTGATCTGGATGATGTGGGGCTATACCATTGCCTTCGGACCGGACCAGGCAGGCATGGTCGGCGGTCTGGAGAACCTGTTTTTAAGGGGAATCGGTGTAAACACTCTATCCGGGACCATACCCACCTATGTATTTGTTGTCTTTCAGATGACCTTTGCCGGGATCACCGTGGCTCTGGTCCTCGGTTCCATCGTGGACCGAATGAAGTTTTCTTCATGGATTGTTTTTACGGTGCTGTGGTTGACGGTTGTTTATTCTCCGGTTTGTCACTGGGTATGGGGCGGCGGATGGATGTCGAAAATGGGCGCGCTCGATTTTGCCGGCGGGACTGTGGTGCACATCAATGCAGGTGTTGCCGGTTTGGTACTGGCCCTGGTCGTCGGGAAACGCATCGGGTACGGCAAAGAGGCCATGTTCCCGTCCAGTATTTCCCTGACCGCCCTGGGCGCCGCGCTCTTGTGGTTTGGGTGGTTCGGGTTCAACGCCGGCAGCGAACTGGCCGCAGACGGCGTTGCCGCTTCCGCCTTTTTGGTTACCAATACTTCGGCGGCCATGGGCGCCCTGGCGTGGATGTTCACCGAGTGGCTCGTTAATAAAAAACCAACCCTATTGGGAATTGCCTCAGGGGTTGTGGCCGGACTGGTTGCCATTACGCCTGCGGCAGGATTTGTCGGCATGTCGGCTTCGCTGATTATCGGGCTGGTTGCCGGTGTACTCGGTTTTTACAGTGTTGCCGTGCTAAAACAAAAACTGGGTTATGACGATTCTCTGGATGCATTCGGGGTGCACGGCATGTGCGGCGTGTGGGGCGCCCTGGCAACCGGGGTCTTTGCCAACCCGGCCATTACCCAGGGAGCCAAAGGGTTGGTTTTTGGAAACCCGAAACAGCTTTGGATTCAGGCCATATCCATTGTTGGTACGGCCGCTTATACGGCGATCGCAACGCTCATTATTGTTTACATAACCCGGTTCATAACCGGCGGGCTCAGGGTGGATGAGGAAAATGAGATTTTAGGGTTAGACAATACTATCCATGGTGAAAGAGCGTTTGAGATCGACTAATCATTGAAAGGATTGAAATCATGAAGAAAATCGAAGCTATTATCAAGCCCTTTAAACTGGATGATGTCAAGGAAGCACTCAATGAAATCGGCATTCAGGGCATGACCATATCGGAAGTAAAAGGGTATGGACGGCAAAAGGGACATAAGGAAATCTATCGCGGGGCAGAATATATCGTCGACTTTATTCCCAAAATCAAGATTGAAATTGTGCTGGAAGCCTCCCGGATTGATGAAGTTGTCAGCAAAATCCAGGATGCCGCCAATACCGGTAAAATCGGCGATGGAAAGATTTTCGTATTTCCCGTTGAGCAGGCGATTCGGGTTCGAACCGGGGAAAAAGGCAAGGATGCAATATAATATAAACAGTAAGGAGGAATAGTATTATGACACCCAAAAAAGTATTGGAGTTTGCAAAAGAAAATGAGGCAAAGGTTGTTGACCTGAGATTTATGGATTTCCCGGGGGTATGGCAGCACTTTACGGTCCCTTTGAGTGAGTTGGAGGAGTCGAGTTTTGAAGACGGCTTCGGCTTTGATGGCTCCAGCATCCGCGGCTGGCAGGAAATTCATCATAGTGACATGCTGGTGGTACCGGATCCGACCACCGCCAAAATGGATCCCTTTTTCGAAGTACCGACCCTGGTTTTGATCGGCAACATCGTCGACCCGGTAACCCGCGAGCCCTACACCCGCGATCCCCGCTATATTGCCCAGAAAGCCGAAGCCTATTTAAAGAGCAGCGGCATCGGCGATGTGGCTTATTTCGGACCGGAAGCTGAGTTTTTCATTTTTGACGACATCCGGTTCGAATCCGGAAACAACCACGCATTTTACGCCGTCGACTCCGTTGAGGGGATTTGGAACAGCGGCCGGGAAGAGTGCCCCAACTTAGGCTACAAACCGCGCCACAAGGAAGGCTACTTTCCGGTGCCACCCATGGACAAGTTTCAGGATATTCGCACTGAAATGCTTCTGACCTTAGAGAATCTGGGGATAGCGGTTGAGTGCCAGCACCATGAAGTGGCCACCGCAGGGCAGGCAGAGATCGATATGCGGTTTAAACCGTTGCTGCAAATGGGCGACCAGCTCGTGTGGTACAAGTATGTACTCAAAAACGTGGCTAGCAAATATGGCCATACCGTAACTTTCATGCCCAAACCCCTTTTTGATGACAATGGGACCGGTATGCACGTCCATACCAGTATCTGGAAAGACGGGAAACCGCTCTTTGCCGGCGATAAATATGCCGGAGTTTCCCAGGAAGCGCTGTATGCCATCGGTGGGCTGCTAAGACACGCTCCGGCGATGTGTGCCATTACCAACCCGACCACCAATTCCTATAAAAGATTGGTCCCGGGCTTTGAAGCGCCGGTAAACTTGGCGTACTCAAGCAGGAACCGTAGCGCAGCCGCTCGGATTCCCATGTACTCACCGTCACCCAAGGCCAAACGCATCGAGTACAGACCTCCTGATCCGTCCTGCAACGGCTATATGGCCTTTTCCGCTATGCTGATGGCCGTGATCGACGGCATCGAAAACAAGATCGATCCGGGTGATCCGCTGGATAAAGACATTTACGGATTGCCGCCCGAGGAGCTGGCCAAAGTACCGTCTACGCCGGGTTCTCTTGAAGAAGCTCTGGCAGCATTGGAAAAAGACCATGAGTTTTTGTTGAAAGGGGATGTCTTTACCAAAGATGTTATCGAAAAATGGATTGAATACAAAATTGAAAATGAGGTGAATGAAGTAAAACTTCGTCCGCATCCGCACGAATTTTTCCTTTATTTCGACATATAACCGCCGGCTCCCTCCTCGGCACCCACAGCCCGCCGAGAGCTCACTCAGCGGGCTTGTGAACCTTTTTATAACCACAGACTGAACATCGAACATTCAACGTTGAACATCGAATAATGATGTCGCTTCGCTCCTCAAATTATTCTAAAATCTTTATGATTTGCGCCGAAAACTCAAGCAGCCTTTTTTCAAGATCATACCTTTGCTTCGTCATGTTTTTCCCCAATTACCACTCGCTGTTCAATATTCGTTTTTTTATTCAACATTCGATGTTGGACGTTCGATGTTCGATGTTCATCTTTTTCAGCAAACCCTCAACAGTCCTTCCGGCGCAAAAAACAACTTAGCGCTTATGCCTCTAACCTCCAGAACGGTCAACATGCTTTTGCCTTTATCCGGGAAAACTCTTTCATGAGAAGATAAAAAAAACCGACCAAAAATAAATTTATCACCGCTGTAATGAGGAATCCGTGTTCAAAGCCGATTTTTCGAATAATCGCTCCCATGGAGGCAGAACTTAGCATCATCCCAAAATAGATGCAGGTATTATAGCCGCCCATTGCCAGTCCTCGGGATTCAAGAGGAACGACTTCAGCAATCAGGGCGCCCACGGAAGTAAAGGCCAACCCCATACTGGTTCCGAATGCAACAGCAAATGTCACAAAGTGAATCGTACTCTTTGATATTGCAAAACCCGCCATGGAAGCGGCAAATCCGATAAGTCCTATAACAACGAGAGTGCTGCGATTTGCAACCTTATCGCTCAGATAACCAAAGGGAATCCGAGATAACGCATTGGAGAGTCCCTGGGCTGCAAAAACAAGGCCAATTTGCCATACGGTCAGGCTCTGGTTTTGAGCGTGGAGAGGAAGAAAGGTAATAAACATTCCCAGAGCGAAACATCCCCCAAGAGTGACAAGCCAGCAACTCAGGAGCGGGCGATTTTTCAAAAGCTCTCTTAAAATGATTGAGGGGTTTCGCTTTTTGGGTCTGTGGGCAATAATAAGATGAGTCGGGGGCAAGAAAAGCACGGCAACCCAAAAAGTTAAGAAAATAATCGTGCCGGAAATGAGAAAAACCTGGAGGAATCCCCTGTGTTGAGCGACGAATCCTCCAATTGCGGGACCCAAACTCATTGAGGTGTAAAGGGCCGTTGTATACCAGCCATATGAGCGCCCAAGATGAGTGGCCGGGGAAAAATCAGCCACAAAGGACATCATGGTCGGACCGAACGCAGCCAGTCCGGCGCCGAAAAAAAGATAGATCCACATGAGTTGCATCGGAGTTTTGCTAAAATAGAGTAAAAATGAAGTGACGGACAGCACAATAAGACCCAGAGACACAAAAAGTTTACGTCCAAAGCGGTCGGAGAGTATGCCCATAGGCAAAGACAATATTCCTGCTATGAGCAAGAAAGCAGAATTGATTAGTCCAACTTGAACCGTATCGGCACCGATAGATCGCGCGTAAAGGGGTACGACGGGAAGGCGCATGTTTGAACCCAAATAACCGCAGAAGGCGACCCCGCAGCAAATAAACAGCAAGGATACATAAGACAGGGAACGCCACTTACTATATGTAAAGGTGGTCATTTTAACCTCTAAAAGAGTAGACTTAAATTCTACCCTAAATGAGCGAAAGTCGAGGATGCCCCCCCGGTGAAATAGGCTTCACCCCGATGAAATACGCGTTGCATTTCATTGGGCAAGCATTTCACCCCAGTACGAAAGTTCCTACCTACGGGGCAGGCAGGGCAGGCAGATCCCCCCGATAACGGGATCTTCGTTTTACTACGAGAGGCGTCAAGGGCGAAGCCCCGCTTGATAACGCGGGATCGTCTACTGCGAGCCCTTGTGATGAAGAAGATGCGGTATCATCGGCTTGTCCGCCCCCGGAGGGCTTTCCTGAAAGGTAAACAAAACAGCAAAAAAGGTGTTTTCATTGGATGACACCAACGGTTAGATCTTATAATGGTTACTCCAATCAACACAAAGCGTTTGTCCCGGCCGGTTAACGTATAATCTGTTTTGTTTTTTTATGCAAGGATAGGATTAATCAGGTTTTGTAGCTGATAATAATTCTTTGGATTCTACTATTAGCGCCTCAGCTTTATTCTGTATCATTTCTAATCCAAGTTTTACATGTTCTTCGAGACCATACCATTTTTTAAAGATTTGCCCTGATGTTTTAGATCCAAAATACACATCTTTTTCTTCAGAAATTTCAAGTTCAGAACCATTAACTTTAATTATCATTGGATACTCTCCAGTTAAAAATGCTATTTTTTGTTTAATGACATGTATTATCTATGTGGCGAAAAAAAATTACAAATCATGCTGCAAAAAGCGTGCACAAATGATCGAGTGATAATAAGTTAATAAAATAAAATAGTTAGCAAACAACTAAATTATACATCCATAAGATTATGAAATAGATTTCACAAATAATGTGAAACTATTTATATACTTTTGAAAATTCTTCTATTAAAAAATCAATGTTCTAATCCTTTAGCAAAGGCATTTTGCTGTTATTTTTTTCCTCACTTTCTGATTTTCTGTGAATTCCAAAAATCAACATGGGGAGAAGAGGGGCGGCAGGATAATCTAGTTAAGATGCACACTTTTTTTGTTTTTTGCCGGAGCACATGAAGTTCCTCAGAGGATTGGGAGCAGAAGGGTAAACCCTATAATTGCATAAAAAATATGCCAAAAATATATTTTATTAAAATATTTCTATATGTTACGAATATCGCATAGAGGCTTTTAGAATAAACCCATCGTGAATTCCAGGAAAAAACGTTTCGTAAGGCATATTTTTAACCCTTCGGGAAAGCCCGCCAGAGGCGGACAAGCCCATGATACCGTAATTCCTTCGTTGCCAAGGGTTCGCGGTAGTTTACTACAGCGTCACCCTTGGACGCCTTGGACTTACGGCATCCTGAGCTTTTGCAACGATAGGGTAAGGGTGAAAAAAACTCCGGCTCGTTCAAAATTCAGATATTAAAATTCCTATTTCCTCTAAAATGTTTTCGGCTTCCTGTGGGCCTTTGGCGCGGTAAGCGATCATTCCAACTGATCTTGCACCCTTAATATTTATTTCGTTATCATCTAAGAAAAGAATAGCCGATGGATCACAATTAAGGCTTTGAAGAACATACTCAAAAGATTCACGATCCGGCTTAAGTTTTCCGGTCAAATGTGATGCGAAATGTTGATCGAACATCCTATCGATACCCATTTCATGGGTAAGTCTCTGCCAGTGCAGAGCATTGGTGTTGCTCAAACTCGCGGTGAAATAGCGTTCTCGACAACGTTGTACAAGTCTACCGGCATCAGGATACAGACCTTTCGGCAATTGGGTGAATACTTTGAGAAAGTCATTGCGTTTTATTGGTAAATTCATTTCTTCAATGTATTTGTCTGCAAATTGCTCTTTGGTGGAAATACCCGTTTCAAAAGCACGTGCAGCCGGAGAGGAGAGCCAATCCGACCAAAGCTTGTTCATAGTTATTTCGTCGCCGTTCAAATGTAGAAATGTTGATATATCGTTCAGTTCAACGAGAACACCTCCTAAATCGAACAAGAGGACACGAATTTGTTTTGGCATTGTTTCAATATTCTCCAAAAAAATATATGTAATTGCAGAGCTTAGACACCTCCAATACAATAAATACTAATATATGTTTTAAAACATAACATAGCCTTACTTACCACAGCATTTTTTATACTTTTTCCCGCTTCCACATGGGCAGGGCTCATTACGCCCGACTTTGTTTTGGGCTTCTATTGGTTTCGGCCAGTTCAATAATATTTCTAAATCGGTAATATCTTCCGGTTTATCCTGTTGTAATTCAATTGTATATTTCCAACCGTTTTTTTCAAAAATTTTTACAACCTCATTCATTCTTTTTTTTGTTTTTACGTTAACAACAGCGGGATTCTTTTCAGTACCTAATTTTGCCGTCTTTTTGCCGTTAAATACTTTTTCCATGTTTCACCACTTAAAAAATATAGGATTCATCTAATTTGACAAACGCCAATCCCAAACGATATTCGATTCGAAATCTATAACAAAAAATATTTTTTATCAACATCCAAATGAAGCTCCCCGCTGCAAGCAGGCGGGGTATCAAAGCGGAAAAAATCTAGTTTTATATATACGTTGTTATATTTTACCCATTTCCATAATAGCAGCAATATATCAACGCCTTTAACCCCGCCGCAAGCGGACGGGGTATTAAAACCTAAAATCTGCAATTGATAATTTTGGGAGCAAAATTTGGTGCACGAGCG
>CAZBOB010000050.1:0-24047 GCA_964492995.1 uncultured Desulfobacteraceae bacterium | reverse complement strand
CCTTGCGAAAAATTGCTAATTTCTGCATTGGAAACTTAATTTGTGTCCATTATAGCTTTATAGATGGGCACTAAATAAAAGGTTTTTCGATCGTGAGCGCCATTAATCTGGACAAAATTTTTCGCCCCAAATCGATTGCAGTTGTGGGAGCCAGCCAAAGAGCCGGAGGCATTGGTTCCGCGCTTATGCGCAATTTAATTCAGGAGGGATATCCGGGAAAAATTTATCCGATTAACCCGCGTCAAAAAACAATATGGGGACTACAGGCATTCCCTTCGCTTCTGGAACTCAAATCCTCTGTTGATCTTGTAATCATGGCTACTCCTATCGCCTTGGCCCCTCAAATCATTAAAGAATGTAAAAAGGCCGGGGTAGGAGGCGTCGTTATCATTTCAGCAGGGGGAAAAGAGACCGGAAACAAAGGCCGGGAATTGGAGTCGGCCATCAAGAATGAAGCAAAGGACTCAGGCCTTCGCATTATCGGTCCCAATTGTCTTGGGATTGTTTGCAGCCGGGCCAAACTCAATGCCAGCTTTGCAAGTCATATGCCGCTTCCCGGGAACATGGCATTCATCTCTCAAAGCGGCGCAATTTGTACATCCGTTCTTGACCTTTCCATCAAAGAACAAATCGGGTTTAGCTATTTTGTGAGTCTCGGCTCCATGCTGGATGTGGATTTTGGGGACATCATCGATTATCTGGGCGGAGATTATCACGTCAATAGTATTATCATGTATATTGAAAGCCTAAGCCACTTCAGAAACTTTATGAGTGCCGCCCGTGCCGTATCACGGGTAAAACCGATTATCGCGGTAAAAGCGGGACGTACGCCGGCAGGAGCCAAAGCTGCTGCCTCTCATACCGGCGCTCTTGCCGGAGAAGATGCTGTTTATGATGCAGCCTTCGAACGAGCAGGAATTGTTCGGGTCAAAACCTTTGAAGAACTTTTTGACTGTGCGGAACTTCTGGCCAAACAGCCACGGCCTTTAGATCCGGGTCTGGCAATTATCACCAATGCCGGTGGCCCGGGGGTCATGGCTGCTGATGCTCTTTTCGATTATGGTGTTGATCCGGTTCCTTTACACCCTGAAACCATCCGGAAACTGGATGAATTCCTTCCACCTTACTGGAGTCAAACAAACCCCATTGATATTCTGGGAGACGCATCTCCGGAACGTTATCAGAGGGTGGTGGACATCTGCCTAAAAGCTTCTGAAGTCAAAGGGCTTTTAATTATACTCACCCCTCAAGCCATGACCCGTTCAACTCATGTGGCTGAAACCCTCGCGGGTCACCTGAAGGGCAAGCCTTATCCTGTATTTACTTCATGGATGGGCGGGCGAGATGTGGAAAAAGCAAAGGAAATATTTATTCGCGAAGGCATCCCGACCTTTGATACGCCGGAACGTGCCGTAAGAGCATTTATGAATCTATATCGATATTCCAAAAACGTTAAAATGCTTCAGCAGATTCCCCCCAATCTTCCGAAAAGAATAGAATTTGATCATGAAAAAGTTCGAACCCTATTGGATGAGGGGATTAAAAAAGAGAATTTTCTTCTCACGGAAATCGAGTCCAAGGATCTGCTTTCAGCCTATGGCATTTCCGTGAATCTCACGAAATTAGCTGTCACAGATGCGGAAGCGGTGCAAAAAGCTCGGGAAATAGGCTTTCCCGTAGCTATGAAGATCTATTCCCGGGATATTATACACAAAACTAATGTCAATGGGGTGTTGCTGAATTTAAAAAATGAGTCTGATGTTCATGAAGCGTTTAAGAACATCATGACAAGCGCTCTAGCGTGCAACGCTGAGGCCGAAATTGAAGGGGTAACCATTCAGACGATGCTCAGCCCGGAGTATGAACTCATTTTAGGATCCAAAAGGGATCGGGATTTCGGCCCTGTGATTCTCTTTGGTATGGGAGGGATTATGGCCGAAGTTCTCAAAGATCGATCCATCGCTTTACCCCCATTAAACCGCCTGTTGGCCAGAAGTCTTATGGAAAAAACCAAGGTCTATCGTCTGCTTGAGGGCTATCGAAACCATCCACCCGCCAATTTGACATTGCTTGAAGAAATTTTGATTCGTTTGTCCCAGCTCGTAACCGATTTTCCGGAAATCGAGGAACTGGACATCAACCCGCTTATGGTTACAAAAAACGGTTTCTGTGCAGTTGATGGCCGCGTTCTTCTGACGTCGACCCCGGTTCTGCCCCCTCTTCATCTGGTTATAAGTCCTTATCCCAGCCAGTATGAATTCCGAATCACACATGAAGAGGTGGGTGAATTATTCATCCGGCCCATAAAACCTGAGGATGCTCCGCTTTTGGTGCAGCTTTTTGAATCACTTTCCCCACAGAGTATTCTTTTTCGATTTTTCAGCCCCTTAAAGATGCTCCCGAATAAAATGCTCGCGCGCTTCACTCAAATAGACTATGATAGGGAAATTGCGCTGGTTGCGCTTTGGGGGCCGGAACTCAATGAAAAAATGTTGGGCGTTGCCCGCGTTATCACCGATGTTTACAACCGAAAACACGCAGAATTTTCCGTTATTGTCGGAGATCTCTGGCAAGGTAAAGGTATTGGGGCGGAACTGCTCAAGCGTTGTCTGTCAATTTCCAAAGAACGTGGGATTGAAAAAGTGGCGGGTATTGTTTTGCCTGAAAACACACAAATGTTGGCATTGGGGAAAAAATTGGGATTCAGTGTTAAAAGGGTTCCCAGGGAAAGTGATTATAAGTTGGAAATAGATCTTACAAAACTTTGATAGCATATGGGATCAGATTTTTGAGTTTAACCTACAATCTCTGAACCCCGAATCCGTGAAAGTTACAATCAATGTCAGAAATCCTCACATTTTTACATATTGTAAAAAAACCCGACACAAAATCTTTTATTTTCAAAGAAATCTAATCTCCTCTTCAAAATTAATTTTTAATATTCTCAATTATTTATAGTATATCTCGTCTGCATCCATTGTTGGCATAGGTCTTGCTCTTAAGGATCATACATTCCTTTAAACTAAATCTTGCATACTTGCAGCTCAGGCAAACTTGGCGCTTGTAGAATTTAGGTACAACATAAAACGTAATCGATTCGTCATTGGACGGATCTATCAAAGATGACGGGTGAAAAAAGAATTCAAAATATTAGTAGCTGACAGGAATCAGCATGTCCGCGAATTTCTAAAGCGTGAATTGATGGCAGAAGGTTACAGGGTTGGGCTGGCAAAAAACGTCCAGGAAGTCCTTAAGAAGGTATATCATTCCGAAACCCTTGATCTTTTGATTCTGGACCCGGACCTGCCCGGGGGCGAAGGATTGTCCTTATTCAAGAAGTTGCAGGATCGTATCCCGGTTCTTCCGGTGGTCGTGCACACATATGTTAAGGATTATACCAACCATACGGATATTTTGAGTGAAGTCGCTTTTGTGGAAAAGAGTGGAAGCAGTGTTGAAGGTCTTAAAAAGACGGTCTATGCAATGCTGCAAAAACGCAAGACAGGTTGAAAAATTAGTTTGTCCATATACATAGCAGTGACAATTTATATATTTGATATTTTTGTGGGTTTTTAAAATGAATCGCTTATAGAGGAACTTTGATATGAATTCGGGTAGCCATAAAAAGGACCCATATTATAACTCATTGACCAGAAAAATGATTTTGACCGTCATCAGTGTAGCGTTTACCCCCATGATCCTGGTCAGTGGCGCAATCCTTTACCAGTTCCACGTCTCTTATCATGAAAAAGTCGCGGCCCATTTAGAAGAACTAGTGCAAAAGCATAAACAGAATATTGACTATTTTTTAAATGAAAAACTGGGCGACATCCGCTTTCTGTCACAATGCCCTCAATGTGAAAATCTGAATCAAGAATCTTACTTGGAGCACCAACTGGCAACCCTTCAGCAGGAACTGGACCCGGTTTTTGTAGATCTTGGTCTGGTTAATGCGGAAGGGCGCCAAATTGCATATGCCGGTCCCTTTAAATTGGGAGAAGCCCAGTACTCGGAAGCCAAATGGTTTAAAAAGGCCATCAAAAGCAACTATTTTATCAGCGACGTTTTCCTGGGCCTGCGGGGTCTCCCTCACTTTATCGTTGCGGTGAGAAAAAGATTCCATGGAGAGACCTGGATATTGAGAGCAACCATCGACTTTATGGCCTTTAACAACCTGGTGGAAAACGTTCGTATCGGCAAGACCGGATTTGCCTTTATACTCAACAGAGAAGGAGAATTCCAGACCAGGCTGTTACGTGACGTTATGCCCTCCAAAAGCACGTATATGGAGTTATTAAAAAACGGCAGCAAGAGCCAGGACAAGATTTATATTGTTGAAGCGGTTGATGATTATGGAAAAAAAAACATTTACACCTCAGCTTTTCTAAAAAACGGCGACTGGATGCTTGTATGTCAGCAAAATAAATCAGATGCATTTTCAGACCTGTACCGCGCTAAAAAGATTGCCGGTTTAATTTTTCTTTTAGGGGGCTTAGGGATTATCACCATGGCGATTTTATTATCCCGGGGAATGGTGAGCCATATTGCACTGGCAGATCGTGAAAAGGATATAATGAACTTGCAAGTGATTGAAACCGGAAAACTGGCAACCGTCGGTGAACTGGCGGCCGGTATTGCCCATGAGATCAATAACCCGGTTGCCATTATGGTTGAAGAAGCCGGCTGGGTTCAGGATTTGCTGGAGGAAGAAGAATTTCAAGAAGGCGAAAATTTAGAGGAATTCAAAAGAGCGTTAAAGCAGATCAACACCCAGGGGAAACGATGCAAGGAAATTACCCACAAACTGCTTAGTTTTGCCAGAAAAACAGATTCAAGGATTCAGGTTGTCCGGATGAACGACCTGATCGATGATGCAATCGGGCTTGCTGAACAAAGTGCCAAGTACAGTAAAGTTGTGATTAATACAAATCTTGAAGAGAACCTGCCTTTCATCCAGGCATCTCAGACAGAGATGCAGCAAGTCTTTTTGAATCTTATCAATAATGCGGTTGACGCCATGGACAATAAAGGCGGCGGCACCATAGACATAACCAGTCGTTCGGAAGAAGACAACATTCTAATCAATTTTGCTGATAATGGTCCCGGTATACACAGGAACAACCTGGCTAGAATATTCGATCCCTTTTTTACAACCAAACCGGTGGGCAAAGGGACCGGACTAGGGTTGTCTATCTGTTATGGCATTATCAAAAAAATGGGTGGAGAAATCAATGTACAAAGTGTCATCGACAAAGGGACTACATTCAGTATCCGCATCCCCATCCCAAAAGATTTATTAGAGGAATCGTCAACGAGTTGATTTGAAAATGGATAACTTCTCAATCTTGGTGAGGGGAAGATCCAGTACATTGTTTATTCCCGCGCAGGTGGGGATGTAAGGCAAATTGAGAGAAACAACAACCAGATTAGATAAAGGAGAACATAACATGGCTATTGCAAACGTACTTTTAGTGGATGACGAAACTCTATTTGTGGAGGCCATGACCAAGCGTTTGACCAAAAGAGATCTCAGCATTACGCCGGCTTTTAGTGGAGATGAATCTCTAAAACGGCTAAAAGAAAACGACAAAGTCGAAGTGGTTATACTCGATGTCAAGATGCCGGGCATGGATGGGATTGAAACCCTTCAGGAAATTAGAAAGAGATATCCTCTGGTCGAGGTGATCATGCTTACAGGGCATGCCACGGTGGAATCTGCCATTGAAGGAATGAAGAGAGGTGCCTTTGATTACCTGATGAAACCTTGCGATATCGATCATCTTATTTCCAAGGTATCAGAGGCCGCGGCCAAAAAGAGACAGCATGAAAATAAAATCATAGAAGCGCGCATGAAGGAGATTACCGGCAGGATGGTTTAGATGAGGGGTCGGGGAGTTTTTTCGATTCAATAGCTCCATGAATAATCAGCGACTTCATCATACAAACTCATGCATAAGGGTTCGTAAAGATAGAACAGAAAATAGGGCTCTAAATAAATAGGGTATATGGCGACCCGCTTAACGCATTTTAATGACGAACACAAAATACCGCTGTTCTATCTTAACGATTCCTAATGTATTCAAACAGTGTATGATTTCGCTGCTGATCATTCATTACGCTATTTTCAAAACTTTATAAGAAAAACACCCCGACTGCTGATTTAGATACATGGAGCGAAACGGCTTCCATAAATGGTTGATCGTTAATATTCAATTTTATTGCTCAGTTAGTGTTTCATCTTGTCTATTGCAGGTAGAATATAATGTCAGAAAATGAGAAAAACAAGGCCGGTCAGATAAAGCTTCTCCTTGTGGATGATGAGAAAGGTTTTGCCGACATAATTGCCAAACGGATGTCCAAACGCGACATTGATGTAACCAAGGCCTACAGCGGGGTTGAAGCTTTACAGGCCATAAGAAAGGCCAATTTTGACGTGGCCGTCCTGGATCTGAAGATGGAAGATATGGATGGAATTGAAATTTTGAAAATCTTCAAGAAAATGGATCCGAATCTTGCCGTGATTATGCTTACCGGTCATGGGTCCGAAGCGGCGGCCAAAGACGGTATTAAATTCGGAGCCTTAGATTATCTTACAAAGCCCTGTGATCTTGAAGAACTTCTGGCCAAGATCAGGGAAGCATATAAGCAAGCAAAACAGACTTGAAAGGAGAAAAAATGTTTTTCAAAAGCAGGCAATTCCAACTCGGTTTAGCATTTGCGCTCGGTATTATTGTTATTTTGTTACCCAGACCCGAAGGAACCAAATTTAAGCTAACCGGAGATGTCAACCGGTTATTATTGCAGAATATCAGCCAGCATTTCACCTTAGTTCCCGCTGAAAAGGAACAGGCCAAAGAGTATATCGTCGAAGCAATACATCCCAAAAGCCCTGAATCTACGGCTCAGTTTTTACAGGATAAGGCGGCGCAGTTAAAACTAGAAGGGGTGCATGTCGATTATGTGAACGGTCTTTCGCCCAAAGCAAAGCGGTTTCTGGCGGTGCTTGCAGTACTTCTTTTTCTCTTTGTGGCAGAACCCATACCCCTGGAAATCACTGCCATATGTATCGGCGTGTTTTTGGTCGTCATGGGAATCAGCGATGTCAAAGGGGCCTGGGCGCCTTATATGCATCCGGTGGTGGTCTTTATCATGTGCTGTTTAATCTTTGCCATCTCCCTGGATAAAGCCGGGATTACAAAACGGCTCGGGTATTTTATAGTCAAAAAAGCGGGAACCAGTGTTACCAAGTTCACCTTTATTATTGCCATCAGTTTAGGCATATCTTCTTCCTTTATGCATGATGCCGCGGCATGCGCCATTGGAATTATAACCATGCTCCCATTGATGAGAGCTGCCGGCATTGATCCGCACACAAGAACGGCCAGGTTTATGATGCTGTCACTCCCCTTTGCCTGTTCTTGCGGCGGTATGGGATCGCTGATCGGTGGGGGGCGCTGTATGGTGGCTGCTGCTTTTCTCAAGGAATTTACCGGTCTGGAGATTAGCTTTTTCAATTGGATAAAGTATGCCATGCCGGCGGCTATTATTTGCGTACCTGTGGCGGTTACGATCGTCTATCTGGTTTTTCGTCCGGATCCCAAGTATAAACTGCCTGTATTTGATGAGGAAATCGGTCCCTGGAGTGCTCTGGAAAAAAGGACCCTGATTATCATTGGGGTGACATTTGCTCTGTGGTTGACCAAGGGATTCCATGGGGTTCACTATTCGGTTACCGGAATGCTGGGTGTTGGCGCCCTGGTCCTTTTCGGCATTTTGAAATGGGAGGATATCAATGACAACCTGGAATGGGGAACCGCGCTCTTTATTTTCGGCGGCGGCATTTCCCTGGGTCTGGCCATGGGTTACTCGGGAGCAGCCACCTATTTTGCCAACCTGTTTTTCCCTCTGGTTCAAGGCGGAGGCTGGTTGCTGCTGTTTGCCGGCGTAGCTGTTTTCGGGGCTCTGGTTACCAATGCCATGGCCAACGTGGCTGCCGCCGCCCTGATCTTGCCCATCGTGATTCCAATGGCCCGGCTGGAGGGAGTAGATCCCACGGTTATCGCGCTGTGTCTGGGAATGGCCACCTCATTTGCCATGCTTTTAGTGATCGGTTGTCCACCCAACGCCATCTCATACAGTTATCGATATTTCAAGGCTGCTGATCTCACTAAAGTGGGACTTGTGGCCACCCCGATTTTATTGCTGGTTTTAGTGGTTGTGGCATCCACATGGTGGAAAGTATTAGGGCTGGTGTGATCAAATTAAATAGTTCGTAACATTGATTTCTTCAAAAAACTGACGTATTATTATGTTAAAGTTTTATTGTGTAACCCGTAATTGTTAACCGGAAAAAACAAACATGAAAGATATACGCCTTCTTCTTGTTGACGACGAAGATGATTTTCGACAGACTCTCGCCAGACGCTTGGCAAAAAAGGGGATCCCTCCTGAGCAGGCCGAAAGCGGAGAAAAAGCACTTTCCATTCTTGGAAAAAAAGAGATGGACGTTGTAGTGCTGGACGTTAAGATGCCCGGTATGGATGGAATTGAAGTCCTGCACCATATCAAAAAAAAACATCCCAGGACGGAAGTTATCTTTTTAACCGGTCATGCCGCAACTCAGGATGGTGTTGATGGGATTAAAACAGGCGCTTTTGATTATCTCAGCAAACCCATAGAATTTGAACATCTGCTAAGCAAGATCAAACAGGCCTATGACAAAGTCGAGCGGGAAGAAGAAAAGCTCCGGGAAGCCGAATTCCGAAATAAAATGGAACAGCAAATGATAACCACTGAAAGATTGGCCTCCCTGGGAACACTGGCGGCCGGTGTGGCTCATGAGATTAATAACCCGTTGGCGATTATAAATGAATCGGCGGGCTGGCTGAAGCTGATTATAAACAAAGAAGAAATGGCCCAAATGCCCCGCAAGCAGGACTTTGAAATGGCCTTAAATAAAATAGAAAAGGGGGTTGATAGGGCCAGGAGAATTACCCATCAGCTTTTGGAGTTTGCCAAAAAAGACGATTCTGTCCTGGCTGAAGTGAACCTTTCTGAACTGGCGGATGAAGCCATACAACTGGTAAACAG
Organism: uncultured Desulfobacteraceae bacterium; assembly: GCA_964492995.1. GTDB lineage: Bacteria > Desulfobacterota > Desulfobacteria > Desulfobacterales > UBA11574 > S5133MH16. Next base: position 14,957 of record CAZBOB010000050.1, on the reverse strand, counting down.
GGAAATTGCTAAAAAGGAGATGGAAATTATCCGGGAAACAGCCCCTAACACAGGCACTATCTGGAGTGATCCCTACCAGTTAAGGCAGGTGTTGATTAATCTTATAACCAATGCCATTCATGCCACCGGATCCGGAGGCAAAATCACCATCATGCTTGAAGCGGTGAACGGAGAAATAAACCTCACCGTGCAGGACAACGGGCAGGGCATACCCAAAGAAAACCTGGACAAAATATTCGAGCCTTTTTTCAGCACCAAATCTCCGGGTGAAGGGACAGGTCTCGGGCTATCCGTTACGCGCGGCATTATTGAAAAGTTGGGTGGAACCATCCAGGTAAAAAGCCGGTTAGGTCACGGGACAAGCTTTTGCATCAGGCTGCCGAGATATTATGAAATAAAAGAGGATCTGGACCAGGATGAACGCATCCCGTTTTTGGATAATCTGGCAAAACAGAGTGGTTCAACCCAATAAGCTTATAAAGGAGAAAAAAAGTCATGATCAAGATACCAACCAAGGTGCTGTTAGTCGATGATGAGAAAGATTTTATTAAAATGCTTTCCTTAAGGTTGAAAGAGGTGGGTGAAAGAATTACCGTTGCTTACAGCGGTCAGGAAGGGCTTGACACATTGGGAAAAGCCGATATTGATGTGGTCATTCTAGATATTAAGATGCCGGGTATGGACGGCATCGAAACCTTAAGAGAAATAAAGAAGAAATATCCTCTGGTCGAAGTCATCATGCTTACCGGACACGGGAGTACCGAAACCGCTGTTCAAGGAATGAAATTAGGGGCTTTTGATTATCTCATGAAACCGGCGGATTTTAACGATCTTACTGCCAAGCTGGAAGGGGCTAGGAAGAGAAAAGACGAGCAGGAAGAAAGAATCAGAAAAGCCGAAGCCAAACTTCTTCTAAGAAGAAGCGGTGGCGCTTTCTAACTTAAGACTTTTGTTTCCTGCCAGATTGTTTAAAAGCACAGCCAATCATCTCTGATCTGTCTGCATGAGGAAACGCCCGGGTAGATCTAAAAAACCAGGTTTTTCTTTTTTGAAAAAAAGTTACCTGGTTTAGTGGAGGCAAACACCTTTAAGCGCATTTCCTGTTTTAATTTTTTTACAATGTGTAAATAATCTTGACATACCTGTCCGCAGCTCTCATTTTAAAAACTTTCCGAAATTAATAAATGACAATTTTTTAAAAAGGTTAGCCAAGTTTTTTTGTTGCTATATCTGGCATGGAGATTGCTGTTCTTTAAGGTAGTTAAAGGCAATCCTTCTAAGAGGAGATTATGGAGCAAAATCTTTTTTCAACGTTATGCTTCCTAACAGAAAGAAAAAATCGAAAAGCTTGAGGAAATAATAAGCTAGTAAAAAAAAACTAAGGGAGCGGTATTACAGTGAATTTTCTAAGACAGTGGGGTCAATTTATGATGATGGGCGCAAAGACCCATGCAAGGTGGGAGATTGGTGTATCAACTACTATTTTTAGTGACAAAAAACGGCTTTTAATACTAAGTTTGCTGACGATTCCCATATTATTGGGAGGTATTGCGTTTGCAGATCAGATCGGTGGGGCCATGCCGAGTTTATTGGGCGGCAAAAAAGCTTACAGCCCTGCCTTTTACAGCACAGGCATATTTGTCGTCTCGATTCTTATCGGCCTGAGCGCAGGGCTGATTACCGGCTGCATCGGTGCAGGCGGAGGTTTCATCATTGCGCCCGCTTTGATGAGTGCGGGCGTTAAAGGCATATTAGCCGTCGGGACCGACCTTTTTCATATCTTTGCAAAGGCCATCATGGGAAGTGTCATTCATCGTAAGCTGGGAAATGTTTCCGTCGCCATTGCGGCGGTCTTTCTGATCGGTGCCATTTTAGGCGCAACCCTCGGCGGGGTCATCAACCGCGTGCTCTATGAAATCAACCCGGTGCTCAGTGACGCATTTATCACGACAGTCTATTCCCTTATGCTGGGTTTTTTTGGAACTTACGCCATGACCGACTTTCTCAAGGCAAAAAAGACCGAGCACTGGGACTTTCTCGGAAAGGATGCCCATGGCGAAAAAGTAGAAGGGGTAGAAATGGCAAATCTTCCCAAAAAGCTCCAGGCCGTCAATATTCCTCCCAAAGTCAAATTTGATTTTGATCTTACACCCACCGGAAGAAGTATTTCATGGATCTTTCTGGTCTTAAGCGGCGGGCTGGTCGGACTTACGGCCGGTATTATGGGCGTTGGCGGCGGTTTTTTAACCTTCCCGATATTTATCTATGTCCTGGGCGTCTCCTCCATGACCGCGATAGGAACCAACATTTTTCAGGCTGTATTTACCGCCGGCTATGCCGCAATCAGCCAGTACGCAATTTACGGGTTTATTTTTTATAGCCTGGCCATGGGTATGCTGCTGGGATCCCTGGTGGGTATTCAGGTCGGTGCAATTGTCACAAAGGTGGTTCGTGGTATCACGATCCGCGGTTTCTACGCCATGGCGGTCCTGGCCGGTTTTCTCAACCGTATCTTTGCATTGCCGGCCAAGCTGGGCGCCATGGATGTTATTACAATATCAAAAGGCACAGGCGCTTTCTTAGAATCCATTGGCGTCTGGGCCTTTTTCATCGTAATCGCCGGATTCTCGATCTGGGTAATCGGCACGTTCCTTATTAATATCCGGGTGCTTAAAGGTGAGGGGGTTAAGTCATGATTGAACATAAGAAAGAATTTTATGGCGGCTCCGGATTGCTAATCGGGTTTGCAGTAATATTGGTAATAATATTTTCGCCGGTTTTCAAGGGCCATAACGGTTTGGAATATTTAGATAACCTGTACAACTCCATATCAAAGGGATCGGCCTATTACATTCCAAAGGTCAAGAAGGAAACCGATACGTTTTCCGGAAAGTCTGTTCAGGTGGCCATTGATATGGCAGACGAGGCCCGGGCACAACAAACGGCCTCTTTGTTTATGAAAGGCGGGGCACTGGTCAATGTATCCGGAACCGGTTTGAAAATCGAGGGAGATTTGGGCAAAATCCTTGCAAACTGTCTCGCCGATGCAGACAGCATGTATATAAATGACGGACAGACAATCTCTTCCAAATACGGATACAACGAAAGACAGGTCCTGTTTAACTGGTGGAAGGCGCTCAAGTCCATGGACAAGGATTTAAAAAAGCAAAAGGAGTTCGAAGCCGCTAAAGTGGTTTCTCAAGTTGTAAAAAAGGCGGTGGAATGTTCTTACAACTATTATAAAATCGAGCCTCAGAAAATATCAGACCGGACTGGAATTGTTATCTTTTCTCTGGTGTTTTATGTTGTCTATACCCTCTGGTATGGTTTTGCAATTATGTTTATGTTTGAGGGCTGGGGGCTGAAGCTGGAACAGTAAAGATGCGGGGTTGAAGAACCCGGCTTTGATTATTCTTGTAACAGGTTAATCTTATGGGCACACTGATTAATGGTTTTAAAAAGCTTTTTATAAAGAAGCCAAAACTGGATGCTGCTGATGTTGAAGAACTTCGAATTGCCTTTAAGACTAGATATCACAGTTTCAAGCTCCTATTAAATGCCAACAACAGAGCTCTCAAAATTATGGCCGATATTGAGCGAGCCCTTCAGGGCAGACAACCCTTTGGCATGTCCTTTGTCAGGTCAAGTTGCACGGCGGTATCTGTTAATGTTTTTAATATGATAAAAAATATAGAAAAGCTCGCCCCGGGCGAGTACGGAAAGCTCAATGACCGGTTCAATGATATACAGCAAAATATCGACCTCCTGCTATCACAGAAGAAATCCATGGAAGATGAAAGGTTTATTTTACCCCTGAATGATGTGTATAAAGAGATGACTGATCTTGTGGGAAGCAAGATGGCGAATCTAGGGGAAATAAAAAACAGGCTTCAGATTAAAGTTCCCGGAGGATTTGTCATTACAGCGGCCGCCTATGAAAAGTTTATCAGGGAAAACCATTTGCAGGCGGAAATAGACAGGCGCTTTCAGTCCGCCGATGTGAACAATATGGAAAGGCTTTACACCCTGAGTTCAGAAATCCAGCAGCTTATTATAACATCCAAAGTTCCGGATGATCTGGCTGATTCTGTCATGCAGGCATGGAAACAACTTGAATCCGAAACAGGTGACCGGACAACTCTGGCCCTGCGAAGCAGCGCTCTGGGGGAAGATACACAGGAAAGCTCATTTGCGGGCCAGTATCGGAGCGTATTAAACGTAAGTATTCAGAGCATTTTCCAGGTGTATAAGGAAGTTCTTGCAAGCAAATACTCTCTTCAGGCCATCACCTACCGGTTGAACAGGGGATTCAAGGATGAAGATATTTCCATGTGTGTGGGATGCATGGCCATGGTGGATGCTGTTGCAGGTGGTGTCATTTATTCACATCACCCCGTTGATATGAGGGATGATTCGATTTTTATAAACGCTGCATGGGGGTTGGCCAAGTCTGTTGTTGACGGCAGTGATGCCTGTGACCTTCTTGTTGTTTCAAGAAAAGCACCCATGGAAATTATTCGTGAAGATATAAAAACCAAGAAAAGAAAATTTGTCTGCTTTCCTGAAGAAGGTGTATGCCGCACGGAGTTGACCGGAAAAACCAGGAATCTGGCCGCTATTGATAAAAATCAGGCTTTTGATCTGGCAGAACTTGCGGTTAAGATTGAAGAATATTATGCAGTAGCCCAGGACATTGAATGGGCTGTTGCCCAGGATGGCACTATTTATATCCTGGAATGCCGGCCATTGCGGCAAATGGAGATGGAAAAAAGAGATATTCCTGAATCGGCGATGCAAGCAGATCGTGAAGTCGTGATCACCAGGGGGGGGATTACCGCAAGCCCCGGCGCTGCCTGCGGTTCAGTCTATCTGGCGAACAAAGGAATAGATATGCTGCGATTTCTCGAAGGGGATATCCTTGTTACACGGCAGGCGCTCCCCAGATGGGCCTCCCTTTTAAATCGATCCGCTGCCGTGATAACGGAGCAGGGCGGCTTTGCAGGACACCTTGCCAATGTTGCAAGGGAGTTCGGAGTCCCTGCACTCTTTGGGGTGCCCAATGCTATGGATCGGTTGAGCCATGGAGAAATGGTGACGGTTGATGCCGATTCTCGTGTAATATATAGGGGAAAAATCGAGTCATTGCTGAAAAAGTCCGAGAAAAAGAAAAACCTTATGCAAGGAAGCCCGGTTTATGAAAATCTAAAACAGGTCAGCAGCCTTATTGTAATCTTAAACTTGCTCAACCCTGATTCTCCTGATTTTAATCCGTCCAACTGCAAGACCTTCCATGATATTACCCGGTTTATCCATGAAAAATCTGTGCAGGAGATGTTCAATTTTGGCAAGGAACACAATTTTTCCGAAAAATCGAGCAAACAGCTTTATTATAATGTGCCGATGCAGTGGTGGGTATTGAATCTGGATGACGGATTTAAAGAAGAATTGGACGGAAAGTATGTTAAACTCGAAAATATTGTCTCTATTCCCATGCTGGCCTTCTGGGACGGGTTCACGGCTATTCCATGGGACGGCCCGCCCGCAATTGACGGCAAGGGACTCATATCCGTCATGTTTCAGTCAACCACAAACAGGGCCTTAACCCCTGGTGTTCGTTCAGCTTATTCCGACCGTAACTATTTTATGATCTCTAAAAATTATTGCAGCTTAAGTTCCAGGCTCGGTTATCACTTTTCCATCATGGAGGCTCTGGTCAGTGAGCGCTCCATCGAAAATTACATAAGCTTTCAATTTAAGGGGGGCGCGGCAGACTATCATAGACGGCTTAAACGGATACATTTTATCGGAGATATATTGGAGAAACATGGTTTCAGGATTGAAATCAATGAGGATAACCTGATCGCCCGCGTAGAGGGTCATGAAATGGATTTAATGAAAAATTACCTTGCAATTCTGGGTTACCTGACGCTTCATACCCGTCAACTCGATATGATTATGGCCAATACTGCCGCCCTGAACCATTATCGATCAAAAATCGATAATGACATTCAGACAATTCTCAACTCAAAATAAAATCTTGCCTGGTTTGAATCCGCATCCTTTGGTTTCATTTTTTTTAACAATGTGTAAATAATCCTGACAAACCCGCCACGCAAATCTTATCTTAAAAATTTTTCTTAATCATATAAATACAATTATATTAGCATATTAGCCGCATTTCCCTTTGTGGCTATTTTTGGCATGCAGATTGCTCTATTTAAAAGAGTCTAAAGGCATGCTTTCTGTGAGGAAATTATGATGCCGGATCATTTTTCAACACTAAGGAGAGTCATTCTTGCCTGTATGATCCTGGTTCCATTAATTCCATTCATGCTGGCCCTGGGCATCGGCTATTATTATTTCAAAACATCATCAGAAAACAGCACGATTGCAAGCATGAAAAGAATTGTCCACGATCACCGGCAAATGATCGAGTCCTTTCTCAAGGAGCGGAAGCACGATTTAAATTTTATTCTTAATTCCTATACATACGAAGATCTCAATCAATCAGAAAAACTTGACACCGTGTTTGATCACTTACAAAGAGAATCCCACACCTTTGTTGATCTGGGAGTCTTTAACCAAGCCGGAGTACATGTTGCCTATCACGGACCCTTCGATTTAAGGGCAAAGGTTTATAAAGATGCAAACTGGTTCAAGGAAGTGATGAAACATGGGTATTACATTAGCGACATTTTTTCAGGTTACCGGGAAATACCCCACTTTATTATCGCTGTTACCAAGGAGGAAGCAGGTAAAAAGTGGGTGATTCGCACAACGATAGATTCGGTTATATTTAATAATATCGTAAAAAGTGTTCGCATCGGCAAAACAGGAGAGGCCTATATCTTTAATGCCAACGGCCTACCGCAGACAGAACCGCGCTCGGGCGGGAAATTGATGGATAAATGCCCGGACAACATCAACTATTCGTTATCTAATACCCATATCGAAACCTTCATTAATAAGGATGTAAAAGGAGAAGAATATCTGTACACAACCACCTGGGGGGGGGTATAGAGGAATTTTAATGGTGTTTTATAAAAGCAAATCAATATACATAAATCTTCAAAGAAAAATCATGCTCATCATCCTGTGTGTTTCCATTATTCCTCTGGTCTTTCTGGGAGAAACAATCTATTACCAGTTTGCCAGAACATATGGGGAAAAGATTGAAGATCAGATAAAATACCGGGCAAGATCCCAGTCTGATGCGGTGGAAGTGTTCTTAAGGGAACGAACCGCCATCCTTGCCACCATTGTGGACACCCATTCTTTTGATGACTTAAAACAGCAAGAGAATCTGAACCGAATATTTAAGGTAATCAGCCGGCGTACGGACGGCCTGATTGATTTAGGTGTTATCGACAGCGCCGGTCAACACCTGGCATATGCCGGGCCGTATAACCTCAAAGGATTAAATTATTTTCAACAGGCCTGGTTCAGTGAGGTGATGAGTAAGGGCAAATATATCAGTGATGTTTACATGGGTTACCGCCAATGGCCGCATTTTGTTATTGCTGTGCGCGGATACAGCAACGGCCGGAGCTGGATTTTGAGGGCAACCGTCGATTCGGACATATTTAATAAATTGGTAAGGACCGCCCAGACAGGCAAGTCAGGTGATGCTTATCTCATCAATAAAACCGGGATGTATCAGACAGCTCCTCGTTTTTCCGGCAAGATATTGGGCAAATCAAATTTGGATCTGACACTTTTTGGTCAAGGCACTACGGTTGCCGAAAAAATTAAGGCTGACGGCAAAACCAAACATGTTGCCGGAACCTGGTTGAAAAATAACGAATGGCTTCTGGTGATCACCCAGGACGTCGGAGATGAGAAAGGCGGGTTGTTGACAACCAGAAATACGGAAATCATAATTATCGTCTTTGGTTGTCTGGTAATGATTATGACCACCTTTTTTACCATGCGTATTATCTTCAGGCATCTGGAAGAAGCTGACAAGGGGATTAGCGAACTTAATGAACAACTGATTCAATCTGATAAAATAGCCGCCCTGGGAAAGATGGCTACCGGAATTGCTCATGAGATTAACAATCCCCTTGCGATAATCGGTGAAAAAGCAGGATGGATGCGGGATTTGCTGGACGAAGAGGAATTTCAGGAGAGTGAAAATTTTAAAGAGTATGAACAATCCGTAAATAAAATTGAAGAATACGTGGAAAGGGCTCGCAAAATAACCCATAATATGCTCGGATTTGCCAGAAGGATGGAGCATCGTTTAGATGATGTTGATATTAATCATGTGTTAAATCAGACCCTAGAGCTTTTGCAAAGTCATACCCAGACAAACAACATCGAAATAAGCAAAGATTTCCAGTCTGAACTGCCGATTATCGCAAGTGATCAATCTCAGCTTCAGCAGGTGTTTTTGAACCTGATAAACAATGCGATTGATGCTGTCGAAAAGGATGGATTGATTGAAGTCAAAACGCGGAAAAAGGATTCTCAGATTGTAGTCGCTATAAAAGATAACGGCCCGGGTATTGCCAAAGAACATCTGAAAAAGGTCTTTGATCCCTTTTTCACAACCAAAGAAACCGGCAAAGGGATCGGTCTCGGTCTGTCGGTGAGCTATAATATTATTAAAAAACTGGGCGGCACCCTAAAAGTGGAGAGCAAAATATCAGAAGGGGCTGTTTTCAGCGTTAAGCTTCCTATTAAAATTCCGGGAAAAAAATAATAAGGAGATTAAAATAGATATGTTCAGAATACTGGTCGTTGATGATGAGGTTGATTTTTTAGAAACAATTATAAATCGACTGAAAAAGAGAAAACTGGATGCAACCGGTGTGACCAGCGGAGAAGAAGCCGTTGCCCTTTTAAAGGAACAATTATTTGATGTCATTATACTCGACATCAAAATGCCGGGAGGGATGGACGGTATAGAAACATTGTTGGAAATCAAGAAGATTCAGCCCCTGGCCGAAGTTCTTTTACTTACGGGACACGCTTCGATGGAAACAAGTATTGAGGGGATAAAGCTGGGTGCTTTTGATTATTGTCTGAAACCGCTTAAATTTGAGGAACTATTGCAAAAAATAGGGGCGGCGTTTGAGAAGAAATCTGCCCATGATAAAAAAATTACGTGATGCCAAGATACAGGGTCTGATCCACTATTCCAGCAAGGTGTTTGATCAAGATTAATAATAACATATAGTTTCTCCCTACTCCGGTTAACCTTTGCTGAAGAGATTTAAGGCGGATTCAGGGTTAGCGCCCCTGGATGACTCCTATCTAGCAAAGGGGAGCCGGAAGGGAGGGATGGTTTAATCCCCAAGAAACCTAATTCTTAAGACCTTTGCAAAACGCCCCCTTTTGCCCAATTCCGGCGTCAGGCTCAAATTTTAATCCTCAAAATACTCAATGTATTCCTGTGGTTAAAATTTTCGCCTTCCTTGGTCTTGAACAAAATTGAACGTTTTTCAAAGGTCTCTTCTTTTTTCTGATTATCAAAGATTGACGATTTTCCAGACACATGTGCGTGACCTCATTAAACATACAGGTATTCTTTTCTTGAATTCGAGATGATTATTTGTTTATTTGAGAGTATTAAGGGCCTCGGAAAAAATAGATCCGGCGTAATCTTGAAGGATTTATTATTTTCCGAGACCCTAACCCGGACAAGCCCGCCCTCCTGCCAAGCGGAGTAAGGCGGACGGGCCGGAACCAATAATATTTCAATGGCAAAAGTTTTGCCACAAAAAGCACAAAATTCACAATTAAGAAACTAAAAGTGAAAAGGGGCGCAATCATGGTTTTTCCGGAATCGGGTGTTGAAGTTTTTCCTTTAGTTCCGTTTATCGTTGCATTTATTGTTTCTTTTTTTACTTCCATGGGAGGGGTATCCGGCGCCTTTTTGCTTCTCCCTTTTCAAATCAGCATCCTAGGGTTTACCAGCCCTGCGGTGAGTCCGACAAATCTGGTTTACAACATCGTTGCGATACCCAGCGGAGTTTATCGATATATCAGGGAAGGAAGAATGGCGTGGCCTCTGGCCTGGGTGATCATCGCAGGCACATTACCGGGTGTATTTATGGGTGCTGTTTTTAGAATTAAATACCTTCCGGATCCAAAAAACTTTAAATTTTTTGTGGGTTGTGTATTGCTTTACATCGCTATCAGGCTGCTTTATGATTTGACCGGGAAAGCCGGCTCAAAAAAGAAAAAAACCAGGGAACTTGAGGAAAAATTCAAGGAAAGGTCAAACCAAATCCGCTTCGGGCAACGACCAGGCTTAGAAAGAAAAGCGGCAGTAAGAACCGTCAGATTTTCTTTTACAAACTACACATATGAATTTTACGGTGAAACGTTTTCATTTAATACCATCATTCTTTTGACGCTGACTTTTATTGTGGGGATAATCGGCGGCACATACGGCATTGGCGGCGGGGCGATAATTGCGCCGTTTTTAATGGCAATTTTCGGACTGCCGGTTTATACCATTGCCGGTGCTGCATTGCTGGGAACATTTTTAACATCTATTGCCGGTGTTGCCTTTTATACCTTAATTGCTCCCATATACGCCGATACAGGTCTGGCGATTGCTCCTGATTGGATGCTGGGTGCGCTTTTTGGTGCCGGCGGTTTTTTTGGAATGTATTGCGGTGCCAGGTTACAAAAATATTTTCCGGCCAGAGCTATAAAACTTATATTGGGAATTGCAATTCTCTTTCTTTCATTAAAATACATCATCAATTTTTTGATATAATAACCTAACCCAGACAGGCAGAAACCAAAAATATTTGCCACACTAAGACACAAAGGATATATTTTTTATTCTTTCTTCGTTCCTTGGTGCCTTAGTGGCAGAATGGAAAAAGGTTTGCCACAAAAATCACAAAATTTACAACTAAGGGGCTATTGACGAATAGTAACATTTTTCTTCAAATTTCAATAAAAATTGATATAGGTTTTAGTGCTTAAACTTTGGTTTCTTGTGTTTTTATGTCAAAAAATCAAATGACAAAACACAAATCATTTACCCTGTCAAATAATGCTTGGCATTAACTCTACGATTTATTAAGAAATTTGTCTGGCCTTCTTAAGTACTTAAATATATTCAATCGTTTTGTGGCAATAATAAAATCAATGGTTTCTTAAAAATTACGGTTCCATAAATGACTACGGGAGCGTTTACAAAATGAAACTCGGAATTATAGGTCTCCCCGGATCGGGCAAATCCACGATATTTGAAGCATTAACGCAAAGCCTTCTTCCTGAAGGCCATAAGGGAGAAAACCGTATCGGTACGATACCGGTTCCTGACCAACGTTTGGCAGTCTTAACTGAGATGTATAAACCCAAAAGGACCATTTATGCCCAGGTGGAATATTTCCTTCCGGGAATGCTGAGGCAAAAAAAAGATCAGAAAATTTGGAATCAGGTAAGGGACTGTGATGCTTTGATTCATGTGATCCGAAATTTCAGTGTATACGGTCTTGAAAAACCGAGACCATACCATGATTTTCAAGCTATGGATCAGGAACTGATACTCGCTGATCTTGTTGTGGTTGAAAAAAAGCTGGAAAATGTCGAACTGGAAAGAGGACGGAATAAGAAGATGTCTCCTCAGGAAGTTTCGCTTTTAAACCAATGTCTTAAAAATCTTGAAAACGAGACGCCTTTAAGAAAGTGCCCGGATCTTGCATCTGCTCATCATTTAAGGGGATATGCTTTCTTATCCGCAAAACCCATGCTGGTTATGTTTAATAACGAAGATGAGGATGACACCATTCCTGAAGCAGCAGATTTGACATCCACGGAGAACTGCACGGTTGTGAGGGGTAAACTCGAACAGGAACTTGCCCAGATGTCCGTTGAAGAAGCAGAGGAGTTTTTATCTGAGTTCAACATTACAGCATCTGCCATGGACAGGGTCATCAAACAAACATATGAACTCCTTGGTCTTATCTCTTTTTTTACCGTGGTTAGTGATGAAGTAAAAGCCTGGACCGTAAAAAAAGAGACCCAAGCCGTTGACGCGGCAGGGGTAATCCATACAGATATGCAAAAAGGGTTCATACGTGCAGAGGTGATTTTCTATGAAGATCTCATAACCGCCGGCACCTATCATGAGGCCAGAAAGAAGGGAAATGTAAGACTTGAGGGAAAAACTTACGAGGTCCGGGACGGAGATATTATAACCTTTCGTTTTAATGTGTGATCCACCGATATGAAGTCATCGATATTTGGTAAATAATTGCGCCATTCTGCATTGGAAACTTAATTTGTGCCCAATATAGATTTATGGATGGGCACTAACTTACTGCGAAAATGCCTTTAAAACATAAATTATTGGGTTTGGGTTTTTCTTTTCTCTTTGTTTTTTTAATCCTTTTTTGCATGCTGACCTGCCTTTATTTTTACATCCCGACCTATATAGAATCCAAATTAATTCCTGAAATAGCCAACAAATCAGGGGTACAGTTTTATTCCTGCGATGTTCGCAGAATAGGTTTTTTCGGAACCGATTTAGGATCTGTTCGAATCGGCAATGATAAAAACCCTGCGCTTTCAATAGCGTCCGTGCAGATAGATTATTCACCCGGAGAACTTTTTAAAAAAAAGATAAAAAAAGTGATGTTAAGCGGAATAGAACTGTTTTGCGAATATAAAAATCAGGAATTCAGAATCCGCCAATTGGATTTAAATATCCTATTTGCACAACTTCAATCGTCAAAAAAAACAGTTCCTTCTTCAACAGACAGTTTGCAAACACTCTCGATTGGGCGTCTGGAAATCCGAAATGCCGTTGTTGTGTTCGAGTACAAGGGAAAGACGTTAAGACTTCCCATTGAACTTGAGATTTTTCCCGGGAAAACAGATCGGAACACGTGGAGAGGGGAGGTATTGGAGTGTATTTTGAAGTTGTATCCCGGAGGTCAGAAAATCGTCTTTGAAGCGAATATTCATATGAAAAAAGAACAAGTTCTTCTCGGATTTGATACAACTTCAATTCATCTTGGAAGATTTGCTGATTTTGCAAATCTGATTCCGGGGCTGATCTTATCCGGAGAAGCTGATATAAATGGTCAAGCATCGTTTCAATTCAGGCCTTTCAAAATATCTTCTGCATCTGCCTGCTTTAAATTTATCAATACCGAAATTGCCTATAACAATTTTAAACTGCAGACTTTGCAAAACACTCAAAAGGGAAAACATCCCTTTAAGATTGAAATCAACGGGAGAGGAGGGAAAGAATGGGAAATATCCGGCACCGCCAGAAACTGCAAATTTAGGGTCAACGGTTTGGATATTGGTTCAAACCCGCCCATATTCACTGTTTCCGGAAACGGGGAACATGCAAAAGATTTTGCTACTTATAACGTCCTCGCCCCTGATGTTAAAGTGAACTCAATATTCGGAACCATAAAAATACCCTCGATATCCCTGAAAGGCAACACCCGTCTCAGTAAATCAATGAAAAAGGGACGAGAATTCGCAACCTTTGAACTCAAAGCTCGGGATACGGATTTGGTAACGGCATGGGCAAATACTAAAATACCCATGGTTTCACTGACCGGAAAACTTTGGGAAGAAAAACAGCAGGTTTTGCAGGTTGACGGTGTTTTCAAATTCGAAGATACCGGCATAACCGATTCAAAGCGTAAAACAAAGATTGATGGTATGTGTGGCTTTATTCCGCTGAAATGGCCTTTTAAAGGCACCGGTAAAAAAGGAAAATATTCCGTAAATAGACTTCAGTGGAGAAATCGGGACCTGGGCTCTATTACGGGAACGGTTCAGCAAAAAGGTTCGGGTTTGGTTTTCAAAGGAGTGCATATCAGCAACCTTCTTCCGGATCTGTCGATCAATTTTACAGGAAAAGCCGGGATGTTATCTTCCAACGATTATGGAGCCGGGATTCATTTTGAGCTCAAAGATTATAAAATCGTATCTGACATTGATCTGGGACAATTTGTTCCTTCAGCAAACGGGGTAACCTTTAACGGGGAATTCGGACTAAATGGTGACCTTACTTTTGATAATACCGGAATTAAAAGTTCGTTGAATGCACATTTAAATAATGCAACCCTGATGCTCAAAGAAAAGGAGGCTGCGATACATGGGATTCAAACTTCATTATTTTTAACTGATTTGTTCCAAATGCGCAGTGCGCCGGAGCAAAAACTTTGTTTTGAAAAAGCTTTGTTTGGTGAACTGAATATCCATGATGGTACCATCGAATTTCAAATAGAATCCGGCAGGTCATTTTTTCTCGAAAAGGGCGGTTTTGGTTGGTGTGACGGAAATGTGTATGTTCAGACCATGCGAATTTATCCTAAAATTACAGATTACAATCTGGTTTTATATTGCGATCGACTAAAACTTGCAATGATTCTTGAACAGTTTGGTGCAGTAAATGCTGAAGGACAGGGCACGGTGAGCGGCAGGTTGCCCATTAGAATTCATAACGACAAAATTCTTTTTAAAGACGGGTTCCTGTTTTCCACTCCCGGAGAAGGGGGTACCATTCGTTTGACAGGAACAGAAATACTTACCGCCGGTATTCCGGCCAACACCCCTCAATACGCTCAAATAGAGCTTGCCAGGGAAGCCTTGAAAGATTATGATTACGACTGGGCAAAACTGAATCTTATGACAGAAGGAGAAAATGTATTATTGCGGCTGCAGTTCGACGGCAAACCCACCCGCCCGTTGCCCTTTGTGTATAAAAAAGAGATAGGAGGGTTTGCCAGAGTTGAACCAGATATTAAAGGCTCGGTTTTTCAGGGTATCAGTCTTGATGTAAATTTTAAGGTCCCTTTGAATAAAATTTTGCATTATAAGGATTTATTGGATATGATACAATAAAAACCAAACCGGATAACGGGGCAAACGCATTTGAATCCCAATACAGGGAGAACGCTCCACGACAGCGTGTATCTCTTTCCAACCGACTGAAACTTGTGCTTAAGCACCCGTAAGCCCGA
>CAZBOB010000049.1:0-24987 GCA_964492995.1 uncultured Desulfobacteraceae bacterium | reverse complement strand
AGAAAAAAAATGGAAATTCAATAAAAGAGGCATGCAAATTGCTAATATTTTATTTTGTCCTGAAAAGCTTGGTCCTTTAGGCCGGGTCAGAGTTTTCCGGCTCTGCCTGAATAATCGCTGCAAGAGTGTGAAGTGAACTAAAGTTTAAAGTGAGCTAAAGTTAAGGAATTCTGTCAATTATATAAAAACAGCGGAGCGAAGCGACACCATAACTTTAGGCATTTTAGATCATTTTAGATCACTTTAGGCACTTAATGAAAGGAAAATATTATGCCGGATAACTTATCGTTTAGTAAAATATTCAATGACCTTGATAAGGCAATACGTGTCACTCAGAAAAGAAATACTGTTATAGCCAGTAATATCAGCAATATAGATACGCCAAAATACAGGCCAAAAGATATTAATTTCAAAGAAGCTCTGGCACGTGCTCTGGAAACCCATAATCAATTGAATTTGACCCGGACAAATCCCGGGCATATCAATATGAACATGAGACCTCAGGGGATTGAAACTTTTGAGGAAAAAGGTGAATGGAACGGTTATAACTGGGTTAATATAGATAAAGAGATGACAAAACTTACAGAAAATAATTTGATGTACAGGGAAGCCGTTGAAACGCTTTTGAGAAAAATAGCTTTAATTAAAGAGGTCATTAAAGAAGGAGGACAATAGAATGAATTTTCTAGTTTGTCTTGAAACAAGCGCATCAGGACTTTATGCCCAGAGAAAACGGATGGATATCATTGCAAGCAACCTGGCCAATATTGAGACGACCCGAACGGAAAATGGGGGACCTTACCGGAGGAAGATGGTGGTTATGAGCACAAAGCCGCCGAATCAGGGCTTTGGCGATATTTTAAATTCGACTGTTGAGGGAGTTCAAATCGAAGATGTGGTCGAGGATCAAAGTCCATTTAAAAAAGTGTATAACCCAAGCCATCCGGATGCGAATGATGAAGGGTATTTGCTCAAGCCGAATATTGATCTTGTTGTTGAAACCACAAACATGATGATGGCCAAAAGGGCGTTTGAAGCCAATATAGCGGTTATTAAAGCAACACGGAAGATGGCCATTAAAGCACTTGAAATAGGGAGATAAAACATGAATGATCTAAAAATTGGAAGTTTGCAGCAGGTTGCACTCAAGAATAATGCGAACATTAAATCAGGAAGTCAGACAGAATTTGGCAAAGTTATAAAGGATGCTGTGGACAGGGTCAATGGACTGGAGAGAGATGCAAACCGGTCGATTGTGGATCTTCTGAAAGGCAAAGCAGACATTCATGAGACAATGATAAACCTCCAGAAGGTCGATATATCCATGCGGTTGCTCCTTAAAATAAGAAATAAAGCTGTCGAGGCATATAGAGAAATAATGCATATGCAGTTTTAAAATGCCTAAAGTGCCTAAAGTTGAGGAAAGCGCTTTCAGCGCAAATCAGTTTTTATTTAAATTGATAGTGCCGAAGGCACATACATTAACTTTAGCTCACTTTAGTTCACTTCAAACTTTAGGCACTTAATGTACTGTAATATTAACCTTCTCTGGGGGTGAACCAAAGCCGGGTCTTTTGGGCCAGGATCTTTACGACTAAAATTGAAAGGAAGTTATTAGAATGAATGAGTCGGTCAGTCAATTTTTTAATGTAGTAAATGCACTCCCTCTTTCTAAAAAGATCAGCATGGTCTTTGTTATTATTCTTGTGATAACCGGATTTTCTTTAATGTTTTTTTGGACAAATCAGGAAAATTACCAGGTTTTGTTTTCCAATCTTTCCCAAAGGGATGCAAGTGCTATTGCCGCTAAGTTAAAGGAAAGAAACATGCCTTACAAAGTTGAGGCCAATGGTACCATGATAATGGTACCGGAAGAAAAAGTATACGAATTGCGCCTGTCCCTGGCTGGTGACGGTCTGCCTAACGGGGGTAATGTAGGGTTTGAAATATTTGACCATACAGATTTTAAAACCACTAAATTTGTACAGGAATTGAATTACCGGAGAGCCCTGCAAGGTGAGCTGGCAAGAACCATAAACCGGTTTAAAGAGGTAAATGATTCCAGAGTGTTTATAGCCATTCCTCAAGAATCTCTTTTTATCGAAGACAGTGAGCCGGCATCAGCGTCAATTCAGCTGGATTTACGGTCAAACTTACCCCCTGCTAAACTTGCGGCAATCGTACACCTTGTTGCCGGTGCCATTGAAGGGCTTGAACCGGAACATGTCACGGTTGTTGATACAAAAGGGAGGCTCATCTTCAAGGGCGGGATCAGCGATGAATCTTCTTCCGAACTCAGTAGTACACAGTTAGACTATAAAACAAATGTTGAAAATGTGATAAAAACAAATGTTCAAAGCATGCTGGAAGGAATTGTAGGTTCCGGCAAGGCAATAGTTAGAGTAAATGCCGAAATCGAATTTGATAAGATTACCTTAAGTGAACAGGAATACGATCCATCAGCAACAGCTGTCAGAAGTTCGAGAAATATTGAAGAGGTCATGCAGGCAGGTGAAAAAGGGAACAAAACCGCGCAGACATTAATTGATAAGAGAAGAGGTGTTGTGCCGTTTCCAAATCAAACTCAGAATAAGAAGACAAAAAAGGACATTGCCACAAATTATGAAATCAATAAAATCACAAGGACAACTTTAAAACCGGCAGGAAAAATCGGACGACTTTCAGTCGCCGCAGTCATTGACGGGAATTATGAGTTAGAAAAATCAGAAGATGGAACAACCCAAAAAAAATACATTCCGAGAAGTGAGCAGGAAATTAAAACATTTGAAGAAATAGTAAAAAAAGCCATGGGTTATAATGAAGACAGGGAAGATCAGATCTCGGTAAGTTCCATCCCTTTTGCAGGGTCAGCTCCCATAGAACCCAGCGCTGAAGTGGAAGCCGGTAAATTTGATCAAGTATTAACTATCGTGAAAGACTACAGAAAAACAATAGTAAATTTTCTATTAGTGGTCATGGTTTTTATGCTGATCGTCAAACCTTTATTAAAGAGTATTAAGAACATTACAAAAGAAGTTACCGTTCAACGTAGAGAACTTGCATCGGTTTCTGAAGAATATGAAAGCCTCCCTTTATCAAAAGGAATGGGTCGGATCGAAAGGGTTAGAGAAATAAGTAAAAATGACCCGGAAAAAGCTCAACAACTGGTTAAAGGATGGATAGGTGAATAAGAATAATGGAGAATATAAAATTAACTATCGATAAATTAACAGGACCACAGAAGGCGGCCATTTTTTTGCTGACCATGGGAGAGGAATTTACAACATCATTTTTCAAAAAATTAGATGAAAAAAATATAAAAAAGATCGGGCAATATCTGTTTGAAATAAATCATATTCCTTCTGATGTTTTAAACTCGGTCATGGATGAGTTTTTAACAAATATCAAAAGCGGTACTAATGTTTTAGTTTCCGGAGAGGACTTTCTTAAGGAAGTCGTGAATAAAACTTTGGATAAAGAAACTGCAAGAGATGTTTTCAGGATGATAGGGGGAGATAGAGCCCTTGCTCCTTTTAGTGACCTGGCCTACATGTCGGCTGAAAAGCTTGTCGGTATAATTCAAGGAGAGCATCCTCAAACAATGGCCCTGGTGCTGAGTTACCTTCCGCATGAAAAGGCTGCGGAAGTCCTCCAGCTACTTTCTGATGAACTCAAGGCAGACATTGCTTTAAGGATAGTAAAAATCGGGCAAGTTGATATGGATGTTGTAAATGAGGTGGACAAGGTGATTAAAAAAGAGATTTTAAAAATTGGAGGATCAACCAAAAAATTTGACGGGATAGAGATCCTGGCCAATATATTGAATAAAGTCGATGGAAAAACCGAAGAGTCGGTCCTCTCCCATATAGAAGGAGAGGACGATAGTCTGGCAGAAATGGTAAGACAAAAAATGTTTGTTTTTGAAGATCTTTTGCAGGTTGAGAATCGAAATTTCAGAGATATCCTGCAGAATGTGGATAACCAGATGTTGATAAAGGCTTTAAAAACCTCCTCTGAAGAGATGAAAAATAAAATATTTAGTAATTTATCTGAAAGAGCTTCGGAAATGCTAAAGGAAGATATGGAGGTCATGGGCCCGATTAAGTTGAAAGAGGTTGAAGAGGCCCAGCAAGAGATTATCAAAACTGCAAAGAGGCTTGAGTCGGAAGGCAAGATCGTTTTGTCCAAGGGTGATGATGATGTCTATGTATAAAAATTCGGAAAATGAATCAGAACATATAAAATCCTGGACAAATTACCATATAAAATCTTTTGAAGATAATGAAATTATTGATAAAAAAGATGATTATGGCTTTATATCCCTCCAGGCCGGAGAGCCAAAGCGGGCGGAATTTATTCCTCTTGAAGGATACCAGGACAGTCAAAACAAAAGAAAAGCAGGGAAAGATGCCACGAGCGAGGCACAGGGGAATGTGTCTCTGATAGAGCAGGAAGCCTATGAAAAAGGCTTTGTCCAGGGGGAAAAAGACGGCTTTGAGTTAGGAGAAAAAAAGGCAAACAAGGTAATTGAAAATATAGAGAAACTTTTTGATGAGATGAGCAGTCTCAAACAAGAGATATTAAAGCAGCATGAAAAGGAAATATTAGATTTAACTTTTGCTATTGCTGAAAAGATTGTCCATCATTTGACAAAATTTGATGAAAGCGGAGTAAAAGAGGCTGTTTTTAATGCACTGAATCTTGCGGTTGAAAAGAGTAAAATTGTTCTCAATGTCAACCCGGAAGATTACGATTACATTGAAGAATTAAGACCGGATCTTTTTAAGGAATATAAAGAACTTAAATCAATAACAGTTACTTGTGATCCTTCCATCACCAGAGGGGGGTGTTATCTGAAAACACCATATGGTGATATTGATGCCGGGATTGAAACCCAGCTTGAAAAAATATATCAGTGTTTGCAAGACGCCTTCTACGAAAAAGAAAATGTATGACATGAAAGCAAATATCAGATGGGACAAATACATAGATGTTGTAAGTTCATGCAGTCCTATAAAACTGTGTGGCAAAATAGTAAAAGTTGCAGGAATTGTTGCCGAAGCCAATGGGCCTGGGCTGAGTGTTGGAAGTCTTTGTGATATACAAAATTCAGAAGGCCGAAATGTACAGGCTGAAGTGATAGGATTTAATGACAAAAGACTCATTGTGATGCCTATTGGTGAAATCAGGGGAGTTGAGCCCGGAAGCCGAATTGTCGATGTAAGTAAAAAACCCTCCGTTAAAGTTGGAAAGGAATATTTAGGGAGAATTATAGACGGCCTTGGTCGACCAATAGATAAGAAGGGGCCGATAACGTCGGAAGTAGAATATCCCATATATGGAAATGTTCTCAATCCGTTAAAAAGGGAGATTATTCATGAAGAGATCGATGTGGGTATCTGTGCCATTAATGCTTTGCAAACCCTGGGAAAGGGCCAGCGAATAGCTATAATGGCAGGATCAGGCGTGGGAAAGAGTGTTTTGATGGGCATGATATCCAGGAATACCGCCGCGGATGTAATCGTAATCGCTCTTATCGGAGAACGTGGCAGGGAGGTGAGAGAATTCATAGAAAGGAGTCTTGGTGAAGAAGGGCTTAAAAAATCGGTTGTTGTGGTTGCAACATCTGATTCTCCGGCCCTTGTCAGGATAAGAGGGGCCCATCTGGCCACCACAATCGCTGAATTTTTCAGGGATAAGGGACAAGATGTTATCCTTATTATGGATTCTATTACCAGATTTGCAATGTCATTAAGGGAGGTTGGATTGGCTGCAGGTGAACCCCCTTCAGCAAAAGGTTATACTCCGAGTGTTTTTATCCAGATACCCAAGCTTTTAGAACGTGCCGGAACCGTCGAAAAAAAAGGTAGTATCACCGGGGTGTATAATGTTTTGGTTGAAGGAGATGACATGAACGAACCCATAGCGGATGCGGTTCGTTCCACCGTAGATGGTCATATCGTGCTATCGCGTAATCTTGCCCAAAAGGGGCATTATCCTGCTATAGATGTTCTGGCCAGTATTAGCAGGGTAATGGGAGATATCGTTGATCACGAACATCTTGATAGTGCTAAAAAGCTGATCAATGTACTTGCAACCTACAGGGAAGCCGAGGATTTGATTAATATCGGCGCTTATGTCGACGGAAGCGATCCCCAGATAGATTATGGCAAGAAGATGATTGGCCGGATTAACACATTTCTTCAGCAGGATATTAATCAAAAGGTAACTTATAAAGACGGTGTTGAACGCTTGAAAGCTTTGTTTGCAGAATGATTAAAAGATGAAACCATTTGCATTTCGGCTCGATAAGATACTTGATTATAGAAAATACTTAACTAAAGTTGCACAGATAGATCTATTTAACGCGAGAACTGAGTGTATCAGAAGGGAAAAAAAAGTTAAAAGGTTATCCGAAAAAAGAAAAGAGATTGCAAAAAGCTGCATTGATGAAGGAGTTAAAGGGATAGATGTTCCCAGATATAAAATATACCTGGCATATTTGTATAAGATAGAGCATGATCTTGAATCGGCCCATACTCTCCTGAAACAAGAAAAGGAGAATGTCATAACCAAAGAAGCTATTTTAACAAATGAATCGATTAAGAAAAAGACCTTAGAGACCCTGAAAGATTTGAAGCATAACAAGTATATAGAATTATCACAAAGAGAGGATCAAAAAATCCTGGATGAGATGGTTATAACCGGAAAGGGGCGAAGGTCGTGAAGTTGCGAACACAGATTCTTCTGACGTTTTTGATTGTCATAAAGCTATTATTGGGCTCTGTTTTTATGTACCGGATTGGCCTGGATCCCTTTTTTATCCATGCAGATGCTATAGCGGCGGAACAAGCGAAAGATATTGAGGTAACCGAAAAGAAAGATGAAAAAAAAGCCAAAGAAGAGACCATCGACCTGAAATATCTTATTTCAAAGAAGCTTGAGATAGAAAAAGAAGAAAAGAGGATTGCAGCAAAAAAGTCGGAACTTTTATCCATTCAGGATGAGATAAATAAGAAAATTGCAAAACTTACTCAATTAAGGGATGAAATCAGATCTGAAGTTGCCAAAAAGAAAACGGCCGAAGAGCAAAAGTTCAAGCATCTTATAAAAGTATATTCCACTATGAAACCACAGAATGCAGCAGAGTTGATTGAAAAACTTGACATAAAACTGGCCATAGAACTTATGTCCAAGATGAAGGGAGACGCCGTAGGGAAGATACTGTCATTTGTCAAAATAGAAAAGGCGGCAGAAATAAGTGAAGGGCTTGTTAAAAGAGAATAAAATAAGGGTGGAATCAAATATAAATATCAATTAACGCTCCCTTTTCCCGGAAGGTATCAGAGTTGCGTTCTGTTTCGATGTCCATGATTATCGGTTTCTGGCGATTTTGAGAGAGAAAATGTGGAGAAGCTTCTTTTTGAAGGGCGTTATCACCGGCCGACGGAATCACCATTAATGGCCAATTATTGATAATATCAACCGTCATTTATACTCCTTGATCCAATCTATTCATAATTTCTATATATTATTAAATATAAAAAATCAAGTTTTTGTTCAAAACAGGCAAAATTTTCCTTTCTGCACAGCTTCATCAGGCAAAATATTTCCTTTTGAAAACTCACTTTTCAAAGAATTAATCCCTTCTATTTTATAACCTTCTGAAATTAAAGATTAAAAAAATATCGCTGGTTTTTGGTACAACCTTTGCTAATAAATTATGAAAAATATTTTCAAAGGTAAGGGTTAAAAATTTCGCAAAAGAATTTTTACAAGTTTATCAAGGTAAAAAAAAGTTATGAACCCAATGATTTTAAAAACAGCTTCATTACTTAATGACTGTAAAACAATCCATAATAAGAATCATGAGAAATTTAAAGGCAAGGGTGATTTTTTATCCAATGTCCTGGCCGACCTGAGCCGGGCTCAAAAAAGTTCTGTTAACGGGCAAAATCAGCATCACCAGGACAGAGTGCCCGCAGATAAAAAAGGACCCAGCTTTTACCTTGAATCGTTTCGAAAAGGGCTTTTAGCAAAGGGGAAACCGTTGGATAAAATCTCTTTAAACACAGAGGACCTTTTTTTATTGAAAAAATTTCTTTTGCAATGCGGCTTTTCAGAGCAAAAAGCGGAAATTTTTTTAAAGGAACTAAAAATTGATCATCCGGATGGTGAAATAAATCTTGCGAACTTTTTTCGAAAGATAGCGGAGCTTGATCCGGCGGAAAGAGCTGAAGAAAATGACAAACATAATTGTATGATAGAACCGTCTGCTATCCCCCATCTTGAATCGGCATTGAGAAATTTTGGCCTGACACCCAAAGAGCTTGATAATGTCTTTAGTGCCGCAAAAGATGAAGGCGGGGGGCTTGATCCGAAAAGATTTGCAATAAAATTAAAAGAGATCAGTAACCGGATATCGGATAAAATCCAAACAATTAAAGATCATGATACGGTCAAACAGATCTCAAATAAAATGGAGATAATGGGTCTGAATCTACCGGATAAGGCCAAGGCCGGTAAAATTTCCATAGAAGATTTCATTACATCACTGGAACAGATGTCAAAAAGGCAGGGCAAAGAAAATAATCCGCCGCCGGAATTGAAATCCACCATGGGCCGGTTGCTCGAGCGGGTGGTTGTATCAGGAGAAAAACAAAAACTCGTATTTTCCCCACAGGCAGTTGCTAATTTTAAACTTCATGATCCTATTGCAAAAGAAAAGATGAACGATAACGTCGGATCTTTGGATAACGAGAGCTTATTGCCTAATTTAAATGATAAAAATGAAAAAATCAATAATATTGGGCGGCAAAATATTGAATATGCGCATCATGAAAAGAAAGTCGATCTTTTTTCAAATTCAGCCGGCGGCAAGGGGTTTCAAAACATGGCCGGCAAAGAAGGCCATGATATTAAATCAGGAATCAGGATCATGGAACCCCCTAAACAGACGGTTGTTTCTACCTTTTCAGAGACGATAAATGCAGTTGAGAGCAATGATAAGTCTTTCAGGAGTTCTCTTCCGGCTTATCTTGTTGATCAGGTAGGGAAGCAGATATCGAGATCTATTCTAAGGGGTGACAGGATCGTAAGATTGCAATTAAAGCCCCCTGACCTGGGAAGAGTAAAAATTAATATTGATATTAAAGACAATGCGTTAAAGTTGGGGATGATCGCCGAGCATAGCTCGGTAAAAGAACTTTTATTGTCCAATGTACACGAACTCAGAGGAGCCCTGGTATCACAGGGGATAAAGCTCGAAAACATCGATATCCAGATCAACACCGGCTTTGGACAATCCCTGGCAGGTTCAAAAGAATGGATGAATGAGGGGAAAAGAAGGAATCAGGATTTCGGAGGGGGAGCGTTCCTGTCTAAGAATACGGCAGAAGTCTTACCATCAGAGCTCCTCAAAATGGGTGCCGGAAACCATTTATTAAATTTAGTGGCATAATAAAATGGAATAATTGTGAACGAAGCGAAATAACTTAAAAGGAGGGAGTGATTCATGTCCATACAAGGAATTAATACAGATTACGGAGGAACATCTATTGCGGATACACAAACATCTTCCGGTACCGGTATGGAAGATATTGGAATAGATCAATTTTTGACACTATTTATCGCCCAGATTAAGAATCAGGACCCGCTGAGTCCGCTCGACAGCGCGGAATTTACCGCTCAACTGGCTCAGTTTACCAGCGTTGAACAGCTATACGGAATGAATAAGAGTCTATCCGATATTCAGGGGATACTTAACGACCAGGGTGGACAACAGGATTTGATTGCGTTGATCGGCAAAACGGTTAAGGCTGATGAAAATACCATTTCAGTTGAAGATGGCGAGGTTTTATCAGGTTTTTTCAACCTGGAAGAAAGCGCAGATACTACGGTGAGTGTTTATGACAGCAATGGGTTGAAAATCAGAACCCTTTATTCCGGATGGAAGGAAAAGGGGGAGCACAATATCAATTGGGATGGCAGAGATGAAAGTGGAGAGATCGTGCCAGACGGCGCATATACCTTTGAAGTTACGGCCAGAGATGAAAATGGTTATTATGTTACAGCAAACACTTATATCTCTGGAGAGGTCACCGGTGTGACCTATAAATACGGCGATCCTTATTTAATGATCGGTGATAAATTAATTAATAAGGATAACATTACTGAAATAAACAAAACAACGACAGAAAACTAAGGAGGGAAATAAAATGTCTTTATCAAGTTCACTTTTTTCAGGAATCAGCGGGCTGAGCACCCTGGGCAATGCCATGCAAATCATAGGAGATAACATTGCCAATGTCAACACCGTGGGTTTCAAAGGGAGCAGCTTTACATTTCAGGATCTTTTGAGCCAGTCGGTTGCCACACTGTCCGGGACATCTCAGGTGGGGAGGGGAACCGCCCTGGGAAATATCCGTGCCTCTTTCGAGCAGGGCTCCTTTGAAACCACAGGGAACACCACGGACCTGGCCATCGGTGGAAATGGATTTTTTCAGTTAAAAGAGTCCGGCACTCAAAATTATTTTTATTCCAGAGCCGGCAATTTCAGTTTTAATGAAAACGGATATCTTATCAATCCCGAAGGTTACATTGTCCAGGGATGGTCTCTGGACAGCAGCGGACAGGATGAAGGTTCAATAACCGATATCGTTATGAGTTCTTTTACATCACCTCCTTCAGAGACCGATAACATCGAAGTTATTGTGAACCTTGATTCCGATGGGGATGACAATTCATCAGGAACCGATACTTCACTGTTTCAAGCCTGGGATGGCACAAATACCACACCCATTGGTGAAAGTTCTTATGAATACCAGACCACACTGCGTGTATATGATTCCCTGGGAAGCACTCATGATATAACCCTGTATTTTGACAAGGCCAACTCAGATTCGACCTATGAATATATCGTTACGTGCAACCCATCTGAAGACAACAGGACTTTTACTGCCAGTAAGGAAGTAACTGATATTACCTGCCTCGCCGATACCGCTGGTTCTCTTGATGGTACATACTTTACGCTTAATGATGATGCCGGTTCGGTTGCTTTTTGGATCGATGTTGATGATTCCGGAACAACCATACCGACGGGAGCGTCAGCTGCTGATAGGGCTGTAGAAATTACAACGATAACAGCCGGAATGACGGCCGCTCAAGTGGCTGCAGAAGTTGCAGCAGGAATTCTCCTTGATCCTCAGGCTAAATTTGGTGCGACGGCTTCTGGTGCAGTGGTAACCGTTACCGATGCCAGTACTGGCGCCAGGACAAATGCGGGCGCCGGTACATCCGGTTTTACACCAGAAGTAACAAAACAAGGAGGCACTGCTACGAGTCATCCTTTGGAAGGGCTGCTGGCCAGAGGGACCTTAATTTATGGTACATCCGGATCGATCACCGATTTAACGTTGGGCCAAATAGACACTTCTGATGGAGGTGTTGATCTCCAGACAACGTCAGACGTCTCAAATGGTTTCTATCAGTTTATTCCTACCTTTACCAGTGATCAGATCATCGAGCTTAATTTTGGGACGAGATATAATGGCAGCAGTTGGGTTAACTCCTCTCTTTCAACTACACAGTATGCCTCCGCTTCTACAACCACCTTTCAGTCGGCTAACGGCTATGGGGCAGGTGATCTTGGAGGAGTGAATGTGGATGTTGACGGCGTCATAACAGGGAGCTATTCCAACGGACAGCTTATCCCCCTGTACAGGGTGGGGCTCGCAAAATTCCAGAATACGGAAGGACTGTTTAAGGAGGGCGGAAACCTGTACAGCGAGACAAGAGAAAGCGGCTCTGCGATTACAAACAAACCTGGAACAAACGGACTTGGAAGCATCGCCCCGAATGCATTGGAGCAATCCAATGTGGACATCGCCAATGAGCTGGTCAAAATGATTACTACACAGCGCGGCTTCCAGGCGAATTCAAAAATTATTACGGTGACGGACCAGATGCTTGCGGAGCTTATTAATATTAAGAGATAGGTGATCGCCTTTAAAGAGGCAGATGTCAAAATATTGACATCTGCCTCAATACTTGACGCCCCTTAACTGGCAAGTCTTTTTTAAACACAGATAAAGTCTTCATATCTTCCTGTAATATCTATCTTATTTTCTTCTTATAAAAAATAATCCTTTCAAAAAGAAGAATGGCACAAAGGTTGCTGTATATCCAGACAAAGCTCTTTATTTTGTAAGAGATCGTCAGATAATTACGACATCAAGGAAATATTATGGATATTGCAACTATCGTGGGCATTCTCTCTGCAGCCGGCCTTGTGCTTGGCGCCATCTTTAT
The DNA here is from genome assembly GCA_964492995.1 of uncultured Desulfobacteraceae bacterium. GTDB lineage: Bacteria > Desulfobacterota > Desulfobacteria > Desulfobacterales > UBA11574 > S5133MH16. Next base: position 12,678 of record CAZBOB010000049.1, on the reverse strand, counting down.
GGGATCAGGGCTGAAAATATTTATAAATATACCTTCTTTATGCATTGTTATGGGCGGCACCATCGGCGTAACATTGATTGCTTATCCCTTAAAAGATTTTCTCAGTGTTATCAAAGTGGTGCAAAAAGCACTTTTTACTAAAAATATATCCGCTACCGAACTTATATCCAAGTTTACGGATTTTGCCAAAATAACTCGCAAAGAAGGGATTCTGGCTTTGGAGAGCGAAATAAAGGAAGTTAAGGACGAATTTTTAAAAAAAGGGGTTCAGCTTTCTATCGATGGATTTGAGCCTCAACAGATCCAGAACATTCTGGATACGGAAATCGATTTTGTTAGAGATAGACACAAGCTTGGTGCTGATATTTTTACCACCATGGGGACGTTTGCTCCTGCCATGGGTATGATCGGCACGCTTATAGGATTGGTTCAGATGCTGCAGAGCATGAATGATCCGAGTACGATCGGGCCGGCCATGGCCGTGGCATTGCTCACAACCTTCTATGGCTCGCTTATGGCCAATATCTGTTGTATGCCCATAGCAGGAAAGCTTAAAACCCGCAGCAAAGAAGAGATGTTGATCAAAGAGATGGCGATACAGGGAATAATATCCCTTTCCAACGGAGACAATCCAAGGATCCTTGAACAGAAACTTTTGGCATTTCTACCCCCTGCTAAGAAAAAGGGTTGATAAAGAATGGATAAAAAAAAGAAGAAAAAAATTGATGATGACGGGGCAGACATTAGAATGGTGATGACCATTTCCCTTTTCCTCATACTTTTAACCTTCTTTATTTTGCTCAATTCTATCGCGGTAATAGACGAATACCGGTCACGCGTGGCCATAGGATCGCTAATCGGTGCTTTTGGCGGATTACCCGGAGGATTATCACCCCTGGAGACAGGAAAGAAAATTATGCCCCCCTCGGCGCCCATTGTTGACGAAGAATTAACCCTTGAACAACTTTTATCATACATGAATAAAGAGACGACCCCTTTGCCGGATGACATTATAGTAAAAACAGAGGGGGATAAATTGATAATTACCATAAATGAAAAGGTCCTTTTTAACGGGGAGCGATCTGAACTCAAACCGTCTATATTACCTGTTTTAGATAAATTATGCGGTATTATAAACAAGGGGAATTATCCGGTAGAAATAGTCGGGCACAAAGACAATATCCAGGCCGGAGAAAAAGGATATGCGTCTAACTGGGAACTTTCGTCACTCATGGCGATTCAATTGGCGAAATATTTCGTGTCGAAAGGTGCGGTTTCGCCAAAACGGCTGAATCCATATGGATCCGGCAGTTTCAGGCCGACTTCCTCCAATGATACCCGGCAATCGAGGTCGCAAAACAGAAGGGTGGAAATTATTTTGAATTATAAAGCGCCGAATTACATTAAAAGGGTTTTTAGAAAAAAACCATCCGGTTTCTTCACCTACAAGAAGTTTGACTTTAAAATATTTTAAATAACCGGAAAAAAGGAAAAAGACGTGAGCGATAATGATGTTGATTCCAATGCCTGGATGGTGACATTTGCAGACCTGGTTATGCTTCTTCTCACTTTTTTTGTAATGTTGCTCACAATGTCTTCAATGGATATAAAGAAACTGAGCAAACTTATGACTAACTTCACTGAATCAACCGGAGTGCTTGAATTCGCGTCATTCGGGAAGGTCTCTGACTTTTCATCTTTTATATCGCAATATAATAATAGCGATAGCGTGTTAGTGATTGATCAGAAACATTTCCTGGCTAAAATAAAATTATCCTTGGAAATTAAGGATATGTTGAAAGATATTAATGAAAAAATAAATCTTTCGGATGATGAGAGGGGTGTTGTTCTTTCTTTTAATGAAAACATTCTTTTTGATCCCGGAAAAGCGATAGTAAAAAAGGAAATATATCCTATTCTTGATACGGTTGCCGATGCTATATATGAATGCCCCAATGATATTCTAATTATGGGACATACAGATAATATTCCGATTAAAAGTAAGTTATATAAATCAAACTGGGAGCTGTCAGCATACAGGGGTCTTTCAGTTTTCGACTATTTTTTAAAGGAAAAAGAGCTGTCACCGTCACGTTTTTATGTCGGAGGTTGCGGTTCTTTCAGACCCATATATCCAAACGACACCCCGAAGAACCGATCATTGAACAGGAGAGTAGAGATAGTATTTAAGCATATATAGGAGGGTTAAATGGCTGAGGATAAAGATGAAGTCAAAGAAAACCAAGAAGAAAAGCCGAAGAAATCGAAACTTAAGCTTATCATTATAGGGGTCATAGTACTCCTTCTGGGAGCTGGGGGATTTTTTGGGTATAGCAAATATAAAAAAGCCAATGAAAAAGGCAATGAAAAAGATACTGAAAAAGAAGAGCAGGTGAGTATAATCATTCCCCTGAAGTCATTCGTAGTTAACTTGTTTGATAAAAAAGGCATCGGTAAAAGATACTTGAAAATCAGCATGGAGATTGAAGTCGGTAAAGAAGAAGATGAACTGAAGATTGATAATAATATACCGCAACTGAGGGATACCGTACTTATTCTTCTTTCGAGTCAGACATTGAAGGATATTAATACAATGGAAGGCAAGCTTGAATTAAAACATGCAATTTTATTAAGGATGAATCAGATACTCGGAAATAAAACGGTTCGCAGGATATTTTTTACAGAATTTGTGGTGCAATAATGGGAAACGTTTTATCACAGGACGAGGTTGACTCTCTTCTAAGCGGGATAAGTGAAGGGAAGGTTGAAACCGAAACAGACGTACCTGAAAAAAGCGAAGAGATAAAGGCATATGATTTTAGTGTACCGGCCGGGCCATTACATCTCAGGATGCCCGCTCTGGGGATTATAAATGAAAGGCTTGTGGCTTTCTTGAGGACAAGCCTCCCCATATTAAGCAGGAATGTTGTGGATGTGAGTTTGACTTCTGCTGAGTCTGTTAAATTCAATGAATTTTGTCTTTCTCTCCCGGTGCCGTCAAGTCTTAATATATTTAGCCTTGAACCGTTGAGGGGACATTCTCTTGTTGTTCTGGAAGGTAATCTGGTATTTTCCTTTGTTGACAGTCTGTTTGGAGGCAAGGGAGTGAGTCATGTCAAACTTGAAGGCAGATCTTTTACGGCAATCGAGACAAAGATTGTGGAAAAAATAGTTAAAATAATCCTTGCAGACATTCAGGAGGCCTGGTCAGACGTATATGAAGTTAAGACTGTCTTTTCTCGTTCGGAAATGGATCCTAAGTTTACCGGAATTGTAGAATCCGAAGATGTGGTCATTGTAAATAAATTCGAGGTAGTGCTCGAAAACGGAACGGGAATAATTACCATCTGTATTCCTTATTCATCCATTGAACCGATAAGAAAAAGGCTCAAAACAGGGTTTCACGATAAATCCATGGTGGTTGATAAGGAGTGGCGAAGGTATATTGAAAAAAAGATAATGGATATGAATGTCGAGTTGAGTTGCATAATGGGGATGGCAAAGATTAAAGGAAAGGAACTGCTGAAGATGAAGATTGATGATGTGATACTACTGGATCAAAAACCGGGTGATCTCGCTATTGTTAATATCGAAGGCATCCCGAAATTTAAGGGTTTTCCGGGGTCCTGCAACAACAGGAAAGCTGTAAAAATAAGTGAGATAATAAAAGAGGAGTAAAAGATGGATGAAGCAAATGATAAAATAGAAGAAAACAATACCGCGGATGCATCACAGGATAACGGATCGGAGCAGAGTGAAAAATACGATATGAACCTTATTCTTGATTTGCCACTCGATGTTTCTGTGGAATTAGGCAAGGTCAAGATGCCTGTAAATGAACTGCTCCGGTTAGGTCGGGGATCCATATTAGAGTTGACAAAACCGGTTGGTGAACCGCTCGATATATATATCAACAACAAATTGATTGCAAAAGGTGAAGTCGTTATTCTGGATGATAAATTCGGAATAAGGGTGGCTGATATTATCAATCCTGTTGATCGGGTTAAGTCTTTGGGTTGACCCATATTTGAGGTGGGCGGGATGTTAGAAATGGACTTGATAAATACGGGAATTAAGACCATTGCCATGCTTTTTATTGTGCTTGGTTTTTTGGTTCTGGTTCTTATTTTGATGAAAAGGTATCTGTTCCCAAAGCAAAAGGTAAAGGGAGATTTATTCATCAAGGTCCTTTCTTCACTGCATATATCACCGAAAGAGAGGATTGAGGTCATAGAGGTTTCAGGTCAAAGGATTGTTTTAGGCATTACACCGGGAAGAATTAATTTATTAACAAAACTTGATGGTTTAAATCAAGGTAAAAACGGCAAAAACGTCAGCGGAAAAGAACATGAGATTAAGGAATAAAAGACAAAGCAAAATACTATTTATCATCATCGTTTCACTTGCTGCTTGCATTCTACTGGTAAAAAATATTTGGGCCGCTGATCTAATTCTACCTTCATTTCATATAGGGGTAGAAAAAGGTGGGGATCCCGGTGATGTTTCGGTTTTACTCCAGATTGTCTTTTTATTAACGGTCCTCACTCTTGCACCGGCTATCCTTATACTTATGACGTCTTTCACCAGGCTGGCTGTGGTTTTTACCTTTTTACGGCAAGCGGTTGGAACGCAACAAACCCCCTCCAACCAGATCATTGCGGGGCTTGCTTTATTTATGACCTTTTTTATAATGATGCCGGTCTGGCAGAAGATCAATAATAACGCACTTCAGCCATATCTGCATGAAGAGATCTCCCAGGGAGCCGCATTTAAGGCGGCTATAAATCCGGTTAGAAAGTTTATGTTCCGACAGACCAGGGAAAAAGACCTGTCTTTATTTGTCGACATGGCAAAGATGGATAAACCAAAGAACAGGGAAGATATTCCCACATCCATTCTGATTCCGGCTTTTGTAATAAGCGAGTTAAAGACTGCTTTTATTATCGGATTTGTTCTATACGTCCCTTTTCTTGTCATAGATATGGTTGTTGCGAGTGTATTGCTCAGCATGGGGATGATGATGCTTCCGCCAATTATGATATCGCTTCCATTTAAGTTAATGCTTTTTGTTCTGGTGGACGGTTGGAATTTGATCGTAGGTTCACTGGTAAAGAGTTTTATGGGTGGATAAATATGACACCGGAAACTGTTATTACTTTTGCACAGCAGGCTATAAGAACGACCATTCTTGTATCCATGCCGATGCTGGGTCTTGGTCTTGTTGTGGGCGTGGCCATAAGCATCTTTCAAGCGGTGACTCAGATCCAGGAGATGACATTGACATTTGTGCCTAAGATATTGATCGTGCTACTGGCACTCCTTTTTTTTGCCAGCTGGATGCTTGATCATTTGATTTACTTTACTGTGACGACTATTGAACAGATACCCTATTTTATTAGATAGAGGAACCGCCATTGGATATATTGACCATGTCATATCAAGAATACAAGGCATTCTTTCTCGTGCTGATAAGGGTCAGTGTTATTTTGGTCATGTTTCCATTTTTTAGTGCACGAGTTATTCCGAATTTAATAAAAGCCGGGCTGGCCGTTGTTATTGCTATAGTTCTGTTTCCCGTTATCAATAATAAAATGGTAGAATTTCCCGGCACGTTATTGGGAATAGCTCAGTTGATCCTGTCAGAGATAATTATCGGCATGACTTTGGGACTTCTGGTTCAAATATTTTTTGAAGGGGTCAGGATGATGGGGCAAATGGTAGGATTTCAAACAGGGTTTGCAATCACCAACGTGCTTGATCCTCAAAGCGGCGTACAGGTCTCCATTTTTGCCAATACGGCATATCTTGTGGCCATTGTATTATTTCTTTTGTTGAACGGTCACCACATTTTACTCAACGCCGTAAGGGATAGTTTTAATATTATAAATGTTGGCTCATTAAGTTTAAACATCGGGATGTTAAAGAAAATGACAAAAATATCCGGCGACATGTTTGTTATTGCCGTGAAGATTGGGGCGCCGCCAATTGCCGCCCTGCTCTTTACAAACGTCGCTTTCGGGCTGATTACAAAACTCATGCCGCAAATGAACATTATGATCGTTGCATTCCCCGTCCAGATATGTATCGGCCTGTTTTTTTTCGGCATATCTTTAAATGTGCTTTTGAGATTCATGGAAAGATATCTTGAAGGACTCGCCCCTGTGTTAATTCATACAATGAACTGGTTTAAGGTGTAGATAATGGCTGAAGAGAGTTCCGGAGAAAAGACCGAACAACCTACTCCCAAGAAGAGACAAGAACTCAGGGACAAGGGAGAGGTCGCAAAAAGCAGGGAATTGCCCTCGGTGGCCGTACTTCTGTCCGCTCTGATCGCTTTATCCCTTTTTGGATCCTATACCTATTCCCATATTCAGCTTATTATGAAAGGGTCATTTTCTCTACCCACAATGAATGATCTGAACATTTCTGAGTTTCTGATATTTGCTCAACAGGTGACCACCCATTTTATACTGGCGTTATGCCCTCTTTTGGCGGCCATTTTTATTACGGCGATTTTATCTAATATCATGCAGGTTGGGTTTGTATTATCCGGTGAGTCGATTATACCCAAGCTGTCCAAAATAGATCCCATTAAAGGATTCGGTAGGCTTTTTTCCAAACAGGGTTTCATGGAATTGTTCAAGTCTTTGATCAAACTGGTCGTTGTGAGCGGAATCGCCTATATCACGGTAAAGAGTGAGATGAATAATGTTGCCCATTTGGGTGAAATGGAGCTGAATTCAATTTTTTCTTACATTTTTATGATCTTTTTTAAAATTTTTATCAGATGTGGCATGGCAATGATTGTTCTGGTAATCATGGATTACGCTTTCCAGAAATGGGAGTTTGAAAACAGAAACAAGATGACAAAACAGGAAGTCAAGGATGAGTTTAAGAGGACGGAAGGTGATCCTTTGATTAAATCGAGAATAAAAAGCATTCAAATGGAGATGGCCAGAAGAAGGATGATGCAGGCTGTTCCGGAGGCGGATGTTGTTATTACAAATCCCACCCATCTTGCCGCGGCCTTAAAATACGATAGCTCTGCCATGAATGCACCGAAATTACTTGCAAAAGGAGCGGGGAAGATCGCCGAAAAGATTAAAAATCTGGCAGAAGAACATGACATCCCGATTGTGGAGAACAGAGAACTTGCCCGGAATCTGAATTCGCTGGTTGAAATAGGTCAGGAAATACCGCCGATACTCTTTCAGGCTGTTGCCGAGGTTCTGGCTTATATATACAAAATAAGATCCAGTTATGCACATGGATTGGCATAAGTAAATTTTAAGCGTTTGGTTGTAAATATTATGCTTTTTATGACAAAAACTTCATCACTTAAAAAATGTGAAGTGAACTAAAGTGATCTAAAGTTGAGGAATGCGCTTTCAGCGCAGTCAAATTATAAAATGATAGAATACCACAACTTTAGGCACTTTAGATCACTTTAGGCATTTCAAACTTTTAAAAGGTTAGAAAAAATGGAAGATGTCGTAAACTCAAAAATTAATCCCGGCACATCCAGTGAATTGATTACGGTCATTGGTGTGGTTGCCGTACTTGTGGTAATGATTATCCCATTACCGTCAATTATTCTCGATTTCCTTCTGGCCTTGAATATCACCCTTGCGATAACCATACTGTTGATGGCCATGTATACAATAAGACCCCTGGACTTTTTCATATTCCCCCCGCTACTCTTGGTGACCACGCTTTTCAGGCTGTCTCTCAATGTGGCATCTACCCGTTTGATACTTTTACATGGCAATGAGGGAGCCCTTGCCGCAGGAAAGGTTATCAAATCATTCGGGAGTTTTGTGGTCGGAGGGAATTATGTGGTCGGAATGATTGTTTTTATTATCCTGGTTATTGTAAATTTTGTGGTTATTACAAAAGGCGCAACACGGATCGCTGAAGTTGCTGCAAGGTTTACACTCGATGGTATGCCGGGCAAACAGATGGGTGTTGACGCAGATCTGAACGCCGGACTGATAGATGAAGATGAAGCAAAAGCGCGCAGGGCGATGATTACAAGAGAGGCTGAGTTCCATGGATCAATGGATGGCGCTGCCAAATTTGTCAGAGGAGATGCTATTGCGGGTATAATAATTGCCGTTATTAATATTATTGGTGGATTTATCATTGGAGTGCTTCAACAAAAGATGTCTGTCATCGATGCTGCTCAGAATTACACCCTTTTAACCGTCGGCGACGGATTGGTGTCACAGATTCCTGCCCTTACCATATCGACCGCAGCCGGAATAGTTGTAAGCAGGGCTGCTTCAGAGGGGACTATGGGCAAAGATTTTGCGAAACAGTTTCTTAATTATCCAAGGGCTATATATCTTTCAGCGTTGACGGTATTCTTTTTCGGTTTGATCCCGGGTTTGCCTCATATCCCGTTTATCTTACTTTCCATTCTAATTGGGGGAAGCGTTTTTCTGCTTGGCGGAAGAAAAGAAGGATTAAAGATAAAAGAGATAGAGGAAAAAAAGAAAGAAACGGTGGAAGAGGGGCCGGAACCCGTTGAGCATCTGCTTATTGTTGATCCTCTTGAACTGGAGGTAGGATACGGACTCATTTCACTGGTAGATAGAGAACAGGGGGGGAAATTTCTTGACAGGGTTCGGTCAATAAGACGGCAGTTTGCGCTTGAGATGGGTATGGTTATACCCCCCATCCATATCAGGGATAATTTGCAACTGAAATCATCCGAGTATCAGATTCTTCTGAAAGGAGTAAAAATAGCAGGCGCTGAATTAATGATGAATCATTATCTGGCCATGGATCCGGGAGATGTTAGCAGGAAAATAGAAGGAGTGGAAACAATGGAGCCCGCATTTAACATACCTGCGGTCTGGATACCAGAGGAAAGGAAAGAGGAAGCAAAGCTTGCCGGCTATACTGTGGTTGATGATGCAACTATAATGGCTACCCATCTTACGGAGATTCTTCGAAAGCACTCCTCTGAATTGTTAGGGAGACAGGAAGTTCAGAATTTGCTGGACAACTTAAGCAAGTCCTATCCAAAGGCGGTTGAGGAACTGGTGCCGAATCTCCTTTCTTTAGGTATCGTGCAGAAAGTAATGCAAAATCTTATAAGGGAACGGATATCTATCAGAGATCTGTTGACTATTGTTGAGACTCTCGCTGATTATGCCGTTTTGACAAAAGATCCTGACCTGTTAACCGAATATGTCAGGAATAAACTTTCGAGATCCATTATCAGCCCGTATATAGGAGAGGATGGTTTTTTGAAGCTGATAACAATGGACCAGGATGTAGAGGACCTGCTGATTCAGGGAATACAGAAAACGGATCACGGCTCATATCTTTCCATTGATCCAAAGGTTGCAGATTCGATTATTGTTTCTATCAAGAAGGAGTCGGAAAAAGCCATGTCAAAGAATATTCAGCCGATCCTTCTGACATCCCCTGTAATACGAAGGCATTTAAAGAAAATGGTGGAGTATTTTGTTCCTTCATTAATGGTACTGTCCCAGAGCGAGCTATTAAGTGATATAGGATTTAAATCAATTGGAAAGGTACGTTTGAGTCATGCAGGTTAAAAAATACCGGGCCGGGACAATTAAAGAGGCTACCGCTAAGGTTAAGAATGTTCTTGGCCATGATGCGATGATTATTTCTACAAAGAGAATAAAGGGAAACGGTAAACACAGTCTGTTTGAGATAACTGCGATACCGTCAGGAAGTGATATTTCAAGTGAACGTTCGGATCCTTTTGGCAAAGTAAAATCAGAGCTCATGAGTATAAAAGAGATGCTTTATCTTCTGAATCATTCCGGCGGTTTTTCAGAAAAACTATTATTGACTCCCGGAATTCTCAACATCTATTCAAGAATGATAAAAAATGGAATTAATGATCATTATGCAAGACTCTTTTTAGAAAGGACAGGGGTGTTCAACGGACATTCTGATGACGGTATGGACAATGTCAAAGAAAAAGTCTCCAAAGAGATAATGCAGGTCATAAAGACAAAAGATCCGTTCCAAGTAGGAGATAACCGCCGGATAATAGCAGCCTTTATCGGTACAACAGGGGTTGGTAAAACCACAACAATTGCAAAGCTCGCCGCACAGCTCATGCTGAAATTTCGGAAAAAGGTCGGCTTAATTTCAATAGACGCCTATCGAATAGGGGCTATGGAACAACTCAAGACATACGCAAATATTTTGGGAATCCCTTGTTTTCGGGCATTTAAAAAAAAGGACCTGCTTTTTGCCCTTAAAAAGATGGAAGGAAAAAATGTTGTCTTGATCGACACGGCCGGACAGAGCCAGTATGACATGTCACGGATAGAGGAATTAAAGAGAATGATGCCGGGTGATATGAATATCAGCACACATCTTCTTTTGAGTGTCGCAACCACGGAGTCTGAAATGAAAAAGGCGGCTGTCAATTTCAGTGTCTTAAAATATCTAAGTTACATATTTACCAAGACAGATGAAACAGAAAGGTGCGGCTCAATTATAAACCAGGTCATGGAATTAAATTTACCTATTTCTTATATAACAAACGGGCAGAAAGTCCCTGAGGATATTGATCGAGCGGATAAAGGAAAGATCTTAAAATTATTATTGAGTAAAGATCAGGGTGTCCATTTATCCCTTTGAGAAAGATTGTTTCACTCAGACAGTGATCCCGTCAGAGGCGGGAACCGTCTGAATACTTGTTGATGTCGTTGTTTCATAAAGTCAACTTCATTCGAATTCGGAAAAATTTTGGAGGAGAGAATAAGATGGATCAGGCAACAAATTTGCGACGAATAATAAAAGAAGAATCCGGCAAGATTCAAAAGCTTAAAGAGTATAAGAAAGACAGAGAGTCTTCAAAAATAAACGGTCCACTGGTTATTGCCGTTACCAGCGGTAAAGGCGGGGTCGGTAAAACAAATATTGTAGGTAACCTGGCTATTGCATATCAGAGGATGAAAAAAAAAGCCTTAATTTTTGATGCTGATCTCGGGCTGGCAAATATTGATATTATCTATGGTATAAACCCGAAACATACTATTGAAGAAGTCATCAGCGGAGAAAAAGAGCTGTCTCAGATTATTGTTAAAGGGCCCGAAGGTGTCGCCATAATACCCGCCAGTTCAGGCGTACAGGAATTAGCCCATCTTTCAGAAGGCCATAAGATCAATCTATTAAACGAATTCGATATATTGAACAGCAAGTTTGATATATTGCTAATCGACACAAGTGCGGGGATTTCCTCAAATGTTACTTATTTTAATCTGGCGGCACAGGAAAGAATAGTGGTTGTAACTCCGGAACCCACATCTATCACAGATGCATATGCTCTGATAAAAGTGATGTTTAACAAACATGGGGTAAAGAATTTTTATCTTTTGATGAATATGGTCAAAGATGAAAAAGAGGCAAAATCCGTATATAAAAACCTGAGCAGTGTGGTCGCAAAATTTATGGGAAGTATATCCATAGACTATGCCGGATGTATCCCATACGATAAACATTTACACGAGTCTGTGAGCAGAAGAGAACCGGTGAGTTGCTGTTATCCGGAGGCATCTTCAAGCCGTAGCTTTAAAAAGCTGGCCGATTATCTTTTAATTCAGACAATGGGAAGATCAAATGACGGTAGCATTAAATTCTTTTTTAAAAGGTTGATGGCAGGAGCGGCGGGTTAAGTAATGAGGGCAGGGGTAAAAAAATATCAGCAGGCTTCCCAGGCGGAGCAGGAAAATAAGGATGAAAAGCTCAGGGAAGAGCTTGTTCTCAAGTATGCTCCTCTCGTAAAAAACATCGCTGAAAGGATGGCGATCAGACTGCCTCCCAGTATATGCAAGGAAGAGCTGATAGGTCCTGGGGTCCTTGGGTTATTTGACGCCATTGAAAAATTCGATTCAACAAGGGAGATTAAATTCCGGACATATGCCAATCTCAGGATAAAAGGGGCTATACTGGATGAGTTGCGAAAAATGGACTGGATTTCCAGATCCATCAGGAGAAATATTCACAGGATTGAAGATGCTATGAGATCCCTTGAGTTGAAATTCGGCAGGGAACCCGATGATTTTGAGGTTGCAGAGGAGATGGGAGTTGATATCGATTCATATCATCGGATGACTATGAAAGCACAGGGATCCGGGCTTTTAAGCCTTGATGAGATCATGCCGGACGGTAAAGCTCCAAAACTTTCCAGACAAGTCTCGGATGCACCTTCCCCTTTTGATGAATTGAAAATAAAAGAATCGAAAAAGATTATATCCAAGGCTCTTTCAAAGCTTTCAAAAAAAGAACAGCTGGTAATGTCGCTATATTATTATGATGAATTGACATTAAAGGAAATTGCAAAAGTTCTGAACTTAACAGAGTCAAGGATATCTCAGATTCACTCAAAGGTAATAATAAAGTTAAGGGTAAAACTCAAATCATACTATAAAGACTGATTATGACTTCTTTACACCAGGGAGAAAATACAGAAGAGCCGGATTGGAGTAGAAAACTCGCAGAAATTACCGGAGACGAGCTGGATGAGCCGATGGGGGAAGAGAGCGCAGAAATTGCCGGAGACGAGCTGGATGAGCCGCAGGGGGAAGAGAGCGCAGAAATTACCGAGGACGAGCTGGATGAGCCGCTGGGGGAAGAGAGCGCAGAAATTACCGGAGACGAGCTGGATGAGCCGCAGGGGGA
>CAZBOB010000048.1:0-25540 GCA_964492995.1 uncultured Desulfobacteraceae bacterium | reverse complement strand
CCGGAAGGTTTTGTTGTCAAAATTCTGATGGGACGCAGTTGAACAACTTTGTTGTTTTGATCCGAGTGTGCCCTAAAAGATCCTGGATGGTTACCAGATCTGCATCCGCGTTGAGCAACTGGGTTGCCATAGTATGCCGGAGCTGATGACAGGAGACCTTTAATCCGGCCTTTTTCGAATAGTGCTGCATGCAATGCTGAATGCCGCGCACTTGAATAGGTTTTCCTTTAAATCGTCCCTTCTCAATCAGAAAGACCCTTTTTGCCCGGGATGAAGGTCTTGCCTTCAAATACTGAGCCAGTATTTTATACGCGTCATTGCTCAAATATACGACCCGATCTTTTACGCCTTTACCCTCATAGACAAATAGTTGTGATCGGGGGAGATCTAATGCCGCCATGGTAAGTTTGGCCACTTCCTCTACCCGGAGGCCGCAGCGCAGCATCAGCATAAACATGGCCCGATCCCGCTTGCCGCTAATCACATTAAACAGTCTGGGAACATCTTCATCCCTCAGATATCGAGGCAATGGTCTGGAAAGCCTCAGAGAATAACCGCGCTTTACCGGGTGAGATATCGGAACCTGTTCCTCTTCAATGAGATATTCATAGAACCCGCGAATACTGTTCAGATAACAATTGATCGTCTTAGGCTTCAATCGTTTATCCAAAAGGTGATCCATGAATGACAACACGGTTTTATGTGTCACCTGTTCGATGGGCACATCCACCCACAGAACAAACTGCTTGAGGGTGCTCATATAGTTTCTGAGCGTATGTTTAGAGCAATTTTTTCTTTTCAGAAACCTACGATAATTAATGATTGCATTGGTAATGTCCATTGACCCCTCCGTTTTCGATGATTGCCATAGCTTTAAAATACTCTTCTTTGCGGGTATTGTCCGTCAACCGAGCATACCGACGTGTCATCTCAATACTGCTGTGGCCCAAAAGCTGCTGAACACACTCCAGTCGCATGCCGGCATTCAACAGCTCACTGGCAAATGTATGCCGTAAACAGTGAAGGGTATATCCCTTATGGGTCAATCCAGCTTTTTCTATATACCTGCGAAACATCATTCGTGCGGCCTCATAGCTTAAAGTTTTACTGCGGCCCGGACCATAAAACAGATTCTCTTTGTGTGGATCTCGCTTCTTAAGCCATACTTTTAAAGCGCAACGGGCATCATCACTCAAATAGACAACTCTTCCGACACGATTTTTACTCGCCTCATAAACCTCAATCCTATTTTCTCTCAGATTTATATCGCCAACCCTGGTATCCAATAATTCTCCAATACGCATACCGGTTCTCAGTAATATCAGTATCATTGCCCAGTCCCGAGTCTTTTTGATAATAGATAAAAGAAGCCTTACGTCTTCCGGGTCGATAGCCCGAGGCAACGCATCCGGAACCTTGACATACATTTTCTTTCTTGTGACATCAGGATGAACAATTTCTCTTTCGACCAGGTAACCCAAGAAAGCATACAAGGCTCTTAACCTTGTGGATACTGTATTCGGCTTTAAGCCTCGGTCCTGTTGATGCTCGATAAAACTGCCCAAATCATCTCTGGTGACGGCTTCAAGATAGGTTCCACCCAGGCTCTTAAGATGGTTGATAAAAAGAATGATCGATTCAAAGTTACTGCGGATCGTATTAGGCCGACATCCGCGGCGATACAGATCATATAAATAACGTTTTACATGAGGATGGCCAAAAAGCTTCTTAGTGGAAAGCCGTTTGATGCATTTTTTAATCTGAGGGTTTTTAGGTTTGGATGTTTGAACATCCAAAGCTTGACTAGATTTTGGAGATATCCTAACCTGATAATGATATTTTCCATGTCCAACAGACTCTTGTGAAAGGTTCATCTCTACCTCCTTTCTTGCTTTTTAAAGAAAAATCAGGTAGATGATGAACTTAGATGCTTTTTTAGTCAATCACCATTTTATGTCGTACAGTGGCAAATGATCTGAAATTTGAAAACATCACATTTTACAACCTTCTGTATATCATTACAATTTACATGATAAACAGAACTGTATAATAATTGGTTGGGCCGGAGGAAACATATGAAAATCACACTATTTGCTGAGAATTCGTTGAGTCTTGACTTGGATTGCATCACTCAGAACATGACAAAACTGGCACCTGACTTGACGGTTGTCAAGGGGAGAGCATCTTTCAAAATTAAAGGTTTTTTCGTCATATCTCCCGATGCTTACAAACAGTTATCTCCGGCTATCCTACGTGAGAGTGAAGACTCGGACTACGTGGCTCTTTTCACAGCGAATCCGTACGACAACAACTACTTCTGGGAGGGGGTCGACAATAAGGCGATCATATCGTTATCAGGATGGGAGCATCTTACAACCGTCCCACTAAACAATGGCGTAGTGTTCTTCTTGTGCGCAATGATAGTACAGCACCTCGAAATCGGGTTTAGGCATGATGAGAATACAGGTTGCATAAACGACTTGTGGATGGACAAAACAGATGTGGACCTTGGAATGAAATCCGGTACTGTCTGCTCAGACTGCCTATACCACTTTCACAAGCACGGCAATAGCGCACACACAACCGTTTTTTCGCAGATTCAGGATGTATTGAATGACATTAGCGCCGCGTCGCGAGCAAATATGGACATCTGCGACTACTGGAGAATGAGGACGGTAGAAGAGAACTTCGACGTTTTTCTTTGCCACAATAGTCAGGACAAAGATGCCGTTCGGAACATGAACAAAAGGCTTCAATCAAAAAAGATTAGGACATGGTTTGATGAGGAACAACTACCTCCGGGTCGTCCCTGGCAAGAGCTTCTCGAGGAGCAAATCGGCCAGATAAAGACTGCAGCGGTCTTTGTCGGTCAAAGTGGATTAGGACCGTGGCAAGACATTGAGATGCGTGCGTTTCTAAATGAGTTCCTCAGACGGCGTTCACCCGTCATTCCTGTCATCTTGGCCGACTGCAACCAGGTTCCGCAGTTGCCGCTGTTCCTCAAGCAGTTTACGTGGGTTGACTTCCGAAGATCCGTTCCAGAGCCATTCGGACGATTGTTTTGGGGGATCACAGGTCGCAAGACCTGAAGGGCTGGCCCAACAAGGCTAATTCAGCCGACGCCAGAAGGCCGCGCGGCTGATTAGCAACGTTGATATCTATGAAAATGTAAATATCAGGGCCTTGAAATTGTTGCGATATCGTTTTTCAACAGGGGCAAATCCTTTTTTGGGGTTTGACCCTTTGATTTTTATTGGAATTTAGGATATATGTAATTGGTGAAGATTGTTGTTCGCCTGAGATTATCAAGGTATCTTGAATCAACCACATCCCTCCTTTCCATCAATTTCTTTCAATAATTAATACCATAAAATAGTATCTATCTGTGCGAAATATTATGCAATTATTCATTTGACATGTTAATATCATTTTTATATTGTAAATAATACAGATTCTCTTTCTTATAACTGGTCTCTATCTCGAATCAGTTTCTATCGTTACACATCTCTTATTGTGCTGGCCTCATTTTCAATTAACTCTTCAATTGTTTAATCGAGACATCTCGCATTTTCGCCATTTTATATGGCATCTATATATTGTGTTTTTTCATACCGCCTTATCCGATTAATCGGAGAATTTTATAATGTCCCAAAAACCAACCTATGAAGAGTTAGACCAAAGGGTTAAAAAATTAGAGAACGCTGAATCTGCGCGCAAGCTGCTACAGGAGTCGCTGCGGGAGAGCGAAGAAAGATTTAGGATGATATTCACAAACTCCACAGACGGGATAATTGTTGCCGACCCACGGTCCAGCAGACGCGTCGGGGCAACGGTACACGGTGGATCCGGGCCAAGTAGAAAACGGAGGATAAAACATGCTTTTGGATATATTGGGGATTGTTATCGGTTATGCGTCGGTCATGCTCCTGCTGAGCCTGCTCGTTACGACCTTGGTGCAATCAACTCAACAGGTATTTCAGCTTCGCTATCGGAATCTCCTATTCGGTCTTGAACAGTTGTTAGACGGGTTCGGAATACCCGTAATTCTCAAGTCAGGCAACGAGGAAAACCCGCCGGAATCGCGTGGGTTGGCTTCGGACTTGATCGATCGGGTCGGATTGGAGCAACCGAAAACCCGCCTGAGGAAAACATTTGGGTCGATTGTGGGAGGGAAGCGCACCTGGATACTCCCAAAGGAACTGAAGCAGGGTCTACAAGACTTGATCCCAGAGACCCTGGTTAATGACCGGGAAGTATTACTTTCCAGCATTGAGAAAAGATTCGAGAGTATGGAAGGGGACCTGAGCAAGCGTTTCACAGGGTGTATGCGGCTGCTCACTATCATCTTCGGTCTTCTTGTGGCCTTCATGTTTCAGGTAAGCACACCCGCCCTCCTGAAGGACTTAAGAACGAGCGCCGAACTACGAGAGGCCACTGGGCAATACGCCAAACAAGTTGTGGAGGCGGCTGCTGAGGCGCATGTCCTCACACGCAAGTATGAGAAGATCTCAGACAGAGCTTTGGATGAACTCGCGCAACGCCACCCTGAACTCGCAAAGAAACTGGAGGAGGCATCAGGAATCGGAAACGACAAGAGTGCAATACTCCACGAACTCAAACTCGTTTTGTCTGATTTGCCCACTGACCAGCAGAATACGCTTGTCAAAGAGTATTCTGGCATCCTTGATGATCTCCTGCTCTCGGCCTTGAAGGAGACATCAGGCCTCGCCGCCCGAGCCAGTCAATATCTATCCGTATTCGAAATAGACTTCTGGAAACAGGGGACAGCCTTCTACGTAGGTGCCGGTGCTCTGACCAACTGGATCGGTGTCCTCATCACCACGATAGCCCTAGCACTCGGCGCACCGTTCTGGTTCAACATCCTACAGACGGTTATAGGGCTTCGTGACGCTCTCAAGCCAACGCCAAGGGCCGGGGGGCCGCGAGTTCTTCATGACTGATTTGAGGGGCAGTTCCATATGATTCAATGGACCAGATTTCGCCCCTATTGAGTTCGGTACGCATTGCCAAAAAAGTGAATCGAAAACCTTGATAAGGAGAGAAGAAATGGGCGAAATAGCACGAGTCTCAAGTCTTATGGAAGCACTTCAGTTAGCCACTTCACTGAAGGAAAAAGGAAAATATGACTTGTTTCGTGGGCAAGCGCGTGATTGGCGACCGCTACGAACGAGCCTTGCCCGTTTGGACGAAAATGACCGAGAGGAAGCGAAAAATGAACTCAGACGTTTTGAGGGTTGGGTCAAGGGAATATCCGCACTGAATGAAATAGCATCTGATGTAGACGCCACGTTCGCGGTGGCGCAGCACTATGGGTTACCGACAAACTATATGGATTTCACTACAGAGCCACGTATAGCTGCTTTCTTTGCCGCATTTGAACCTCCGACCGATCTCGGAGATAAGGAGTTCAGCTGCATTATTTGTGTCAATACCCAGCTTTTTGCAGATTTCAGCTCCCAAATGGCCTCAGTACGTCCGAAGTGGGTAGAACCACGCCGGGTTAACGTTGACATAGCGGAACTCTGGCGGATTCAGGCGCAAAGTGGTGTTTTTCTTTTTCTTCCGTATTTCAATTTCGAAGATGCTTACGAATTTGACCGGATTTACTTTCCAGCATACAGAGGGCAACCCTGTGTTCCCAAAGACGATGTCTATCCGCGTCAGAAAAGCGACCTGGAGATTCTTTTAGAGCAATATTTCATGAAGCGAAGGATGCGCGATATCGGGGAGATCTTTAGGCCTGAGCCAGAGGGTGTGGTGACTATCGTTATGGTCGATGGGTTTGAGGAAGGAATAGACAAGGAATGCTTCGGCAAGGAGGGATTGCCCATACACGAGTCTTGGAAGAAGGCCAACCTGATAGCCTGGCAAAAGCCGAAACCCGAGAAGTGGTCGGAGTACTCAAAAGCTCCAAAGGTTGATATTGTTTTGCCAACGCTGAGAGACCCCGTCCAAGCATTGTCGCATCTAGCTGGTACGCTCATAGACAAATTAAAAAAGCAGCCGGACTTGCGGAATGGTCCTGTGATATGGCGTTGCAATGGAGTGGCACTCATAGAAGAGAGCCTAACGCTCTTCTGGGACGGCTCACGAAGATGGCCTTACAACACCGAAGATATTGCTTTTGGTCTTGCTCTGACTGCCGTTTTTGCTGCACTCTCGTCGCGCACTTCCCACAGTATCACCTACAGTCACATTGCCGAGGAGTTGCTATATCAATGCCTTGGACCCATTATTGAGGTGGAGATTACCATGGAGGATGATAGCTATACGCGCGGATATGCCCGTCAATCTGATTTAGCTCGGGCAGTAAGAGAAGATTTTCCACAGTACCTCAAAAACAAATGGAGGCCTAAAATCACCAAGATTCAGCACAGATTGCAGGTTGCAAACGTGCCCTCACGCGTTTTCGATTTCGGTCGCCTCTCGCATGTCTTTGTTCAGCAGATCGCGCCTACTCAGGTCGTGCTGCGGGGAGAAAATTCCGGAAAGGCAAGGCTCTACAATATAGCGCGAGCGGCGAAGTTGGGGTTACCCTAAATCGCTGAGACACATTCGCAGATAAATTGATAATTGATTGATAGAATTCCCTTTTTGATAGTGAGAAATGTTGTCAAATCTTGTACTGTGAATAAGAATATTTTTAAATTTAATATCAGCAGCTTAGGATCGACATCAAACCTTGCTTTGTGGTTATATGCCCAATAACCATTGCACATCTGAATAAACCCTATAGTTGCATAAAAAATATGCCAAAAATATATTATATTATAACATTTCTATATGTTACGCATATCACACAGAAGTTTTTGGTATAAACCCAGCGTGAATTCCAGGAAAAAACGTTTGGTAAGGCATATTTTTAACCCTTCGGGATTGCCGATCTTACCGCATCTACTGCGTCAGATGCCGTCCCGCATAGTTGACTATAGCGGAACGACATCTTCTCCCGCAGAGCGGGATTTCGCTATGCTCAACTTGCTTAACTGCGGCAACACAGCCAGAGGCGGGCAAGCCTCGACAATCGCTCAATTTAGGTATTTCTTGAATGAAGATCTAATCCGGCGTATAGTTCCATTGAGCACCTCCTTTTGTTAAAGGGTTGTTAATGGGGTTAACTACCTATAACAAATCGCATCCTTTTTTGCGATTGGGAGGTGCTTTTTAGATTATTATCAAGCAACCACAAGTTTGACTTCGGAAAAAAATCTTAACAACTCTTCTATTCAGAATCTCTAAAACAGGAGTCAAAATTTTGACATCTGTGTAATTTGACGCAAAAATTTCGTAGTTTTATCCGTTTCAATACTCCACGATATAATCTTTAACTGTTTGTAATAAAAGGCATTTGTTTGTTTGTCATATTGTGGTACGATTCCTGCAGCAATTGACGACGGTTAGGTATTTCCAATTCTTGAAAGGTTGGTTGTAGTCTGTGGAATTATTTAAATAAATCATAGGAAATTATAATGGAGAAAAAGCCAACGTATGAGGAATTAGAACATAAGATTAAAAAATTAGAGGAGAGCGAAAGAAAGTATCGGCACCTTTTCGAAACAGCCATGGTTGGCATGTATCGGACTCGTATCAGTGACGGAAAGTTTCTTGCAGCCAATCAAACGTTAGCAAAATTGATAGGTTACGAATCAGTAGACCAATTAATTTCAGAATACGTTACTTCAGAGCACTATACCGACTCTAAACGTCGCGAAGAATTGCTTAAACAAATTAATTCGAAAGGCAGAGTGGATGGTTTCGAAATTGAAATGCAACGTACTGATGGTTCTATTTTTCAGATTGCAATAAGCTCAGCAGCCTATCCTGATAAAGGATATCTTGAAGGCGTTGTTATCGACATTACTGATCAAAAACAGGCGGAAGAGGCGCTACGGGAGAATGAAAAACTATATCGCCTATTAGCTGATAATGTAACGGATGTCATTTGGGTAAGGGATATGAACTTACGCCCTACTTATTTTAGCCCTTCAATTACGAACCAGACAGGTTACACCGTAGAAGAAACTATGGCCAGAACCCTGGAAGAAGCCTTGACTCCTGACTCACTCAAACTTGCATTAGAGGTTTTTGCTGAAGAACTGGAAATTGAGAATAGTGAGCAAAAGGACTTGTTCAGATCGCGAACGATTGAACTCGAAATCAAGTGTAAGGATGGTTCAACAATCTGGACCGAAATGAAAATGTCCTTTCTACGAGACCAGCTTGGTAATTCTACCGGGGTCATTGGAGTCACACGTGATATAACCGACCGCAAGAATCTTGAAGCCCAACTCAAACAGGCCCAAAAGATGGAGGCCATAGGCACCCTTGCTGGAGGGATTGCCCATGATTTTAACAATGTCCTCTATTCAATTATTGGATATACTGAGCTGACTATGGACGATTTACCTAAGGATAGCGTGGCCCAAAAAAATCTAAATGAAGTATTTAGAGGTGCAATGCGAGCCAAAGACATGGTTCGACAGATTCTCGCCTTCAGCCGCAAGGCAGAGACTAAAAAGCAACCTGTCAAGATTCAATCTATCGTAAAGGAGGCGATTAATCTGCTTAGATCTTCAATACCTTCGACTATTGAGATTTGCCATAATATTGATGCGGATTGCAGCCCGGTCCTTGCTGATTCGACCCAGATTCACCAGATGGTTATGAACCTTTCCACCAATGCCTATCAAGCGATGAGGGAGATGGGAGGGGTGTTGGAATTGACTCTCATGGAAGAGGAAGTCGGTTCTGATGACCCAGATCTGGATCTTGATCCAGGAACATACCTTAAACTTACTGTGAGTGATACTGGTCATGGTATAGATAGGGTGCTTGTAGAGAAAATTTTTGACCCTTATTTTACAACCAGGGGACCGGAATGGGCCTTGCAGTGGTACACGGGATTGTCAAAAGCCACGGCGGGGATATTAAAGTATACAGCGAACTTGGGAAAGGCACTATATTTCATGTCTATTTTCCCTTGATAGAAACCAGACCTGTTGATCCGAAAACCATATTCGCAGAACCTACTCCAACGGGTACGGAACGTATCTTATTTGTGGATGATGAAGAACCGATCGTTTTCATGGTACATGAGATTTTAGAACGCCTTGGTTATCAGGTCGCACCTCGTACAAGCAGTGTGGAGGCATTGGAAGCGTTCAGGGGTAAACCGGATGAATTTGATCTGGTCATCACCGACATGACCATGCCTAATATGACCGGCATTGAATTAGCCTCCAGGCTTAAGGAAATCAGACCCAATATTCCCATTATCATCTGCACCGGGTTCAGCGAGATGATAGATGGAGATAAGGCTAAATCTCTGGGCATTCATGGGTATGTTATGAAACCTGTTACTAAAGAGGAAATTGCCGGAAAGATAAGACAAGTGCTTGATGGAGAAAGGGGAATGGTGTCAAATCTTGTATTGTGAATAAGAATATTTTTAAATTTAATATCAGTAGCTTAGGATCGACATCAAACCTTGCTTTGTGGTTATATGCCCAATAACCATTGCACATCTGAATAAACCCTATAGTTGCATAAAAAATATGCCAAAAATATATTATATTATAACATTTCTATATGTTACGCATATCACACAGAAGTTTTTGGTATAAACCCAGCGTGAATTCCAGGAAAAAACGTTTGGTAAGGCATATTTTTAACCCTTCGGGAAAGCCCATGACACCGTAATTCCTTCGTTGCCAAGGGTTCGCGGTAGTTTACTACAGCGTCACCCTTGGACGCCTTGGACTTACGGCATCCTGAGCTTTTGCAACGTTAGGGTAAATATACCCTTGTGGCAAAATACCTAAAATGAGAAGTTGAGCCAGAAAGAATGCATCGTGTTGATCGTCACTATACTTTAATCCTTCATACTGTTTGATAGCAGCTGGATTGGCTAAATGAGCAGATGAATATCCTGCATCCATAAGGCCGTCTACCAGCCACAGTACCAGTTGTAGGTGGATTCAACCACAAATCCTTTGATTTGATCCCGAAAAGGGGCTAATGTTTGCAAGATGTGTTCAAGATGATTCGGAACTCTTTTTTTAAATACACGATTGAACGCTTTGTCCATAATACCGATGTAAGTATTTCTTGAATGAAGATCTAATCCGGCGTATAGTTCCATTGAGCACCTCCTTTTGTTAAAGGGTTGTTAATGGGGTTAACTACCTATAACAAATCGCATCCTTCTTTGCGATCGGGAGGTGCCTTTTAGATGACTATCAAGATATGCCATGTTCGATTTCGGTTCAAAAGATAGACCTATGTGATGTAAAAGCTCATACAAGGTGTTAGGGGATACTATTGTATGGTCTTTTTTATTGTCATTTGGAGAAATTCATAATGGATAGAAAACCGACCTATGAAGAATTAGAGCAAAGGAATAAGGATTTAGAGAAAGAGGCCGTTAATTGCAAAAGGGCAGAAGAAGCGTTGCAGGAGAGCGAGAATCTTTTTAATAATGTTACAAATAGCATTAAAGAGCTACTTGTATTACTAGATCAGAATTTCAAACTACAGCTGATAAATTCTACATTGGCTCAAGCCTACAACGTTTCTCTCGATGAGTATGCGGGGAAACACTGTTATGAGCTTTTCTACGGACGCAACGACATCTGTGAAGGTTGTCCGGCAATCAAGGTTTTAAATGAGGGAAAAGTGACCCGCGGAGCCCTTCGATACCGACCAGATGGTCGTATTTATGACAGAACAGCTTATCCTTTCATTGAAGATAACGGCGACATTACCGGCGTTATCGTCATAGGTTCTGATGTTACCCAGCAAAAGCAGGCCGAGAAAGAGCTGCGAGAGAGAGAAAAGGAATTGGAAAGAAAAAGCATTCGTCTTGAAGAAATGAACGTAGCTTTAAAGGTTTTGTTGGAAAAAAGAGAGGAAGATAAAAAAAAATTAGAAGGAAATATATTATCCAACGTAAACAATTTGGTTTTACCCTATGTGAATAAATTGAAAAATGTCGTGGTAGATGAGAAGCAAGAAACATATTTAGAGATCTTGGAATCAAATATTAATGAAATTATTTCAGAATTTTCCAATACACTATTATCAAATTATATGAATCTTACTCCAGCAGAAATTCAGGTGGCAAATTTGGTAAAGCAAGGTAAGCGAACAAAAGAATTAGCAAATTTGTTAGATGTTTCTATTCATACGATCAAGTCCCATAGAGAAAGTATCAGGAAAAAAATTGGTATAAAGAACAAAAAGGCAAACCTAAAATCATATCTTTTATCCCTTGGTTAATCCCTTTTTTATATGGACAATTCCACCGGAATAGCTCCCAGCGAGTTTTTACGATTCTGATTTGAAATACAAAAAACGAGACCTGTACTATCTGCAATATATTTTGAATCAGTAGTGTCCGGTTTAATTTGGAACAAATTCAAGCAGAAGAATGTGCTACTAGTTTAGTTCCTGTCATTAATTTTTGTAAACCGTTTTAAAATAGGCTTTTGTTAGAAATGCGTTTCACTTAAAATGTGTAAATTTATGTAATTTGATCTCGTTTTTTAATATCACCGCAAAGACGCAGAGGGCGCAAAGAAAAGATACTTTTCTTTTGCCGTTGAGAGGACGGCAAAAGAAAAAAAATCAATCGCTACGCGATATTTTTGGGTTCTAATTGCCCGCAGGGCATGTTTCTTATTGTTTTCCGTCCTCTCAACGGAAAACAATAAAATCAATAACCTCTGGGTTCTCTGCGGCTCTAATGAGCGAAGCGAATGGGCGGTGAGTTATTGTATTAGAAGGGAGACGATTTCAAATCGATCCCACTCATAAATCACCATATTATGTATGATTCCATTGTGTTATAAAACTGTTAAAAATTTAAACCGGACAGCAGTAATTTTGAATCTAAGAACGGCTTCAGAAATTGCGATATCGAACTCTCAAGTATAAATCAGGACGGTTAATTCAATTTATTTTTTTGTTGTAATATTTTCAAAATTCCCATATCGTAATTTTTTAATCACTGAACCCCGAATTTCCTCAAAATATTGTCTGTGTAAGATTCATCTTTGAATTCCGTAAGTTGTTTGCCGAACAAAATTTAGACCGCCTTAGACCACCTAAGATTCCTTGCATTTTGGAAAATAATGTATAAAATATATAGTTTGCTTTTAATCCTACATTAACTTTTTATGAAAGAGACAAATTTGCAATAATTATGGTGGTTTTTGGGATATTATATAAAATAGTAACAAGGAGATTGGGCAATGGAATTCATAAAGTCCTATTCACGTCGATCTTTTGTTTTAATTTTAGTATTGGGCGCCATATTGCTGGCAGCCACGGTTTCAGCGTTTTACTGGGTACTTCAGGTTATGTACCAGGACATATCTTTGCTTGCAACTCCCGAAACTCCGTCAATGGCACTCCTTGACCCGATCTCTTTGATTCATCACAAGTATTTTATGTATGCTGCGGGGGCATGGGCCGGCGTTTTTATGGTTTTCGGCCTCATTTTGTGGGGAGTTTTGCGGCGAATCGCTGTGAATTCTTTCAAAAAATCCGGTAAGCCCGTGCCGAAAAAACATGTTCAGGCATTGGCAGAATCCGCCGCTGAGCGAGAAGCGCAAGAGCAGAACCAGCAACGCTTGTTTTTACACCTGCTGTCCGTGCTCCAGCGGGAAGGCCGCCTGGTAGATTTTTTCTCGGAGGATCTTAATCTTTATGAAGATGCCCAGATCGGCGGCGCGGTTCGCGCCATACACGAGAACTGCAAAAAAGCAGTCAACAAAAGCCTTGCCCTTGAAGCGGTCATAGACCGCAGCGAAGGAGAAGAGATCCGGGTTGAACCGGGGTTTGATCCCGACGCCATAAAACTGACCGGCAATGTGACCGGAGATCCGCCGTTCACAGGTATTTTGCGCCATAAAGGCTGGCGGACCCGAAAACTGGAACTGCCCGCTTTATCCGGTGTTCAAGATGCACGCATCATCGCTCCGGCCGAGGTGGAAATCCTTTAGCCCGAATATTTCATGAAAATTTTCAAGAGGTCTTTTTACTCGTGAAATATCCGGGATAGGTCTGGTGTAACATACACTAAAATTCAATGTGCGGGAGAAAGAAGCCCTTGAATCTTGACGACCAACGCTACATTATCGGTATCGATCTCGGCACCACCAATTCGGCGGTATCCTATGTGGATTTGCATGCCGAAGACAAGCGGCGGTCGCGTATCCAGCTGTTTCCCATTCCCCAGCTGACCGGTCCGGGTGAGATCTCCCGGCTGCCGGTGTTGCCCTCTTTTCTCTACATCCCCGGCGATTATGATATCTCCAAACAGAGCCTTGTCGCTGACTGGGGATGCCATGGCGACAATTTCGCCGGGGCGTATGCCAGAGATCACGGCGCCAAAGTGCCCGCCCGGCTGGTATCGTCGGCCAAAAGCTGGCTGTGTCACGCCAATGCCGATCGAAAAGCGCCCATACTGCCCTGGGGCTCAAGCAAAGAGGTTCGCAAAATCTCTCCCATTCAGGCCACCGCCGCCTATTTACGGCATATTCGCTCCGCCTGGAATCGCAGACAAAGCGACGAGGAGGCCTTTCTTGAACATCAGATAGTCATCATTACCGTTCCGGCTTCCTTTGACGAGGTGGCCCGTGAAATGACCCTTGAAGCGGCGGGCGCGGCCGGTATGGACACCGTGATTCTACTGGAAGAACCTTTGGCCGCCTTTTACAACTGGCTGATGACCCATGAACATGAGTGGAACACATTTGTAAAACCAAACAACCTCATCCTGATTTGCGATGTGGGTGGCGGGACCACGGACTTTACCTTGATCTATTTAAGGGAGGTGGACGGCAGCCCGCGTTTTGAGCGCATTGCCGTGGGGGATCATCTGATTCTGGGCGGGGACAATATCGATCTGGCACTGGCACGGCGCTTGGAAGTACAATTTTCCAAAAACAAGCATTCCTTGAGCGGCGACCGGTGGAAAACCCTGTGCCACCAATGCCGCCAGGCCAAAGAAACCCTTCTCGACGGAAGAGCGAATTCCCAAAAAATTACCCTCATGGGAGAAGGCGGTCAATTGATTGCCGGAACACTGACGGCCACCTTAGAGTACAGGGAAGTGTCGGAAACCATTTTGAACGGATTTTTTCCCCTTGTGGATCCTGGCGAGGAAAAACCACGGGCCATTCGCAAAGGCATCACCGAATTCGGACTCCCTTATGAACAGGAACCGGCCATCACGCGCCACCTGTGCTGGTTTTTGGAACAACATACGGCGGACGTAACCGCATTTTTACAAAAGGATCGGCCCGAACCCGATATTATTCTCTTTAACGGCGGATCGTTAAAGCCGGCGGTGATCCGGGAACGGATTCGCGGCGCCATCCGGCAGTGGTTCGGACAACCGGATGATACGCTTCCTCGGGTATTGCAAAATCCGGATCCCGATCTGGCGGTTGCAATGGGCGCGGCCTATTACGGATGGGTCAAAATCGGCCACGGAGTTCGGGTGGGCAGCGGCAGCCCCCGGGCGTTTTATCTGGGGGTGGCCGGCCAGGCAGAGGCAGACGCCCGTAAAGAAAAGGACCGCAAACAGGCCCTATGCCTTGTGGAACGCGGTTTGGAAGAAGGGACCGACATCGAATTGCAAGACCGACAATTTGAAGTGCTGACCAACCGGCCGGTCACTTTTGACATATACAGCTCCAGCTTTCGAAGCGGCGACCGGTGCGGTGATCTTGTCACCATAGACGACTCCCTCACCCCGTTGCCGCCCATTCAAACCGTTATTCAGTATGGAAAAAAAGGCGTTCAAACCCGCATCCCCATTCATATTGCGGCCAGCTATACGGAAATGGGGTCCCTGGCCCTCTGGTGCCGGAGTCTGGTGAGCGCCCACCGGTGGCACCTTCAGTTTCAACTTCGCACGGTTTCGGCGCCCGCCCCGGTCGCGGATCAGGAAGTTTTTGAATCTTCCGTTGTCGACGATGTTCGCGAAATGGTCCGGGAGGCGTTTGAAGATGGGACCCCGGACACGCACCGGGTCTCCCTTGCCAAAGATATTTCCAAACGCGTTGAAAGACCGCGGGAAAAATGGCCTCTGACCTTTATCCGAAGCATCGCCGACGAACTCATTCAACTTGAAGACGTCCGAACCGGTTCGCCCGCGTCCGAAGGCAGGTGGCTTAACTTTTTTGGATTTTGCATGCGTCCCGGATTCGCCGACGCTCTGGATCCGCACCGGATGAAAAAGATATGGCAGATCTACATACAGGGAATGTGTCACCCCAATCATCTGCAGGTTCAAAGCGAGTGGTGGATCATGTGGCGGCGGGTGGCCGGCGGCCTGAAGCCCGGCCGGCAACGGCAGTTCTTCCAGGACCTGACACCCATACTTTTCCCCGGCAAAGGCACCCGAAAAAAGGCGCCGCCCCAGCAACGGCTGGAAATCTGGATGGCCGTGGCCAACATGGAACATCTGCTGGCAAAAGACAAGATCAAATGCGGCCGCATGCTGCTGTCGGAAATAAAACCAAAAAAATGCAGGCCCCAGCATTTCTGGTCTCTGTCGCGCATGGGTGCCCGTGAACTCCTTTACGGACCCGTGGACCGTGTGATACCGGCCAAAGAAGTGGTTGCCTGGATTGAAACGCTGCTTTCAAGAAAATGGCGCGACCCCAGACCCATTGCCGCCGCCATTGCCCAGCTGGCCCGCAAAACCGGCGATCGTACCCGTGATTTGGATCACGCCGATATTGAACCGGTTATGGCGTGGATGACCCAAGATCCCCATCGGAAACAACTGTTACAGCCGCACATCCGATACCTAAAAGAAGTGGTTCCCCTGGCAAAACAGGAGCAAACCAACATTTTCGGAGAATCTTTACCTGCCGGTATTGTGCTGCACACGGGATGATCCCGAAGGATTTTTTTAAACCAATGATGAAGGCGTAACGCCATAAGCGCTAAGTTATTTTTTGCGCCCCAAAGACTGCCCCGGCAAACCAAAAGGACTTTCAAAAAAATTGAAATATTGTAATAATTGTGGGTTAAAATTAGATTATCGCATTCCCGAAGGCGATGACCGGCCGCGGTTTATATGCGATGCCTGCCGGACCATCCATTATGAAAATCCCAAAATGGTGGTGGGCTGTATTCCCGTATGGAAGGACCGCATCCTGTTATGCCGGCGTTCCATCGAACCGCAGTATGGTAAGTGGACAATTCCCGCGGGATTTTATGAACAGGGTGAGACCCTTGAAGCGGGTGCAAAACGGGAGCTTCATGAGGAGGCCTGCGCAACCGTCGAATTTCTCGAACCCTATGGCCTGTACAATCTTGCCTTTATCAGTCAAGTCTATCTGATATTTCAAGGACCGCTCAAGGATAAGAACTTTCGAGCCGGACATGAGAGTTTGGAGACCCGGCTGTTTAAAGAACGCGAGATCCCCTGGGATAATCTGGCGTTTTCTGTGGTTCGGGAAGTCCTTCGTCGATATTTCGAGGATTTTTTAACGGGCGTCTTTCCCTTTCACATGGGGGATATCCTGCCGGAGATGAGCTATTGATCACCATCGGTTTTTCACCCCACCGTGCCGAAGCCCTGCCATTTATCGTTCGATCCATGGCCCGGCATCAGGTCATTGTGCTCGAAGATTCTCCGAATTCGAATTTTACCCATATGCTCAACCGGGATATGTCCATTGAGAACTGCTTAATGGAGATCGATTCGGGTTTTCCCGAATTTGAGCGCCTGATGTGCCGCTCACTCCGAAAACTCCACGAACAGGGCAAAGAGATCCTGCAGATAGAACCCTATTTGGAGCGGCTGCTCGAGATCCACGAACA
Source organism: uncultured Desulfobacteraceae bacterium (assembly GCA_964492995.1). Classification (GTDB taxonomy): domain Bacteria; phylum Desulfobacterota; class Desulfobacteria; order Desulfobacterales; family UBA11574; genus S5133MH16. The sequence goes on along the minus strand of CAZBOB010000048.1, from coordinate 8,674 downwards.
CTTCGCCGCAGGCAAAACCCCCGCAGATATATTAAAATTGCCGGAATTAAACCCGGTATACCAGGCGGAAAAAAAAGCCACCGGCGCATTGATCACCTATTACCGTCGCAGTATCCAAACCGATTTCAGCGCCGTAATTGCATCCGTGAACGCGTTTGCCAAAGCCGACGCCGAGCGTTCCAACTTGAGATCCATGTTGCGGGCACGGGCCATTGCATCCATGGATACGACACGGGAGATATTTGTTGAGTCCGGTTATATTCATTATCCCCTTTACCTCTATCTTCGCCGAAAACTTAAAGGGCGCTCCAAAATACGAGTGGTTTACCTTTTGCACACCGTATTCCGAAAACTCGGATGCAAACGACGCAATATGGGCCCCGGAGACATTCTCACCTTGTATTACGCATTGAATTCAAAAATCAAAAAAGATCTGGCAGATTTGCTGGCCGCCCGGAGTCTGATTTATATCAAATTGATCCAAAAACAAGAAATGATTCCCCATGGATCCGAGGCGCCCCACAGCCAAGACGAGGCCGCGGCCAATCGTCTCGTGGACCGTCTGGGGTTTGAAGACTGCAAGGTCATTTATCCACGGATTCGGTTCAAGCATCGAGATCAAGCTTTAGAAGCCGTGACGACTTTTTTGAACCAAAAAGACAACACCTCGATAGAGCAAAAGTAAAGAATCCTGGTCCATAGAACCAGGCTTTGGTTTGACCCTAAAAGGGTCTGTTATCCTATAAGCCGGACAAGTTAAAAGTGATAAGTGATCTAAAGTGCCTAAAGTTATGGGGTCGCTGCGCTCCGCTGATTTTATATAATTGACAAAATTCCTTAACCCTGGCCCAGACCGATCACCAATACGCTATATTCAAAAAAGCAGGTTTGCAATGATGTATAGCCGATATCAACATACATGGACGAGTCGCACCAGGGCGGGCTTTAGCTCACTTTAAACTTTATCCGCCACCGTACTTTGGCGGATTTAGTTCACTTCAAACTCTTACCGCGTTTCTTCAGGCAGAGCCGGATAACTCTGACATGGCCCAGAGGACCAAGTTTTCAAGATTAAATAAACTGGCGAAATCGTCAGCCACCCATGGAATATCCGGGCCAGGTTAAGTTTCGAATTCAAGTCGGGTCACCGATATAATCAGCGGCAGGTCAAGCAACTTTTCAACAACAGTATCGGAAATGCGGACATTGGTTTTAAGAAAAATGATGTTCATTTTTCCGGTTTCTTCCTGGCCCAAATGCATCTGGTCGATGATAATTTTTTTACTGCCGAGAAGTGTTGAAAAACTTCCAATGGCCCCCGGCTTGTTAAGCGTATATATCAGCGCCAGATGACCTTGAGGGATAAGCTCAAGCCGAAAATTGTTAATGGTTACGATCCGAATTTTATTCTTGCCGAATAGTGTTCCGGACACCATATTTGTAACCTTAGGCGTGGTCACACGGACGGTAATCAGGTTGATATATTCCTCAGACGCATCACTGGTTATCTCTTTGACCGTTATCCCTCTTTCCTTTGCAAGGACCTGGGCATTGACGAAATTGACATCATCCTTAACCACAGGCGCCAGCAAACCTCTTAACACCGCTATGGACACCGGTGACAGGTCAAGTCCCTTAAAATCTCCGGCATATTCAATAGAAACTTCTTCAATGGGCCCTCGAATAAGCTGTGTCTGGAGACTGCCGATATGATTGGCAAGAGTCAATAAGGGTTTCAGTTTTTTAAGCAGATCACCGGTTACCGACGGAACATTAACGGCGTTCAGAATCGTGCCGTACTTGAGATAATCAATAATCTGTGCGGCCACATCAACGGCCACTTTGGTCTGGGCCTCCTGGGTGGAAGCACCGAGATGGGGCGTACAAATCAGACGTTCATGCTCAATTAACGGGCATATGCCGGGAGGTTCACTCTCAAAGACATCCAATGCAGCGCCGGCAACTTTCCCTGACTGCAAGGCAGCATAAAGTTCATCCTCATCAACAATCCCGCCCCTGGCGCAGTTTACGATCATGACCCCGTGTTTCATCTGTTCGAAGGCCTCCTTGTTCAGTAAACCGGTTGTTTCCTTAAACTTGGGGACATGCACCGTGATGTAATCGGATCTGCGGTATAGATCTTCAAGTGAAACACTTTCAAATCCGGCTTTTTCAATCTGCTCAGGCTTTACATAAGGATCGTGAACAATTACCTCCATTTTCAGACCCCGTGCACGATCGGCAACAATAGAGCCGATTTTTCCATATCCGATAACTCCGAGGGTTTTATTGAATATTTCTCTTCCCTGAAGTTTCTTCTTGTCCCAGCGTCCGGCCTTCAATGATGCGGTTCCTTCGGGCACATTGCGCGAAAGCGCCAGTAACATGCCAATGGAATGCTCGGCGGTTGTAATAACATTGCCGCCGGGAGTATTCATAACAATGATCCCGCGCTTGGTCGCTGCAGGGATATCCACATTATCAAGACCGATTCCCGCACGACCCACAACTTTAAGTCGCGTTGCGGCGTCTAAAAGATCTTCTGACACCTTTGTTGCACTCCGGATAATAAGGGCGTCATATTCCTGGATAATGCCTTTAAGCTCCTCGGGGGCCAGTTCGGTTTTGACATCAACGTCAATCCCGTCTTCTTCCTGCAACATCTGGATACCGGCTTGTCCCAGATTATCACTGACCAACACTTTCATGAAATTTCTCCTCATTGGGGGTGTTTTTCTTATAACGCTTTGAAAATAGCGTAATGAATGATCAGCAGCGAAATCATACACTGTTTGAATGTATGAGTTTGTATGATGCAGTCGCTGATTATTTATGGAGCGATTCAATTGAAAAAACTTATCTACCCCTTATTTAAATAAAATCCATATAATCGTTTATACTGTAATTTGCCAGTCAGGGTAAAGTTCATCCCATTCCTCATAAATCCGGCCGGGGTCGCGGCGAAGATCAAGACGATTCGATTTCTCAAAAGCCGCCCGGGCTATCTTAAATTCAGCCTCGGTAATATTGCCTTGCTCAAACAGTATCTCCGCTGCCTCAAAAGTTTCATTTGCCTCCCGCGGAATCACTCTGACCAGACCCTGGTCAAATGCCTGCAATAGTGTCTTCCTGAGTTTTTCCGATACATTACCTCTCTTCTGTCCGGGTTTGACCGTCGCATTTTTGCTAAGGTAGCACACCCGGGAGCCGTCGGATATCAGTTGTTGATTCTCTTCATTCCAGCTAATATTCGACGGAACAATGAGGATGCCCCTCTTTGCAAGGCTCTTAAAATTGATGAAAACCGGTTCATACTTGGTATAAGAATCAGGGTATCCCCTCTGCCCCTGAGCCCCACCCGGACCGGTAACCAGCGCGAAACAGATAGAAATTTGATCCCTGCGCACATCCGGAGAAACCGCATCAAGCCGACCATCAAGTGCGGCAACAATCAGTTCGCCCAGATTCTTAAGCCGCCGGGCAACAACCTGCATCTCGGGTTCACCGGCCCGAATATTCATTTCGTAAACAAGAATACCCACCGGTTTTCCGGTAACCGGATCCATGGATACGCGACAACCCGGATAGAGAATACATGGCCGGAGAATCCCTCCTTTTTTCATCTCCTTCACAAAAGGACGGATCACTTTATCGCCGACCAGTTTTATAAGATCAGGTGTCTCGGCGGGGTGCATACCGATGGCAGCCATACCCCCGGTAACCGGGTTGGTCTGGCTGGGGGGCCCTTCAAAGCGAAGCGGATAATCCATGGCCGTGGGAAGAATGCAAGAGTTGCCCTTTCCGTCAATGAGGGCGGTAAAGCTGATCTCAATTTCGGATTTCCAGGCTTCAATCAAAAGCGGCCATTTATTGTCTCCGTGCCGTATTTTGTAGTTTTCGCTATAATCTTTCAGCAGTATATTCCATACATCGAGAATGTCTTCAACCCGGAAAACCGGTCGGGAACCTTTGCCGCCCGCACTGTAAGGATACTTGAAAACCGCACCGCCATGGTTGCGCATGAACTGAGTAACAATGCTCTTAACCTGCTGCAGGTTTTTCGCATCAGCCACCTTGAAAGGGGCAACCGGCACACCGGCTCTCCTCATCCAAATCTTTGCCTTAACCTTATCCCCTTCAATGAACGCCGCTTCCCTTGTCAGGCCGATGACCCGGTCCCCATAACCCGCCTCGATGAGTTCATTTACGATGCCTTCATAAATCAGATCTTCAGGCATAATCACAACACAGTCTATTTCTCCGTTTTCAAACGCCGTTATGATGGCGGATTTATGATTAATAACTGAGTTTCCTGCAACGGGAAAAATTTTCACGGTCCAATCTTTTTTTCCCCTGACAGCGTCCAGTACCGGGTCCATACCCGTCATGCCCTTGATTATTGCGCCAATAAACTTCTCATTTTCAACGGTTGATACCGTATAGGCGCACATATAGGTCCTGCCATCCGGTCCAACAAAGCCGATCGTCTTTTTCGCCATAACATTCCTTCCCTCAGATTGACCCTATCGTTGCATAAACAACACATCAGATGATACGTTAGACAGCTTAGACAGAGGCTTTGCGTTGATTGGAGTAACCATCATAAGATCTAACCGTTGGTGCCATCCAATGAAAGCATCTTTTTTGCTGTGTTGTTTACCTTTCAGGAAAGCCGATGACACCGAATCTCCCCGCTATTCGCGGGATCTTCGACCTGCGGTATCCTCGACTTTTCCAACGTTAGGGTTGAGTCTAATTTTTCGGTTGAAGATTCCCTCCAAAGAGCGTTTCAAATTGTGATATTTTGAAAAGATCTCATTTTTTGAACCTGTCAAACTTCCCTACCCGTATAAATAAAAATCTTTTGCAGTTTTTTCCACAACTCGATTATTATTGTAAAATCGGTTTAATGCAGTTCGGATCATTGTTTTTAACCGAGTTTACTGATTTTGATACCGAATAATATATCATATCATAGATTAAACCATCTCGCAGAATAATCTCCAAGTTTTTTGGATTTTGTATTTTTTCATTCAACCATTTTTCGTGAAACTCCGGATCAAGGATTGCCGGCATACGATGATGAATGCTGCTGAGGGGTTCACTTGCTGTAGTGGTTATGATTGTGCAGGATTTATAAACAGATTCTTCATCATTTTCTTTATCCACCCAAGTTTCCCAAAGTCCCGCAAATGCAAAGGGTTTACCGGAAGGGACAGTGATATAGTAGGGTTGCTTGTGTCCTTTCTCACCTTTCCATTCATAAAATCCGTCTGCGGGTATCACGCACCTGCGTTTTCTGAAGGCATTACGGAAACCGGGCTTTTGTGAAACCGTTTCTGCTCGTGCATTAATCATTCTGGAACCCATGGAAATATCATTTGCCCAAAACGGTACCAGACCCCAATGAAGCTTTTCCAGTTTATTTTCATTATCCTGGTTTATAATCGCAAGAATCTTCTGGGTAGGAGCTACATTGTAGTTGGGAATCACTTCAAATAGCACCTTGTCTGTATTGAATATCTGCTGAATTATTTGTAACGGACTGTTTTGAACGAATCTTCCACACATGGGTTTTGCTTTTCAGGGCCACGGAAATTCTACAATTCATTGAAATTAAATAGGTTTTAAGACTAAAATATTTCAGCAGTCGGGGTGTTTTCCTTATAAAGCTTTGTACATAGCGTAATGAATGATCAGCAGCGAAATCATACACTGTTTGAATATATTAGGGATCGTTAAGATAGAACAGCGGTATTTTGTGTTCGTAATTAAAATGCGTTAAGCGAGTAGTCATATAACCTATTTATTTAAAGCCATATTTTCTGTTCTTTCTTTACGAACCCTTATGTATGAGTTTGTATGATGGAGTCGCTGATTATTCATGGAGCTATTGAATCGAAAAAACTCCCCGACCCCTCAAATATTTAACTCGGATATGGCCCCAGGCCGCCTCGCCTTGCTCAGCTGGCGGGCGAGCTCGCAGTGGCAGGCGGGCCCGTCCGCCATCGGCTGCGACGAAGGCGTATGCCGGGCGGATTTGGCCGGCAGGCGAGCTTGTAATGGCAAGCGGGGCAAAGCGAACTAACTTGAGTTAATTCTATTCCTCAATTTACCAGAACAATGAAATGTAACGACCTTCCTGGGTGCCAGCATTAAATCTTCACCCGTAGCTGGATTCCTGCCTTTTCTTTCCTTCTTTGGCTTTACACAAAACTTTCCAAACCCGGAGATCAAAACATCCTCACCGGATGCCAGTGTGCTTTTGATGATCTCTAAAAGAATTTCTACAGTTTCCGAGGATCTGTTCCGGGTAAAACCGATCTGATTGTGGATTAATTTTACGATCCGAGCTTTTGTAAGTGCCATGGCGAGTTGCTCCTTTTTTCCTATTAAATCCAAGATAATACTGCAGTTCCAAGGATTATTGAAAGAATTCCAAATAGTCTGTATATTTTATCTGATGCTGAATTAAGATACCAATCAATGAGTTCATCGTACCGGTTTTTTGGAATTAAAAATATAACCCCTGCTTCAATGATAGCCAGGAGTCCGATTATCCTTATAAACCATGAGTGGCGACTTGCAGTGGCGGTAAACAAAAGCAGGATGCCCATTATGGCTTCAAAGACCGAGAGAATTTTTCGATCAACATTGTTGAACAGACTTTTTACAAAATTTCTGGTTTCCCGGGTATAAAGAATAATGCAACATCCAAATCCAATGCAGATCAAGCTGATGGCATAAAGAAACCATTTCATGTCCGGCCTACTTTCTTACGTCGGTTGAACCCTGAACCTCTGAACCCGTGAACGGTTACAATGAATATAAACATATACTCCCTGTTCCGGCGGTTTTTGTCAAGATTTGATTTCACACACTGTGCTGTTTTTCTTGAATATTCTTGACAAAAAAATTTATGAGGGTAAGTTTGGTTAAGATGTTCGAATTTTTCCTGAAATCATTAGGAAAAGAAGAGCAAATATGATGGTATAAGAAACCCGGTTTCTCGGTCGAGAGGTGGCGTTTTGTTGAGTTATGTTCTTGGAAACACAGGGTAAAGCGGATGCTTTCAATTGATATTTTGGGAAGTAGGTCTATATATACCGGATGTCCGAAAATTTCTCTAAGTTTCATAGGGGACACGACCAAATATCAGAACTTAGGGGCTTCGCCCCAATTGGAATGCTGGAATAATGGAAGGTTGGTTTTTAAAAGGATATTAGCCATTTTTAATTTTACCATTAACCCAATATTGCATTATTCCAATTGTGAGCGAAGCGAACTAACTTGCATTTTTATTCGGTATTTTTGTTTGATCCGTTCAGAACAAAAAAGTTTTCTTTTTTCCCGTTACCCAAGAGCATGTTTATTTTTCTTGCTCATTATAGTGTTGCAGACCTCTTGCGCTGCACCAACACAAATAATACAAGAGCGTTCTTCTTCTATAAAGCCTGAATGGATTGAATCACCGCCGCAAGGAAAAGAAACGCTTTATTTTGTGGGCATCAAAACATCTGCCGAAACGTTAGAGGAAGGCAGAAAAGCCGCCCTCAGAAATGCTATGTCAGACATTGGTAATTTCATGGGCAGTAAGGTTGAATCGGTATTTGAAGAATACATCTCCGAGGTTGAGCAGAAACTGATGCATCAATTCAAAAGCAAAAGCTCCGCCACGGTCAAGGGCGCGCGGGTAGTGGATTCATATTATAAAAAACTGACCAGAATTGAAAAGAATTTTAAAATTGAAAGATATGACGTTTATGTGCTTGTCAAGTTTTCTAAAGCTGAATTTGTAAAAGAAATAGATCGTCAGCAGAAAATAAAACAGAAAAAAATAAAAACTGCTTATAATTATTATCTAAACGGCTTAAACGAAGAAAAGCGGCAAAAATATTATGATGCACGGAGATATTATGATCAAGCACTTATTGTTGTGGAGAGTATTGAAGATCTATCAATAATTACGGGCAGTCATGACATTAAAAATAGTGATGAACTTCGTTTGAGCATACAGGCTCATTTAAAAAATGTGAACTTGCAGCTATCAAGAGTTGAACTCTCAATACATGTTGAGGGTCCACCCCGGTCAAACCAAACTTTCATTTCCAATTTTGTTGCCGCACTTAATGAACATGGGTTTACCATTACAGACAAACTACCGGCTATCAAGATTAACGGAAATGTTTTTGTAATAGAAAGCAGTTATATAATGAACAACCATTTTTTTTATGCACAAGGGAGTGTCTCGGCCCAACGAACAGTAGACAAGCAGATAGTAGCTGAGTATCCCTTTAAAGTTAAGGGGACTCACCGCTTAAAGAAACAGGCTGCTCTGAGCGCCCTTGCAGAAGCGGGCATTGTAGCCGGAAACCAATTGTCTGAGATGATCTTGGAAAAAGAAACAATGAAATAATTTGGTCGATAAACTTAGCAAGCAAATATTGGGGGTAACACCCTTGATCGTAAACAAAATAGGAAAAATATTTGATGTGTTTGATTTGCTCGGTCCCAATTTTTTGTTGGAACATAAAAAAATAATGGTTTGTGTGGGTCTGTGGCCAATTGAATAATCTGTGTTCATCTGTGTCCATTTGCGGTTAAATTTTTAGATTACCTTGATATTGCCCCAAAAAAGTAGACACGGTCAAGCGCAAAGTTTCACCTTCTGTTT
>CAZBOB010000047.1:0-26101 GCA_964492995.1 uncultured Desulfobacteraceae bacterium | reverse complement strand
TGTGTTGCAGGGCGTTTGCAGTAGTTTACTACGGCTGCACACCCTGCGCCTTGAAAATGCGGCCAAATCGAAAATTGCAGATTTTAGGTTTCATTCAAAAAAAAGCTTTATTTGTTGGGCGAATTTCCATGGCCCGGGTTGGGCAGGCAGGCACACAGAGTTCGCATACGCTGCATTTTTTTTGATCGAATTCGACTATCATTTCAGGCCGTTGAATGTAAAGCGCTTTGGTTGGACAAACAGCGGTACATGCGCCGCAGTGTGTGCATTTTTTTTTGATTCGCTTTATTTCCTGAGAGGCATTTTCAACCTGAACACCCTGATTTTTAAGATATTGTACGCCGTCCTTGAAATTTTTTCTGGTTCCGGTTAATTCCAGAACCATGACCCCCTCTTTCCTGGGTAGTACGGCGGCATTGAGGATATTGAAAACAAGGTCATAATCTTTCACAAGGTAACAGACAATCGGCTTTTCAACCTCGGTTGCGGGAAAACGAAGAATCAGTATTTTTGAATACATGGTAGTCCTCCGAAATTACTTCCTGAATCTTGCATGAAAATTAATGAGAGTTTTTAAACGACTTAGTTGAAGCGGGTTTAAACAAAATCATAGAATCATACTTTTTACCCAAATGGTAAATCGGATGATGATCTTTTTTATTCATTAATTTTCACCCAAAGGGCGAGCCGGAGGCTTCCATCTGCTGCGTTATTAAGGGCTCGCAATAGCAGAACTATGACTTCGCCCTTAAGTGCCTTGCATATGAAATCCTCCGACTCGTGCAAAATTCAGGTACTTATTTGAGGAGTCGGGGAGTTTTTTTAATACAACCGCTTTATTTGAGGGTTTAAAAGAAAAACTTCCCGACCCCTCACTTATTTATATTTAGAAACGTTTTAATCTAAATATAATTGCCTGACATGTCAACTGAAACATGAAATTCGATCAGGGTAAACGCATTTGATTTCGATGTAGCGTAGCGACGGCGTGTTTCTCTTGGAAACCGGCTGACTGTTTGAAGGGCTTTAGCACGCGTTAGCCCGAGCCGAATGAAATTATGACTTAAAAAATCAATGGGATAATTTAGCGACGAATTGTTCTTAATAACTCTGGCGCGGCTCGGGCTTACGGTTGCTTAAGCACAAGTTTCAGTCGGTTGGAAAGAGATACACACCGTCGTGGAGCGTTTTCCCTGTATTGGGATTCAAATGCGTTTGCCCTGAAAATTCGAAACGGAATAAACGGTTGTTTTTCGGTGATAAGGCAAATTTTGTCTGTTGACTTTTGATTTCGATGGTGCTTACAAAACGGTTCGCTAATAAAAGCCTTATATTGTTACACCGGAGGCGTATAAACAAAAGCCTCATTTTACGATAATTCACACGTAAAAAAGTAAGTTCTCAGTGCGCCGGGCAAAACTTACGACTCTTGCAAAATTCAGGTATAAGGCTCGAATATTTTTAACCAACAACTTAACAGCAGAGGATTACAAATGGCAGAAAACGTAGTTATTGTGGGTGCAGTGGCCCTTGGAGCAAAGGCCGCCTGCAGGTTTAAACGACTCAGGCAGGATGCAAACGTCACCATAATAGACAAGGATGAACTGATATCATACGGAGGTTGTGGCATACCGTTTTATGTGGCAGGGGATGTGAGCGACGAGACCGAGCTTCGATCCACCAGTTTCCACATGGTCCGGGATGAAAAATTTTTTTTAAACGACAAGGGTGTTATCGCCATGACAGGCACCGAAGTCACGAAAATCGACCGCTCAAAAAAAACGGTACATATCAAAAAAAGCAGTGGTGAAGAAACTGATATCCCCTATGACAAGCTCGTACTTGCCACGGGCTCCGTCCCCAGAAAGCTGGATATGCCGGGAATTTCCCTTAAGAACGTCTTTAATGTCAGCAACTTAAGGGATGCAATTGCCATAAAGAAAAAAATAACCCAAGGCGAAGTGGAGAAGGCGGTTATCATCGGAGCCGGTTTTATAGGGCTTGAGATGGCCCAGGCGCTGGCCGATATGTGGGAAATCGAAACAACGGTTATCGAATACTTCGATCAGGTCATGCCGGGCTTTGTCAGCAGCAGCATCTCCATCATGGCCCAGCGCTGCATGGAGAGGAACGGGGTAAAATTCCATCTTGAGGAGATCGTTCAGTCCCTTGAAGGAGACGAATATGTAACGGCCGTAAAAACCAACAAACGCACCATCCCGGCGGATATGGTCATCATGTCTGTAGGCATCGTGCCCAATACGACCCTTGCAAAGGAGGCGGGTATTGAGACCGGACCGGGCGGGCATATCATAGTGAACGACAGAATGCAGACCTCTGATCCTGAGATTTTTTCAGGGGGTGACTGTGTAGTGATAAAGAATCTTGTCACAGACAAGCCGGCTAATATCCCTTTGGGATCTATGGCCAACCGTCAGGGGCGTGTCATCGGAACGAACCTGGCAGGAGGAGACGCCCGGTTCAAGGGAGGCGTGGGAAGTTTTGTTGTAAAAATCTTTGAAAAATCGCTGGCAGGCGCAGGGCTTTCAATCGATATCGCGAGAAAAGAAGGGTTCGACGCCGTAAGCATTCAGGTGGCCCAGTTCGACAGGGCTCATTTTTACCCCGAGAAAGAAATAATATATCTTGAACTTGTCGCAGACAGAAAGACCCGAACGGTTTTAGGCATCCAGGGCTGGGGCGGCGAAGGAAGCGAAATGGTCGGAAGAGTAAATGCCGTTGCCCCGCTGATTATGAACAAAGCCAAGGTAGAGGATGTCAGCAACTTAGAGATTGCCTATTCTCCTCCGTTTGCCTCTGCCATGGACATAGTCAACGCTCTTGGCAATACCACTGAAAACTTTCTCGATGGCATGTATAAGCCGATGCAAATGGAGGAATTTATTGAGTGCTGGAAGTCTCGCAACAATGGAGACTGCTTTTTCCTCGACTGCAGGGCAAATGCGGATGCCATACCTTTTGAGGAGAAATTTCCGGAAATTTGGAAGAGCATTCCTCATGATGAGCTGGAAAGGCGATGTGACGAGGTGCCGAGAGATAAAAAAATAATTCTGTTATGCAACACCGGTATTCGCTCATATGAAGCCCAGATCAATCTTGCCGCTCATGGAATTGATGATACTGTAAGTGTGGAGTCAGGTATTGCCGGTCTCCAGGATTGCGGCATGGAATTCTAGCCAATTTGCAACAAAAAATTAGGAAGGAGGCAATAAGAGTTTCAAGAGTTAATGCAGATTTTAGGTATAATTATAAATATATAGAAGGAGGTAAAATCATGAAAAAATTTTTTATTTTCGCGTTTGTTATGGTTTTTACTTTGACTGCGGCCGGTTTTGCTGTTGCTGACGACTCAACAATGCTTAAAGCAAATGAGAAAAAAGCCTGGGAAAAGGCGACGAAAGCTTTTCCTGCGGAACGTCAGCTAACTGTTCAGCAATTCAAAGAACTTTACGACAAGGTCATGGCCGGAAAGGAAGATGCCTATTTGGTTGATCTTCGGACTCATCCTGAATTTTATGCCGCTCACATTGCCGGCACGGACCATATCCATGCAGGTCATATGTATACTTTTCCAAAAAAAATCAAAAATAAAGACGCCAAAATCGTGCTGTGGTGCAGGACACACAAACGCGGGGCTTACGTAGGGGAGAGGCTGGCACAATATGGTTATACTAATATATGGTGGTATAAGGACGGCATCGTAGGCTGGATCGAAGCAGGACACCCCCTTTGTAATCAGTTTATGGGGCTGTTAAAAGTCATCGAGTACCATAAAAACTTTACGGAAATCGATAAAGAGACTAAAAAGTCCTTGTATCGAATTCGAGAATTTCACCCCTATTAATAAAAAATTCCTTTCTTCAAGGGAAACGTATTTTTGCTTTTCCCTTGAAGAATTTCCTTTTTTATCTCATTATATCATTGCAAAACTTGATTCTTTACGGCTCTTTATTCCCTCTGAAAAAAAATGTTTGACAGATATCGAACCATGCCATACATCCTTTGTTAAGAATATTAGGAGTTGCCATGAAAACATTTGTCAAAGTCATGAAAGCCCTTTCCGATCCCAACCGAGTAAAAATTTTAAAGCTGTTGCAGGAAAAAGTGATGTGTGTTTGCGAACTGCAGAGCGCTATTGGAATTTCACAGCCCAGTGTTTCCAAGCATCTTAAAATACTGGAAGAGGCGGGGTTGGTTGATTACCAGAAAGATGGTCTGTGGGTAAACTATTTTCTTGCCGACGGTAACCACAGTCCTTATGCGGCCAGCCTTCTGGGAAATATTAAGCACTGGCTGGATGATGATCCACAAATTGCCGAGTTGGTCAAAAAGGTACCTTTTCTAAACCGGGAAGAAATATGTAAGCTATAATTTTTGAACTCTATATATAGCCGTATATGAATACAACCCTAATTGATCGTAAACAAAATGAGGAAGATATATTATTTATTTGGTTTATTTAGCATTTTAGTAGCGTTAGATGAATTTTCATAACACGACTATAATTGAGATATAAGATTTATAAAAAAATCCCATTTTGTTTACCTTTTGGTCTTCGCTTTCAGCTACGACCCAACAAGTCAGGAAAGCCGATGATACCCCATCTTCTTCGTTATCAAGGACTCGCAGTAGACGAATACGGCTTCATCCTTGATGCCTTGAATCTGGGGCATCCTCAACTTTCGATCATTTAGGGTACAATATATGTTTAATACGTTGCGCATCCAGACCGGGATGAGGGCGAACACCAAAGATAAGGATGGCACCATGTCTAAACGAATCACCGAGGAAGAACTGAAATTAGAGGTAAGCAATCTTAGAAAAGAGGTGCTTGCACTGAAGCGATCGGAAAAAGCATCTAAAATCGACCTTGCAGAGATGAATCAGATATTTCAGACAGTTGCCGATGGTGTTATTGTAATTGACAAAGATTTCAATGTGATTCGAGTTAATGAAACATTTACATTTTTATCAGGATTTAGTGAACAGGAAAGCATCGGCCGAAAATGTTATGAGATCTTTCCGGGCGCCCTGTGCCACACCCCCGGATGCCCAATGGTTCGGATTTCCTGCTGTGTGGAACGTGTTGAATATGAAGTAGACAAACAGCGCCGTAACCGCACCAAGATTCCCTGTATTGTAACCGCAACACCTTTGCGCGGGCCGGATGGAGAACTGCTCGGCATTGTGGAGAATTTTAAGGATATCTCCAGGCTTAAACGAATACAGGCGGATCTTCAGCAGAGTTTTGAAAAATTTCGAAAAGCCATGGGGGGAATTATCCAGGCCATTTCCCTTACCATTGAAAAAAGGGATCCCCATACGGCCGGACATCAGCGCCGTGTTGCAAAGCTCAGCCGAGCCATAGCCACCGATATGGGCTTCTCGTGGGATCGTATCGAAGGAATACGCATGGCGGCTGCTATTCATGATCTGGGTAAAATACATGTTCCGGCGGCGATTCTCAGCCGACCCGGACGATTGTCGGAGCCTGAATTGGCCATAATTAGAATTCACCCGAATATTGGATATGATATATTGAAAGGGATTAAATTTTCGTGGCCAATTGCTCAAACCATATTACAGCATCATGAAAGAATGGACGGTTCAGGATATCCATTCGGACTTTTCGCTGAAGATATTTTAGAAGAAGCCAGGATCCTGGCCGTAGCAGATGTGGTTGAAGCCATGTCATCTCATCGACCCTACCGTCCGGCCCATGGAATCGATAAGGCTCTTGAGGAAATATCGAAAGGAAAAGGAATTTTATATGATCCGAAAGTTGTGGATGTATGCCTAAATCTTTTTCTTAATAAGAAATTCGAGTTGGAATAAATTATTTAAAAAAATACAAATGCAACCTCGACTTTTGCAAAGGTCTCGAACATGAGGCCGGCGGTTCACAAATCAAGACCCCTACGTTGCCGGAGGTTGCTCACTGAGACACTTGTTTAAAAATGTCTGCCACACAACGAAGTATTCATGGCCGCCCACAAGATAGGTATCATTATGATCCGCTCCCGCAATCTCATAGAACTCCTTGGGATCCGGAGCTTTTTCGAATAGGCGACGGGCCATGGAAACCGGGATTGTCTGATCGAATTGTCCGTGGATAAACAGAACGGGTGACTTAACGTTGTCAATCAATGACAAACTGTCATACTTGACGACCGAGTTTGGTTGCGGTGCAAAGAAAGGGAAATATCGCCGCATCATGTCATCCGTTGAAGTAAAAGCAGCTTCAAGAATTATCCCCAGGCACTCTTCTTTACTGGCAATATCCACTGCCAGAGCGGTTCCCAGAGATCGGCCAAACAACAATACAGAAGACTTTTGGAAGCCTTTTTCGTTTGTCAGATATCGGAAGGCTCCGTGGGCGTCGGAGAAGGTTCCGGCTTTTGAGATTTCACCCTGGCTCAGGCCGTATTCACGATAGTCGAAGATAAAAATAGGGATTTTAAGGGCGTCATGCAGCTTTTTAAGATTATGCAGACGATGGCTGATATTACCGGCATTGCCATGAAACCAGAGCAATACCACCCGTTCATCGGGCCCGTGAACAAACCAGCCGTGCAGGCGGGTGCCGTCCTGTGCGGGAAAGAAAACTTCTTCATAGGACTCTAAACCGTAATCTTTGGGTGTTGCTTCAATATATCTTTCCGGAAAAAATACAATACCTTTTTCTGACATGATATTAGTCCTTGTTGTTTTACCTCAAATGATCGTAAACAAAATGGAGAGGTGTATTTACATCATAATATTATTCATATTTATTGTAGTTCAAAACTTGTCCTATATTGCGGTTATAGGTTAATTATGGTTTTGAGCAATTTATCTCCATTTTGTTTACCCTTCGGGAAAGCCGATGATACGCCATCTCCTTTGTTATCAAGGGCTCGCAGTAGTTAACGGAGGTTTATCCCGCTTTATCAGCGGGGCTTCGCCCTTGATGCCGCGGATCTGGCGCATCCTCGACTTTCGCTCAATTGAGGTTATGAATTGTGGATTGAGGAAATTACTTCAGCAGTCCGGGTGTTTTTCTTATAAAGCTTTGTATATAGCGTAATGAATGATCAGCAGCGAAATCATACACTGTTTGAATACATTAGGGATCGTTAAGAAAGAACAGCGGTATTTTGTGTTCGTAATTAAAACCCGTTAAGCGAGTAGTCATATAACCTATTTATTTAAAGCCATATTTTCTGTTCTTTCTTTACGAACCCTTATGTATGAGTTTGTATGATGTAGTCGCTGATTATTCATGGAGCTATTGAATCGAAAAAACTACCCGACCCCTCAATTATTTAAACCTAAGCATATCTTGTCGGATCGTCTACCCCTGCTTCTTTAAACCCTTTTTTTCTTAAAGAACAGCTGTCACACCTGCCGCATGCAAGACCCTGAGGCGAGGGGTCATAACAGCTGTGGGTCACAGAGTAATCGATCCCCAATTCCATACCTTTTTTAATAATCTGAGCTTTGGTCAAACGGATAACCGGCGTCCTTATATTGATTTTTGTCATCCCTTCCACACCTGACTTTGTAGCAAGATTGGCCATACGTTCAAATGCGTCGATATATTCGGGCCTGCAATCCGGGTATCCGCTGTAGTCGATGGCGTTAACCCCGATAAAAATGTTTGAGGATTCAAGAACCTCGGCCCACGCCAGGGCAAAGGAAAGAAATATGGTATTCCGTGCCGGAACATACGTAACAGGTATCTCCCGGGTCATGGTACGTTCATCCCTGGCTTTGGGCACATCCATATCATCGGTAAGGGATGAACCGCCTATTTTAGTTAGATCGAAATTTATTACAAGATGCTCCGCCACACCCAAGGCATCCGCTACTTTTTGGGCAGCTTCAAGTTCAACGGCGTGACGCTGCCCGTAAAAAAAACTTAAACTGTAGATTTCAAAACCCTCATGCTTTGCCATGGCCATAGCAGTGGTGGAATCAATCCCACCACTTGAAAGAACAACAGCCTTTTTTATATGGGTCATAATTATACACCTCTTTCCCTATCGGGCCATATGATTTTATGTAATTGGAGGTGCAGTCTGACATTCAGGTTATCTTTAAGTATCCATTCCGCAAGTCGGTTGGGTGACATCCCCCCTGAAACAGGAGAAAAAAGAATCTGTTCTTCGGGGAAATCAGGGCAATTTGAATCGATGGTTTGTTTTGCATATTCATAATCACTGCGGTTTCCAATGACAAATTTTACCTGGTCTTTGGAACCCAGTCTTTTTAGATTTTCCATATCATTTTCGTTAGATTCACCGCTTGTGGGGCATTTGATGTCGACAATTTTTATACACCGACCGTCAACACGGCTGATGTCAAGACTTCCATTTGTTTCCAGCATTACTTCATAGCCATTTTCAAGAAGCCTGTATATTAAAACGGGGGTTTCGCTTTGAATTAAGGGTTCTCCACCGGTTATTTCAACCAGCTGGCACTTATAGGCGGCAATACGGTTCATTATTTCGGTGAGCTCCATGTTTACCCCTTGTTCGTAAGCATACCGGGTATCACAGTATGAACATCTTAAATTGCAACCGGTGAGTCTTACAAATATGCAGGGGCGGCCGCTATAGATGGATTCACCCTGTATGCTGTAAAATATTTCGTTTACTAGAAGCGTCATTTGGAAACCCTTGCTTTTTGTTATCATTCTTTAGGGTTATATCAAGATGATATGCTAAAGTAAACGAACAATTGCCAAAGCGAGCACTAATGTGCTATCTAGTGTCCATCCATAAATGATCTTTTTGCCCAATCTCTTCGTTATGCTCAAAAAATAATCCTCGGAATATCAACTATATGCCTGCGGTTATTTTTTTCGCATGCCTTGATCTTGAACAAAAATCCTCATTTATGGATGGACACTATCTATACCGGCCCGGACAAGCCAAAACCAACAAAGATCGGTTTTATTTTACCACGAAGTTCACGAAGTAAAAGAAGAATAATATATATAATCTTCGTGTCTTGGTGCCTTTGTGGCGAGAAGAAAAAAGTCAATGCAAATTTTAGGTTAAAAGCAAAATGAAGAGCATAAGTCTAATGAAAAATACCGTTCAGGAATATGCTTGGGGGTCTTTTACGGCTATTGCTGAACTTTTAGGCAAGGATTCCCCTTCAAAAACACCACAGGCGGAACTATGGATGGGAGCTCATCCCAAAGCGCCTTCTTTAGTAAAATGTGACGACAATTGGATATCGTTGCTTGAATTGATTGAGAAAAACCCGGACCATATTCTTGGGAAAAAAGTTTCGGAAAAGTTTGATAATAGGCTTCCGTACCTGTTCAAGGTACTGGCCGCAGCAAAACCGCTGTCCATTCAGGCCCACCCCAGTGTAGATCAGGCGAAACAGGGTTTTGAAAGGGAAAACAGGCAAGGAATTCCTTTAGATGCTTACAACAGGAACTATAAGGATGATAATCACAAGCCCGAGTGCATCTGCGCGCAGACCCTTTTCTGGGCCTTGAACGGTTTTCGGAAAATTTCGGAGATTGTCGGCCTTATGGAAAAAATTTGCCCGCAAGGATTGAAAAAAGAGCTTGATACGCTTCGAAGGCAACAAAGTCCCATGGAGTTAAAAAAATTTTTCCAGTCCCTGATGACAATGAATGGTCAGCGGCAGACGCAGATCATCTCCCGTGCCGTTTCAAATGCAAAAAAGTTTACAGATGATGATCCGGCCTATAAATGGATGATCGATCTTCATAAAGAATATCCGGAGGATATCGGGGTGTTTTCTCCCATTCTCTTGAACCTGATATGTCTTGAGCCGGGCCAGGCAATGTTCCTTCCGGCCGGAGAACTTCATGCTTATCTTGACGGCGTAGGGATTGAATTAATGGCAAACTCGGACAATGTGCTAAGGGGCGGTCTGACGCCAAAGTATATTGATATACCGGAGTTATTGAATGTTCTTAATTTTGAAGCACGCAAAGTAAATATTCTTGGGACCGAACAGATCAACGAATGTGAATGGGTATATGAAAGTCATGCCGAGGAGTTTATTCTGTCTATTATCGATGTAAAAGAGGGTATAATCTATAATAGTACCACCGACCGCAGCATTGAAATACTCCTCTGCTCAGATGGAAAAGCAACGATTGCCGATATCGGGGAAAATGATAAAGTTGTCATTGACAGGGGAAAATCGATTATAATACCTGCAGTTGTAAAAAAATACAGTATCCAAGGAAATGCCGCCTTTTACAAAGCAGCGGTTCCGCTTTGAGTCCCAATACAGGGAGAACGCTCCACGGCGGCGTGTATCTCTTTTCAACCGACTGAAACGCGTGCTAAAGCCCTTCAAACAGTCAGTCGGTTTCCAAGAGATACACGCCGTCGCTTCGCTGCACCGAAATCAAATGCGTTTATCTTGTTTGCGTTTGAAAAAAGTCTTGACATAAAAGAGTCGATACTATAGATGTTTCAAGAAAGGTCTCATAACATAAGGAATTTAAATGGTGCATAATAGATCAGGCAAGTATTATTTTAATTATTGGTATTTTTTTAATACCGTTCTGCCTGGGGTGCGCTGATACAAGAACAACTTGCAAAGCGAAAAAAACCGTGGGTAGACCGAAAACCCCACGGTTTTTTATTTTCAAAGGCCGTGGAGAAAAAAACTTCGCGGCCTTTTTTGTTTAAAAGGAGGATTCTATCATGACATATTTAGGCAAACGAATCCGGATAGAGCGGATACAGAACCGGGATACCAGAAAGATGGTAATTGTGCCAATGGATCACGGCATTTCAATGGGTCCCATTGACGGTCTGAAGGATATGAAAGATGCAATCCATAAGGTGGCCGAAGGGGGAGCAAATGCCATAGTGGAACATAAGGGTTTGGTGGGTGAAGGTCACCGGGGGGAAGGCAAAGATATCGGACTGATAATCCATTTGTCCGCCTCCACGAGCCTTTCGCCGTATCCCAATGTCAAAACACTGGTCTGTACGGTTGAAGAGGCGATCAAACTCGGTGCAGATGCTGTATCCATACATGTGAATTTAGGGAACGGTCAAGAAAAAGAGATGCTTCATGATTTTGGGCAGGTGAGCAATGAAGCTCGTAAGTGGGGCATGCCGCTACTTGCCATGATTTATCCAAGAGGCGAGAAAATCAAAAATGAATACGACGTTAGCGCAGTTAAGCATGCCGCACGTGTGGGAAATGAGATGGGCGCAGATATTGTAAAAGTTTCATACACCGGCTCAGTGGAGACATTTAAAGAAGTTGTTTCGGGGTGTTCGGTTCCTGTTGTAATTGCCGGTGGTCCTAAAATGGATTCGGACCATGAGATACTCGAAATGGTAAAAGGTTCTATTGACGCAGGGGGTGCAGGTGTCTCCATAGGCCGCAATGTGTTTCAGCATAAAGATCCTACGCGCATGGTACGGGCGATTTCAGCCATTGTTCATGAAGGCCGCAATGTGGAAGATGCGCTAAAAATCCTAAATCGGGAGTAATATTATGCGAAAACTATGGGTAAAGGTAGATCCCTGGGATAAGAAAATGGTGACCACGGCTCTTGAAGGTGGTGCGGATGGTATCATGGTGCCCAAGGGATTTTCCAAAAAAGTAAAAGAGCTGGGAAGGATTCAGACCATTTCTGAGGACGGTGACCTAACGCTCGGGAAAGACGTGGTCTTCTTCACCATAACAAGCGGTGAAGACGAAGAAAAAATTGTCAAGCTCAGTCAGAATAAGCCTGTCATTCTTGAGTGCAGCGACTGGACGGTCATTCCCCTTGAGAACCTTATCGCAAAAGGCGCAAACGTCATTGCTCAGGTTCGCGATTTAAAAGAGGCGCAAACCGCTTTCGGCATTCTTGAAAAAGGTGTAGATCACGTTCTTTTCCATACAGACGATGTGATAGAGCTGAAAAAAACACTCTCCTGGTTTCGTTCAGAAGGGGATAAAATATCTCTTCAAGCGGCAGAAATCGTGGAAGTCAGATCTGTGGGAATGGGAGACAGGGTCTGTGTGGATACCTGCACATCAATGGACATGGGCCAGGGAATTTTGGTTGGAAACAGCAGCAGTGCTCTTTTTCTAATACATGCCGAAAGCATTTTCAATCCTTATGTATCTCCCAGACCTTTCCGGGTGAATGCGGGACCCGTGCATTCATACACAAGAGTTCCGGACGGAAAAACAAAGTATCTTTCAGAGCTTTCATCCGGAGATCAGGTGATGATCGTGGATTTTAAAGGCAATACAACAACAGGTATTGTGGGGCGCTTAAAAATCGAAAAACGACCATTGATGCTGGTAAAGGCTGTTTTTAAGGGAAAAGAGATTACAAGCATTGTTCAAAATGCTGAAACGATCCGGCTGACAAGCCCCGACGGTAAAGCGGTATCTGTTGTGAATCTATCGCCCGGTGACAAGGTTCTGGTGGCCATGGAAGAGGGCGGAAGGCATTTTGGCATTAAGATAGAAGAATCTATCACTGAAAAATGATCGAGATAAAACCACAGAAAATAAAGAATTGTGAGATTACCGTTCCGGGGTCAAAGAGCTACACTCACCGGATTCTCATTGCCGCAGCCCTGTCAGACGGTATTTGCACCATTCATAACGGACTTAAAAGCGAAGATACCCTCCTTACCCTGGGGGCTTTACGGCAAATGGGTATATCCATTGATGTAACGAATGACAGATTTGTGGTGCATGGCACAAAAGGAGTCTTTAAGCCCTGTATGGATCCGGTGTATCTTGGAAATTCCGGGACTTCAATGCGTCTTTTAACAGCTGTAGCGGCTTTGGGACAAGGCGGCTACACTTTGACAGGAACAGAGCGTATGGGAGAGCGGCCCATTCAGGATCTGCTGGACGGCTTGAGCCAGATCGGGGTGAAGGCTCGTTCTGTAAATGACAATGGATGCCCTCCTATTGAGATAAAAGGGGACAACGTTACCGGCGGCAAGGTTGATCTGAAGTGCGGCGTCAGCAGCCAGTTTCTATCTGCATTGCTTCTCATTGCACCTTGTACCAAAAAAGGAATTGAAATAAATGTCACCGAGGGGCCGGTATCAAGACCCTATGTGGATATGACTGTGGATGTCATGGAAGAATTCGGGGTTGAGGTCCGTCGTGACCGTTACGACAGTTTCAGGATCCCCGGGGGACAGACATACCAGGCCGGATCATATGTTGTGGAACCCGATTGCTCTCAGGCAGGATATTTCTGGGCGGCAGCCGCAATATCCGGCGCAAAAATTAAGGTTAAGGGAACGACAATAAATACGCGACAAGGCGATGTTCGTTTTGCGGAACTTTTTGAAAAAATGGGGTGTAAAATTATATATGAAAAGGACGGTATTGCCGTATTCGGCGGACCCCTTTCGGCGATAACGGCGGATATGGCCGATATGCCGGACATGGTTCCCACCCTGGCCGTGGTTGCATCATTTGCAAAAGGAACCACTGTGATTCATAATGTGGCGCACCTCAAAGCAAAGGAGAGTGATCGTTTAGGTTCCGTGGTTCAAGAGCTTTCAAAAATAGGAATCCAAGCAAGCTGCAGCCAAACCGGTATGATGATCACGGGCGGCACGCCACACGGTTCTGAAATTGATACCTACGGGGATCATCGCATAGCCATGAGTTTTGCGCTTGTGGGCCTAAAAGTCCCAGGGATTATTATCAGAGATGAAACGTGTGTTGAAAAATCGTTTCCGAATTTCTGGGATGTGTTTCAAGGGCTGTATCAGTGAATAGTTGAATATTTTCGATTGGACATTGAATAGTTAAGGAATTCTTCCGTAACTTCTCAATAAGTTTTGGTGTATTAATTGATGATATGGACCCGAATCAATAAGTTCTATAATTTATTGAGAAGTTACATTCTTGCAATTAGTTCCTTATTTATAATTTTTGCGTTTTTTATGGCAAAAAATATCTAAACTTATTGAGTGTGAAGTGCCTAAAGTGACCTAAATCCGCCAAAGTACGGTGGCGGATAAAGTGCCTAAAATTAAGGAATACTGCCAATTTGTATAAAAGTCGGAGCGTAGCGACTCCTTAACCCTGGCCCAGACCGATCACCAATACGCTGTACTCAAAAAGTCATGTTTGTAATGGTGCATAAGTCAAATCAATATATGAACGATTAGCACCAGGGCGGGCTTTAGATCACTTCAAACCCTGGCCCAGACCGATCACCAGTACTTTATAATCATAAGTTAGGTCCAGCATGACACATAGCATATACTGAATACACATAGCCGAATCGCACCAGGGCAGGCTTTAGATCACTTTTAACTTTTCCGGTTTATCCGGGTTAGGAAATAAACAGGGAAGCAAAAATGCCGGGGAACACATTTGGAGCATTGTTAAAGATAACCACGTGGGGTGAGTCCCACGGAAAAGGGATAGGTGTTGTCATTGACGGTTGTCCGCCAAACATACCCCTTGATGAGAGCATGATCCAATCCATGTTAAATCGAAGGCGGCCGGGAAAATCAACGGCAAGTACGACCCGGAAGGAGCCTGATCAGGCGATGATTATGTCCGGTGTTTTTGATAATATGACAACCGGTACGCCGATTATGATTATGGTGATCAACAAAGACGCAGATTCCAAGGCGTATGAGCCGTATGCAGATCTTTTTCGACCGGGGCATGGGGATATAACTTACATGGCCAAATACGGCATACGGGATTGGCGCGGGGGCGGGCGGGCATCTGCACGGGAAACCGTGGCCAGAGTGGCGGCCGGTGCTGTGGCAAAGGCAATTCTTGATAGAAAAAACATTGAGGTTTTTGCATATACAATGCATCTTGGTGGTATACGGGCAAAAAAGTGTGATCTGGATGTGATTGATAAAAACATGTTCTATTGTCCGGATATGGAAGCCGCTGAAAAGATGGAAGAACGTGTTTTGCAGGTAAAAAAAATGGGAGATTCAATCGGTGGTATCGTGGAGATTCTGGCAAGAGGAGTTCCACCCGGATTAGGAGATCCAGTATTTGATAAAATCGATGCAGATCTGGCAAAAGCGCTGATGAGTATCGGTGCGGTCAAAGGGGTTGAGATCGGCTCTGGATTTGAAGCTGCGGCCAAGCTGGGTTCTGAAAACAATGATCCCATAACTCCTCAGGGATTTTCCAGCAATAACGCCGGCGGTATTTTAGCCGGAATATCTAACGGAGATGATATCTTGATTCGAGTTGCCGTAAAACCGATTCCTTCCATTTTAATCGAGCAAAAAACAATCGACGCATCACGGAAGCCGGACACAATTTCAACCCGAGGACGTCATGATATTTCGGCCATACCCCGCATCAATGTGGTCTGCGAGGCCATGGTCGAGCTTGTTCTTGCGGATCATCTATTAAGGCAACGTGCAATTCAATAGGCCGGATGTTGCTGATTACACAAGGTCCGGTTTAGGTTAGCCACGACTTGACATCCTTTTTTGAAGGGATTTTTCCCACGCTTTTAACTTCGCCGTCAATAACGACCGCAGGGGTGCCAAAAACGCCGTAGCCGGCAATTTTCATGATATCGGTCACTTTCTCTACTTTGGCCTCTACACCTGCTTCCGCCACTGCTTCCTTTACGTGTTGTTCGGTCTGTTTACATTTTGGGCAACCCGGGCCCAGTACTTTAATTTCCATGATTTTCTCCTTTCTAATACCCAGCCTTGACAAGCCGGATTCAAAAATATTTGGCACAAAAAGCACAAAATTTACAACTAAGGAACTATGGTGATTGATTCCGGCTTATCTATATTCGTTAAAATAATGCCCGAAGATCATCCCGCTAATTGTGGCCATAATTACGACGAGTATTATATAGGCGATAGTCTTTTTAGTTCCCAGCACGCTTCTGATTACCAGCATATTCGGGAGGCTGAGCGCAGGACCGGCGAGCAGAAGGGCAAGTGCCGGCCCGTTACCCATGCCCGAACCGATAAGTCCCTGTAGAATTGGTACTTCAGTTAGAGTGGCAAAATACATGAATGCACCCGCCAAAGAGGCAAATAGGTTTGCACCCAAAGAATTGCCTCCCACCAGGCTGCTCACCCAACGGGATGAGATAAGGCCTTGTGAACCGGGCCGCCCAAGCAAAAGTCCTGCCACAAGCACGCCGGCAAAGAGCAAGGGCATGATTTGCTTGGTGAAATCCCAGCTTGAAAGAAACCAGTTCTCGGTTTCGCCTCGAGTGGTTGTGATCATCCAAACCAATCCAATAATTCCTGCTGAAAAAGCGATGAGCGGTTCATGTGGAAATAAAAGTGCTAAAACCAAAACGGCTGCGCCGGCAAGGGCAACTTTATGGGCCTTAACCTTAAACCAGACCATGAGAAGTACTCCCAAAATTGCTGCGAAAATTCCGGTCATCAGCCATTTGACGCTGTAAATGGCATTCCACAGCCCCGAAGGATCGGCCGGTTTTCCCCATGTGGCAGAAATAAGAATAAACACCATGGTGGCAAAATAAAGTACATTCTGCCACAGGGGCCGTTCAACCTCGGGTTCCGGCATATGCAGGGCTGCCTGGACTTTGGCATCTTCTTCTTTAATGAAAATAAAGTGCATGATCAGCCCGATAACAATGCTGAAAATCACGGCCCCCACCGCACGAGCCGTGCCCATGGCAAGGCCGAGAACCCGGGCCGTCAGAACAATCGCCAGCACGTTAATGGCCGGACCGGAATAGAGAAACGCAATGGCCGGTCCCAACCCGGCGCCCCGTTTCCAGATGCCGGCAAAAATCGGTAAGACCGTGCAGGAGCAAACCGCAAGAATAGAGCCGGATACCGATGCAACACCGTAAGCCAGCACTTTTTTTGCACCGGCGCCCAGATATTTCATAACTGCGGCCTGTGATACAAAACAGGCGATGGCGCCGGCAATGAAAAAGGCCGGCACCAGGCAGAGAATCACGTGCTCCCGGGCATACCATTTTGCAAGGGCCAGGGACTCAATCACGGCGCCGGTAAAACGGGTATTGCCAACAGGAAGCCAGAAAAAGACCAGGAAAATTCCTACAATTAGAACCAGCGGTTTCCAGATGGTTCCCCAATCTATCAAACTCGGTTGTACTTCTTCTTTCACAATTTCTGCAGATTCTTGTAGAGCGACATTCGTGCTGTTTTTTATAGCAGTACGACCCATTTGACCTTTGTCCTTACAATAATTTGCATTTAAAACCATTCATTCGTCTGAGAAAAAGATAAGCAGCTCGAATAATTTTTAAATATAAATATGTATATATAGCTATATATACCGGTAAAAAAATATAGCTTACATATTTCTTTCCGGTATAATATCAACAATTAATACACCAGAACTTATAGAGAAATTGCCACTGGGCTGTGAAATTCCAATAGCGCTCTGCAATTCGCAAACACACATCACTTTTTTTGCATCAATTTTAGAATGTTTACTCTGTTGGGATCGAAAAGGGCTTTCATGACCACACCATATATTCCTAAAAAAGAATATATAGCATGAGTTGACATGTGTCAAACAATTTTTTTAACTTGATTCGTGGAGATACACTATTATTTGTTTTTTACTTTCAGTATCAGGGCAAACGCATTTGATTTCGGTGTAGCGTAGCGACGGAGTGTTTCTCTTGGAAAGCGACTGACTGTTTGAAGGGCTTTAGCACGCGTTAGCCCGAGCCGAATGAAATTATGACTTAAAAAAAATCAATGGGATAATTTAGCGACGAATTGTTCTTAATAACTCTGACGCGGCTCGGGCTTACGGGTGTTTAAGCACAAGTTTCAGTCGGTTGGAAAGAGATACACTCCGTCGTGGAGCTTTCTCTCTGTATTGGAAATCAAATGCGTTTACCCTGCTTCCAGTATATCTTCAATCATAGATTTAATGCTCTCCACCTGCGATCCGGACAGTAAAAAAGGGTAATCGTTTTCCGAGGAAATTGCCGGATACGTTTTGGCATCCTTATCTTTTTTGGCAAATATGGAAAGCGAGTATTCCTTGTCTCCTTTCAGGGCAACGGCATAGGTCGGGTTTTTTAAATCGTCTTTTTTCACGTCATTTATATAGGTTTCACACTCCAGTCGATTAAGAAAACTTAAAAGACTCTTAACCCTTTCTTTATCCACTTTTTTACCGTCAGCATTCTGCCAGACTATTTTGGTTTCGGGTTCTTTAGAGGTTTTGCCTTGTTTACCCTTTTTTTTGCTATCTTGTTCGGAAACCTGTTTTTGACTCATAGTCATGGTCTTTTTGTCATGGGTAAGCGTAATTTCGCGGATATCTTTTTGCGTAACCGACAACACGGTCTTATCTCGCAACTCATCAACGGTCTGGTCAAATTCCCGTCTGAAATTCCCTCTGGCGTGATAGACATTGGAATCCGTGGCCAATCTAACAAATGTATGCTGATAGGTAGTCGCTGCTTTGCCGATATCAAATTCCCGGCTCAGCGTTTTTCCTTGCCAGGCTTTCACATTGATTTTTTTATCGCTGGTCAAATCATAACGGACATAATTTTTTGATTCTGATACAAGTGCGGTCAGTGTCAATTTTTCAATTACATCAAGCATGTTTTTGACCTTTGCAGAATCAGCAGGATATTCTTTCACCCCGATGTGCCAGGTGTTGTCTTTTTTATTCAAAACAAGGGTCTTGCCTGCCTTGCCGACTTCAAGTTTTGAAATCTGTTTCCCGGAAACCTTGGTGATATCCGGAAGCTTGTAATGTGTCCGGTTTGAGCGATGTAAGATAAGATAAAAGATCAATGCAAGCATGACACCTGCCAATATGAAATATTCTTTTTTAAGTTTCATCTTAACCTCTCTTTATGCGTTCAAAGGTCAAAAGTTCCAAGTTCAAAGTTGATGGAAGATTGCATAATAGATTTAATAATAGATGTAAGTGCCTAAAGTGCACTAAAGTGATCTAAAGTGCCTAAAGCCCGCCCTGGTGCGACTCGTTCATATATATTGACATAAGCTATGCATTATTCCAAACCTAACTTTCTGAATGTAGAGTATTGGTGATCGGTCTGGGCCAGGGTTGAGGTATTCAAACAAGTTAAATATTAAATGTGTGCACCGGTGATGCTTTCATTAACTTTAGCTCACTTCAAACTTTAGTCACTTTAGGCATTTTTTATTTTTGAAACATCATCTGTATCCGTTTTTTTCTAGAATAACGGCCGAGCCAAATAATTAATCCCAAAAAGACGACAAGCACCGGAAGTCCGGCGATATTAAAAGACTTGACAAATGTTTTTGTAAGCGCTCCGGTATCATGTAACGGATTAAAACGGAGAATTTTGCTTCGCATTGTAGCGATATTCTGCCGGTGGTTCAGGGCATCTATGGTATTCATAACAAACATGTCGTTAGGGCTGTCACCTTCAGGATCCAGAACCGTGTCCTTTAACATTTCCGACGAAGCCATCAAAAAGATTTTAGCAGGTTTGCCTTTTGGTATAAAGTCTCCCCGGCCTTTTATCTTGGACATGTCAACGTTCTGTTTTTTAGCTCCGGATTCATTGCTGCTTTCTTTGTTATCCTTGGTTTCCGTATCCGTCTCATTCGATGTTTTTTCAGGGATCGGTTTTCCCGAAAAATAACTGGGAAATTCCCCTTCAATAATATATGCCAATGGAAAACTCTGTAGTTCATTAGCAGGCGGCGAGGTGCTGAAAAACATCGGATTCAGTGTGATATTTTCGCGCATTTCCCATGATTTTTCCGAAGATGAAAACAGCTTCACGGGCGTTAACTTGTTTTTTGAAATCCGTTCTTCATCCAGTTCCAGAGGGGATATTTTAACCGCAACCAGCCCATTGATGCCGTTCATAAATTTAAGGTCGTGGTTGATAAATCTGTTTTTGATGATCGGGGCAAAATAAATGGGTCTTTCCCCCCCGTCCATGCTTCTGGGAAGCCGTTGCTTATGACAATTTTCATCCATAACATATGATTTTTTCATGTTGATTCCGTAATGAGCCAGCAATTTGTTAAGACCGGTATCCAGGGGCACATATTTAACCCCCCTGTTTAATCCAAAATTTTGCCGGCTGTTATCCCTGACTTCATTGAAAGCATCCAAGAACAGTGCCAGGTTGGTTCCTCTCATCAGGGCCTGATCGATCTGGTAAAGCTCGTAATCGGAAAAACTTTCTGTGGGTCGTGCGATAACCAGACAATTCAGGCTGCCGGGGATGGGCTGGTCTTTTAAATTGACCGGTTTAATGCTGTAAGTTTGGGAGATCAGGTTTGCAAATGTTGATAGCGAACCCGGATTTTTTTGTCCCATTGGCGAGAAACCCGAAATATCATGGGTACCGTGATCCGCAAGATATCCAAGATTCTGGTTGATATCGATCAGGGTTTCCAGATTGTCGTTGATTATTTCTTCCAGTTGATCAATGTCGGTTAAATTATACTGGGTTCCGATGATCGGTATCCGTAGTACACTTAACAGCGGAATCTCCCGGACTTTTTCCTTATATTCCATTACAAGACCGATGGTGCCGCTGCCGGCCTGAATTTTACCGCCTGAAAGATCAGGCCATTTGAGATGCATAAGGTTATATTTTTTCAAGGATTGTTGATCTGTTTGCCCGGGTGAGGGGTCGATATAAGTATATTCGAGTTTCCCGTAGTTTTTGGAATTAACGTTGTTAATTATTTCTTCCAACTTCCGTGGATATTCAGGTAGTTCGCTAAGACCCATAAACGGTGCAACAGATTTTAAGGAAGAAGACAGAAAGAGTTTGACCCGAATTTTATCCGCAAGGCTTAACAATGCACTGATTTTATTGTTCAACTTCTGTATGGCCGTGGTCAGTTTGTACTCTAACCCGTTGATGGAGGTAATTGTGGGAATTCTTTCTATCATATCGCCGTGAATTAACACCAGGCCCATGTAAGCCTTTTTAAATTTTACTTCATCTTCTTCAAACGCCTGAATTTGAACCGGATGAATCCCATAATTTCTGGCCAGTTTCTGATTTTCCTGTGCCGAAGGGTTGATCCCTTCAGCCTCGGGGCTGACGTCATAAAACCGGTAGTTAAAATATTTGTTGGCATGGATAGCATATTCTTCAAGCAAATCATGAAGATATCGTTCCGTATTGTTGTATGGCGCCGGCAGGTTTTTGGTAAAAAACACATCTATGGTTAACGGCTCGGAAAGCGTGGATACCACCTTTTTGCTTGCTTCGGATATGGAATAGAGCCTGTTTGACGTAAGATCCATCCTGAAAAAGAGTGTTATGCCGGCCACATTGATGAGGACGATGATCACCAGATAAATAAAAAGCTTTATATATTTTGCATATGGTTTTTGCTTACCCATTTTATTCTCCTTAATTCTTTTCTTGCATGACCAGATGGGTGCCGTAAAGACCGATGAAGACAACACTTAAAAAATAGACAATATCCCGAGAATCGATGATCCCTTTGGCGATGTTTTGGAAATGAAAATCAGCACCCAGATACCCGATAACCCCCAACAGGGACCCGGGAAAGAAAAAGAGCATTTTGTCAATCAAGGTCAGCGTAAAGCAGATCGCCATGCCCACAATAAAAGCGATGATTTGATTGCGGGTCAATGACGATGCAAAAAGCCCCACAGCGACAAAAGACGCGCCCAGTAAAAGAGCTCCCAAATAGCCTCCTGCCACAGGTCCCCATTCGAGCTGGCCCATAAAGGCGATGAATATGGGGTAGGAAAAGGTCGGCACCAGGGCCGCGGCCACGAATAAAACGCCGGCTAAGAATTTTCCCAAAAGGATATCCTTAAATGTCACCGGCAGGGTGAGCAGCATCTCGTAAGATCCCACGTTCAACTCCTCGGAAAACAATCTCATGGTGACTGCCGGGATCAGGAAGGAAAAAGTAATGGGAAGCAGATTAAAAAAGTTTCTCAGATCAGCCTGATTATAATAGAAAAAGGTTGTAAAAAAGAACCACCCGGTCACCAGTAGAAAAATAGATATGACAATATAGGCGATGGGGGATATGAAATAGTCTTTTAGTTCCTTATTGCAAATACGGATAACTTGCTGCATGTCAGTCCTCCTCGGTCAACTCGCGGAATATGGTTTCAAGGGTTTTGGTCTCCTGATGAAACTCAATGAGAACCCAATCGGTTTGTTTTATGGCGTGATAAACGGTTTCTCTCAGGTCGGAAGCGGATTTGCAGGCAACTTTCACGCTAAGCGGGCCGTTTGGTTTTTCATTGATTTTTTCAATTTCAGCGACGCCGTCAATTCCACTTAATCTATCGTGTACGTCTTGAAAATTTGCTCTCAGGATATCTAAATGGATAAAATGTGTTTGGCCCGCAGATTGCTTGAGATTTTCCATTCGGTCGTTTGCGACGATCTTTCCTTTGTCGATAATCACCACCCGGTCACAGGTTGCCTCAACTTCGCTCAGGATATGGGTTGAAAGAATTACGGTTTTTTCTTCCCCGATGTGCCGGATGATTTCCCGTATTTCGGCGATCTGATTGGGATCCAGGCCTGAAGTGGGTTCATCAAGAATCAAAATTTCCGGGTCATCCATCATGGCGTGGGCCAGACCGACCCGCTGATTTAATCCTTTGGAGAGTTCACTGATACTCCGGTGCATAATTTCATCCAGTCCGCACAAATCCACAAGCTGCCGGATTCTGGAAATTTTCTTATTTTTATCCAGTCCCCTCAGTCCTGCAACATAATCAAGATAGTCGTAAACCAGCATGCTGTGGTACAGGGGTGCGGATTCCGGAAGGTATCCCATCAGCTTTTTGATTTCCAGCAAATTCTCATCAAGCTGATAGTCCTTTACGCGAATGGTTCCGGATGTGGGCATAAAATAGCCGGTCAACATTCGCAAGGTGGTTGTTTTACCTGCGCCGTTTGGGCCCAGCAATCCTAAAATTTCACCTTTTTTTATGTCGAGATTGATCTGATCCACAGCGCACAAGTCTTTGTAATATTTACTCAAATTTTCAATATGGATCATGGTTTTTCCTTTCTTTTTGGTAGTTTCGTAAAAAATCGGTTTTGCTAAAAATTTCTTTAAAAACTTTTTACGAATTCATCAAGCTTAAAAATTTTAAATTAATAAATTCGGCACGTTGAGCTTTATTAGAAGGAGTTTTTTTTAAGTTAAAGCAGATCCTTACCTGTGCAACGCTTATAATACTTGAGGAGATCAATTATGGTGAGGTCTGCTATGACCCTTTTTTGATTATCCAGGATCGCAATCTCTTTAACGTTGTTTTTGATCATACGCTTGAGAACATTCTCTACTTCATCGGTAACCCGCGCAACGAGAGCATTTTCATGCATAAAGTCTTTTGCCGTTTCCGAAACCGCCATGCTGATAAGGTGTCGACTATCGATATGCGTATCGTGGTAGTGAAAAAAAAAGTGCCTGACCAGATTCCCTAAGGAGATGATTCCTTTAAGCCTTTCCTGGTCATCCACAACGTAAAGGATACGTGAATGATCGGATTGGACAAATGCCTCGATAAGTTCACTAACACCGGCCCGTTCTTTTACCTTGGGAACATTGCGCGGTTTGGATTCTTTCAAAAAATCAGCCACCTTACCGATATGGTTTGTTCTTTTTAACTTTTTCATAACACTCCTTTTTTGATAACCAATGTTCCATTTTTCCATCATTCCATTATTCCACTCGACATTTAAGGTAGACTCCGCTCCTCTGGGGTGAAACCAAAGCCAGACCCTCTGGGTCACGATCCTTTATTCTGTTGTTTGGATAGAGATTTCCCCTGCCTTTGTTAATGCATATTTTACAAGGACCGGACCAATAATCTCAAAAAAAATACAGGTGGCCGTGATTGTTGTCAGCACATGAGCACCTATTATTTCTGCGTGCGTAAGGTGATATTTTGCAGAGAGTTGAGTAAACTCATTCATGACGATGAGGGAAAAACCTATTGCCACCCCTGCCTGGGAAAGAAGGCCGTACCCCAGATATTTTTTTATTTTTTTCTCAACCCGGCCCAAACAAGCCCCGAGATAAGCGCCTCCAATTTTTCCAGCGGATCGGCCGATGATGTATGCCACGCTAAGGCCTCCCAGGGTCGTAATGGCGGATATCTTCAGGTGTGTGCCGGCAAGACAAAAGAACAGCAAAAACACCAGCGGCATGATTTGGTCAAGGGGTGTCCTTACCCTTCGTATCACTGCTTCAGGTTGGTTGTTGGAGAGCACGAAGCCTACCATCATATTGGTCAGAATAAAAGACAAATGCCACCGGATTGACAGGCCGGTGGCGAGCAAAACAACTCCGAAAATGATTATCAAAACATCTCGGGAATTATGAAGTTTTGCTACCAGCCTTGAGAACACAATTCCAATGGCTCCGCCAAGGATCACGCTTAAGCTGATTTCTACCATAGGAGCCCCAAGCGCAGGTAGAATATTTGTCGTGACAGGGTAAGATTCTCTGATGAGAAGCGTCTTTGCAATGGCAACGGCAAATCCATAAATAACAACGGCCAGTCCATCGTCAAATCCCACCACCGCATAAAGCGCCTTTGTAAGACTTCCCTTGGCTTTGTATTCCTGAATAACGGCAACCGTCCCTGCAGGCGCAGTGGCCGGCGCCATTGCACCAAAAATGATTGATAAAGGCAGATCTCGAGTGAGCACATATATTGCAAATGCAACTACCAGAAAGGCCATCAAAGATGACGCAAAAATAATGGAAACAATGCCGGGACCCATACGCTTTAAAGAAGCCAGACTCAGCTCGGAACCAATAGTAAATGCAACAAATCCTAATCCAATCTCCGACACGAATGATAGCTGTTGAATAACACCTTGTTCAAAAATATTCAGAATGGATGGTCCGAGAATGATGCCCAACGCCATATAACCGATAATTGTGGGCAAATTGATACGATTCGCCAGGCGACCCACATAGAACCCGATAATTGTTGCACCCCCCAAAAGAGTCAAAATGGAAAGTTGTAAAAATGAACTGTCGGTTTTCATTTTAAAATATTCTTTCAGGCCGTGGTCTTTCAAAAAGCCCGACTACTTTAATTTCTCGATTCGTTCGATATCCTTTGATTTTCCCAGCATCATAAGAATGTCGCTTTCCTTAATAACAAAACTTGCCGAAGGAACAAGAATAAAGTTTTCAGGAACGAGTTCTTTAACCGCAATGACATACACTTTGTAGTTGGCTCGAAGATTCAGATCTTTCAGGGATTTACCGATAAAAGCGCTTGGAGGGCCTACCTGGACGAGATTGTAGTCTTCCTCTAACGGAATAAAATCCAAAATATTGGGCCTGGACAACCCTCTGGCCACCCTGCCTGCCATATCTTTTTCCGGGTGGATGATTTCCGTGGCGCCGACCTTGCTCAATATTTTTGCGTGATCTTCGTCCAGTGCCTTTGCCAGAATCTTTTTGACTCCGATTTCATGTAAATGGAGGCTGATTAATATGCTGATGCTGATATTGGTTCCGGTGCTGACAATAACCCCGTCCATTACTTCCAGGCCAAGGGATTTGAGGGGCTCGTTTTCAGTGGCGTCCATTACGATGGCTTCACTGCAGAATGTTTTAATCGCCTGAACACGGTTGCGATCAGCATCAATCGCTATAACTTCATTCCCGTCCTCGTAGAGTGATTTGGCGACAAAAAAGCCGAATTTCCCCAAACCGATGACTGCAAATCTTTTCATTTTTTTCATTTTTCACCTGAATGTATATTTTGTGATTTTTGTGACAAAACGTTTCCAAACTTATTAAGTATGAAGTGACTAAAGTGATCTAAAGTGACTAAAGTTGTGGAATTCTGACAAGTTAATATGGAAAGCTGGAGCGATCTGCCCGCTTATGACCCTCGCCTTGCTTGGCTGGCGGACGAGTTTGCAATGGCATGGGAGGGCGACTCCTTAACCCTGGCCCAGACCGATCACCAATACTCTGTACTCAAAAAGTCATGTTTGTAATGGTGCATAAGTCAAATCAATATATGAACGATTAGCACCAGGGCGGGCTTTAGATCACTTCAAACTTTAGTTCACTTGTAACTTTTACGGCCCGTCCGCCTGACTCCGCTCGGCAGGAGG